>DATEVZ010000230.1:0-2245 GCA_035258265.1 Candidatus Acidiferrales bacterium
CACGCGCTCGGCGGCCAGCGCGCGTGCTGCCGTCCGCTCGATTGGCGCAGGCACGCCGTATTCCACTCTCACGCGCGACGTGATCGATGCCGATGTTATTCTATTGGTCACGCCGGATGACGCGCTTGCCCACGCGGCCCGCAAATTGGCGAGTGTCGCCGGTAGGAGCTGCCGAGGAAAAGTTGTGCTGCACGCCAGCGGCGCGCTGGACAGTTCGATTCTGTGGCCGCTCGCTCGGTGTGGCGCCGCTGTTGGCTCAATTCATCCTATGCAAACATTCACAAAGCGGTCACAGCCGAGCCTGAAGGGCGTGATATTTGCCGTCGAAGGTGAGCCTCGTGCGCTCCGCATGGCCAGCGTGATCGCGCGCATTTTGGGCGGGGTTCCGGTGATAGTTACAAGCAGCAACAAACCCGCCTACCATGCTGCCGGCACTCTCGTCGCAGGGCATGCTTTAGCGCTTACTGAGGCCGCAGCGCAGGTGCTCATCGAAATCGGATTTACGCGCCGACACGCTGTTCAAACGTTGCTGCCTTTGATGCGCCAGATGCTCGACAACTTTGAAAAATACGGCCCGCGTGCCGCTTGGACTGGCCCCGCTGCGCGTGGCGACTATGCAACGGTCAAAAAGCACCGCGACGCCTTGCGCCATCATCCGCACGAATTCGGCGATTCTTATGCGACATTGGTTCGGCTATCTGCTAGGGTTCTTACCAAGAATCCCGCCAAGACGTTGAAACAACTCGATCACGCGCTGAAAAATTCCAGGAGGAATCAGAAGTGAAGAATCTGCACATTCCCGTCGAACACGCCACGCTCGCAAATGGTTTGCGTGTAGTCATATCGCCAGACCGCTCTGCGCCCGTCGTTACGGTCGGCGTTTACTATCAAATTGGTTTTCGCCTTGAACCACGCGGACGAAGTGGTTTCGCCCATCTTTTCGAGCACATGATGTTTCAGGGTTCGGAACACGCCGGCAAGATGGAACACATCCGCCTCATCAATTCTTCCGGCGGTATGCTGAATGGCACCACCAATTACGACATCACCAACTATTTCGAATCCGTCCCGTCCAACGCACTCGAACGAGTGCTCTGGCTCGAAGCTGATCGCATGCGCGCCCTGAAGGTAGACGACGAAAATCTGCGCAACCAGCGCGATGTGGTCAAGGAAGAAGTCCGCGTAAACGTGATGAATCAGCCGTACGGTGGCTTTCCGTGGCTGGATCTCCCGCCGGTCGCCTTCCGCAATTGGCCCAACGCTCACAATTTCTACGGCGACTTCGCCGATCTTGACGCCGCCACACTCGCTGACGTTCAGACTTTCTTTCACACGTATTACTCACCAAACAACGCGGTCCTACTGATCGTGGGCGACGTGGATCCGGTGCAGGGTTTCGCGCTGGCCGAAAAATATTTCGCAGACATTCCGGCGCACCCATTGCCGCCACGCGCCGATGTCTCCGAGCCACCGCAAACCGAAGAGCGCCGGGGCGAGGTTCCCGAAAAATTCGGCCCGCTCCCGGCTATCGCCATCGGTTACACCGTTCCACAGCGCGGCAATCCCGATTGGTACGCCGCAGCTATTCTCGATCGCGCGCTACACGGCGGCCGCGTCGGGCGAATTTATCGTCGGCTCGTCCTGGAAAAGCAAATTGCCGTCGAAACCGATGGTGGCGCAGACATCATCGAAACCAATGGCCCCACGCAAATGGTCACGCGCATTTTCCACAAGCTGGAATTCAGTACGGAGAGCGTCATTGCCGAGTTCGACGAGATTATCCGCGAAATCCAGGAGCAGGGAATTACCGCAAACGAACTCGCTGCCTTGAAAGTAAAATTACGCGCCGACTATTTTGCCAATCTCGAAGGTGGCATGGGCGCGCACATGCCCCGGTTCGGCCTGATGCACTACTTGGCGTGCTTCACTCTGTTCGACGGCGACCCTGGCAGGATCAATACCATTCTTGATGGATTCGAAGCCGTGACGCCTGCGCAAATCCAGGCCGCCGCGCAAAAATATCTCGTACCGCGCAATCGTGCGCTCCTGGTACGGCGTCCGGTCGCAAAGGAAGTAGCGGCATGAGCGGAACAACTACGAAACCCATGACTACAGCTACCAGCACTTCCGCAACGAACACGCCAGCCAACGCTGTTCCAGCGCTTGGTCCGGAACGCCCCGTCGCCTGGCCCAAGCGTGCCGTGCACACTCTTTCCAACGGCATGCAAGTGGTTCTCGCCGAATT
>DATEVZ010000231.1:0-2062 GCA_035258265.1 Candidatus Acidiferrales bacterium
TAGCTGGACTCATCAGCCCGCTGGCGCCAAACGCGCCAGCGGGCTTTTTTGTTTTTCGGGAGAAAAAATGGACCTCGACTTCGAAAAGGAGAACGGCCTGATCCCGGCCATCGTTCAAGACCACCTGAACAACGAAGTTCTCATGCTGGGCTTTATGAACCAGGAAGCCCTGACCAAGACTCGCGACACGGGCTTCGTGACTTTCTACAGCCGTTCACGAAAAAAATTGTGGACCAAGGGCGAAAGCAGCGGCCAAAAGCTCCTGCTTCGCGAGCTGCGCGTGGATTGCGATCAGGACGCCCTGCTGGTGCGCGCGGAACTTTCGGGCAGCGCGGTCTGCCATGAAGGGTTTCGCAGCTGCTTTTTTCGGCGGCTCGAAGCCGACGACACCGCCGCACTCGTGGCCGAACGCGTATTTTCTCCAGCGGAACTCTACGGCGAGGGGAAAAACCAATGAGCGGCTTGAAGCTCGGCATTCCCAAAGGCAGCCTCCAGGAATCCACTGTGGAGCTTTTCGCGCGCGCCGGATGGCGGATCTCGGTGAATTCACGCAGCTATTTTCCGAGTATTGATGATCCCGAAGTGGAATGCATGCTTGTGCGTGCACAGGAAATGGCCCGCTACGTGGGCAGCGGCGCGCTGGATGCGGGAATCACCGGCAAGGACTGGATCTTGGAAACGAATGGTGAAGTGTGCGAAGTGGCCGAGCTCGTTTATGCCAAGACCAGCCTGGGGCGAGTGCGCTGGGTGCTCGCGGTTGCCGAGGATTCGCCGGTGAAAAGCGTAGGCGATCTCGAAGGAAAAGTGATTGCCACCGAAGCGGTGCGCTTGACCGAGCGATATTTGCAAGGTCACGGAGTCCACGCGCGAGTGGAGTTTTCCTGGGGCGCGACGGAGGTGAAAGTTCCGCAGCTTGCCGATGCCATTGTGGAAGTCACCGAGACCGGCGTGTCTCTACGCGCCAACCATTTGCGCGTCGTGGATACGCTCCTCGAATCCGCGCCATGGTTCATCGCTAACCGTGCGTCGTGGCAAGACGATTGGAAGCGCGAAAAAATCGAGAACATGGTGCTCCTGCTCGAAGGCGCGATCAAAGCCTACAACCGCGTAGGCCTGATGCTGAATGTGCGCCGCGATGACCTTCCCGGCGTTCTCTCGGCCTTGCCGGCGTTGCGCAATCCCACCATCGCGCAACTCAGCGACCCTGCCTGGGTGGCAATTAATACCATCGTAGAAGAACGGACCGTGCGGCAATTGATTCCGAAACTAAAATCGGCGCGTGCGGAAGGGATTGTTGAGTACCCGCTCAACAAAATCGTGTACTGATGCGCGTACTCCAGCTCACAAAAGCAATCGATGAGAAGATTCTGGCGCACCGCCACGGAAACGATCGCTCAGCGGAAACGATGGCCTCGCGGATTATTCGCGACGTGCAGCGCCGCGGCGATGCAGCTCTCTTTTCCTGGACGAAGCGCTTCGATCGTGTGGCCCTGAACGGCGACAACATCTGGCTTTCAGCGCAGGAAATGCGCGACGCTTCGCGCCGCGTGTCTGTTGATTATCTCGAGGCGGTAAATCACGCCGCGCGCAATATTCGCGCCGTGGCGCGCCGCCAGAAGCCACCAGAATGGACCATCGAAGTGGAACCCGGCGTTCGCGTGAGCCAGAGGGTGCAGCCCATCGAAACGGTGGGCTGTTACATCCCTGGCGGACGATTTTCGCTAGTTTCCACACTGCTGATGACCGCAATTCCCGCACAGCAAGCCGGCGTCGGAAAAATCGTCATAGCCAGCCCGCAGCCGAGTGACGAACTCCTTGCTGCGGCAACGACACTTGGACTGTGGCACATCGCGCGCGTCGGCGGGGCGCAAGCCATCGCCGCGCTCGCCTATGGCACGGAAACCATTCCGCACGTGGACAAAATCGTTGGGCCGGGAAATCGCTACGTCACAGCTGCAAAACGCCTCGTCAGCGGAGATTGCGCCATCGACCTCCTGGCCGGTCCAACGGAAGCAATCGTTTTCGCCGAGCGCGGCAATCCTCGCTTCATCGCGGCCGATTT
>DATEVZ010000232.1:0-6407 GCA_035258265.1 Candidatus Acidiferrales bacterium
AGCACGCAGCGGGAATTTACATGGAGGGTTATCACATGGTTTTCAGCAAAACTCTGGTTGTGTTGGTGTGCCTCGCCGGAGCGGCCGCCTCAGCTCTTCCAACGCGCGCTGGCACCAATTGCACTTCAAGCCAACAGGCCGCGATTGAGTGCTTCGTCGCTAACGCGGTCGCCACCGATCTCACCAAACCTCGCTACGGAATGACGCTAGCTCAGTTCGAATCCTACGGCGTCGCGATTTCAGAGATCCTCCAGACGCACCAGACCTATCTCGTTCTCGTTGGGATATCGAGCGCCTCGGCAGACGCAATGCCCCCCACGAATCTGAATGGCTCCGCCAACCTCTTGGCGCAGCAGAACGCGGTCAGTGAAATTGTAGCCGCGGCAAATACCGCCGGCCTTGTCTCCATTCCTGCCAAGACGACGTTGCACGAGATGGAATGGTTTGCGCTCGATGTCTCGGGCGCCATGAACGACAACAACGGCGTTCTACAGTTGCTTACTCCAGGCGTCGCGTTCCGCATGATTGATTCCTACGTCGTCACCGCCACCTCGAAAGGCGAAGTCAATTGGACCGAGGTAGATGCCAATCTGACAACTGCGGTGGACAGCTTCGTGAAGGCCGGGTTGATTAAAATTCCCGCGGGACTGAGCACTGCCAAGGTGGCCGCCTTCGCCAACGCTCTTGCCCATATCATCTACAGCTATAAAGTAGCGACTGGACGAACGACACTAGGCTAGGCGGCGCACGCAGCGCCAAACGACCACAAGACGTCTTCCTGTTTGGTTTCGCTGTTCTTTAGCCGAGACGTTCGTCCCTGTCCCCTTGGGGTCATTTGCACCGGGCCGTAAACTCGTCTCCGCCCTCGCGCCTGAGGTGCGACGCGATTGCGTCCAACACGCTCTGCACCGCCGCCGCGTTCGTCGAGTGAAAAAACTCCGTCTGAGCCGGTGTCAGTCCGCCCTGCGCGGCGTTCTAATGACGGAACTCGGGACGCACAGCCTGCCGGCTGTTTTGGTCTGGCGGCGCTTCTTGTCGCGCCCTTCTCTGGGCCGCGGCCTCGCCCTCGTCACTAAATTCGCCATCTCCCGCGCCAGAGAAGCAAACGCTGCCGTATCCAATTGCGCTATCGTTCGCGTGAACTCCGCATGATCTTCGGGACGCGCCGAAAAAACAGGGCGTCCATCCTGTTCAGATCGCTCAGCAAAACAGCCGCGGCCTTCGCTTCTTCAGGTGGCGCAAAGGTCTTGCGATGCTCATGGGCATCTCGCCATGCAGCCCGTAATTTCGGGTTACCCTCGAATACCTGGCGCAAGCTTGCTGGTTCGTCGTTTGACGTCGGAGCCTCGGACGCGCGCTCCACGTCTGTCGGGAGATCGTCAAGCTCCGGCGCGTCGTGTCCGCGCACCGCGCGCTTCCGCTCTGGGAATCCGAACCTCCGAAATCAAGATCGAGCTGCTCATCCGTTCCAGACTCGCGCGCACTACTGTTCGACTCAGCACGCCCGTTCCTCCTCGGCACATGCGTCGTCAATCCAAGGATTTCATCGTCACTTGAGCGGCTATTCGAAATAGGTGCTGCGACGGTCTCTGTTGCCATGTCTCGGCGCTCCGGGAAGTTTGCGATATTGCTAGGAATGGAAGTCAGTGAACAATCGGCGAAAGGCCTACATGCAACTGATAAGAAGGCACTTATGAACCGGAGTTCCGCACGGGCTCAAAAGTTTTCCAAAATGAAACGACAGTACTATTCCTCTCGCCTTCTTCATCTTGTAAATGTACCTATACGCGGGGGACCTGTACCGCAGTCCAGGGGGACGCGACAGACCTCGCATGAAAACTGAGGTAATCTGATGAGCACTCCGCCAAGCGCCTCCGCAGAGGCCAATACAAGTTCCCGATCGACCGCCGGCGCGGTCGAACGCCGCCGCCGCAAACGCGCAAAAATCACCGCGCAGGTTCACGTGCGCGGTCTCAATTCTCCCGAACCTTTTGAAGAAGTTTGTAAGAGCATAGACGTTTCGCGTGATGGGCTGCTATTCACCGCCGCGCGCGCCGGCTATTGGAAAGGCCAGCGTCTTGAAGTGACATTTCCATATTCCACCGCCGCAGCCGCGCTCAATACCGCCCAGCAGGCGGAAATTGTGCGCGTGGGTGAACAGGACGGTCGTTACGCCATCGCCGTGCAATTCATCAATGCGAAATCCGAACTCGCCGCGTCTGGAAACGGCGCAGCGAAAGTTGATCCTTCCATCGCGGGTGTTGCCGGGGCATCCAGCGGCACCAAGCAGCAATCGGTAGTTCTAATCGTCGAATCCGATCCAAAAACTGCAGACATCATGCGCAACGTTCTTTCCGGCGACGGCTATACGGTCGTCATCGTGCCGACAGCGCAGCAAGCCCTCGACATTCTGCGCAACACCGTCCCCGCGGTTTTTCTCGCAGAAGTGGAAGGCACGGACATGTCCGGCCACGATCTCTGCCTGATCATCAAACGCAATGACCGCCTGCAGCGCGTGCCGGTAATTCTCCTGACGAAGTCGGCACAGCCCGCTGACTACTCCGCCAGCCACCAGCTAGGTGCCGTAGTCTGCATGGCCAAGCCCTTCAAGCCCGAGCGCCTGCTGCACGTCGTACGCTTGGTATCTCCACCGCCAACACAAAGAAGCGCCTACGGCGCCTCACGCTACTCGAACAACTCCATAGAACGCGCTCTATAGTTCCCGGTACCGTCAGCCTGCCTGCCGGGAGGCAGATGTCTCGCCGGCTTTTCTTCCATTCGTTTGGGTTAGCAACGAGTAGAGCGCGTTGTTGAAGAGAGATAAATTCTGCCCTAACGTCCTGGCCCCGTCGTGTGAGCAGTTGCGGCGCACGCACTTTCGTGCGCCATCCGTGAGGGCACATCTACAGAACCAGCGTCGCCGGAGGATCTTCATGGGCCGTGGCTTCAGCCACGACATACAGCTCGCAAATCCAGAACGGCCTTAGCCGCTGAAATTCCCGGTTCTGCGATTACGACACTGACTCCAAAAATGGCGCAGAAATTAGGTACAGGGCATCCCGGCAGAACTACTCAATCACAAAGGACGTTTGCCCCAGCGCGATGGCGCTCGCCAGCCGCGCACCACGCTCGTCCGTGGAAATCCCAAACGTACAGCGAACGAATCGCACGTTATTCAATGAAACTTCTCCACCCTCATAACGCAGACGCGTATTGACGAACGTCACATTCTTCCAATGAATTCCGTCCAGCGTCTGCGAGGCTCCCTCGAACGTGAGCCCTTCCACGTGCACATCGTCCACGAAAAGCCGCGTCGCCGGCGGCAAAATTATTTCCGCGCTCTCCGGCATCAGCGTCGCGTCGATATACGTGCCCTTCACCGTCTCCGGATTGAGAATGCTTTGGGCGGCCGCTGTGCGTGGAGACGCCACGACCACGTGCCCGGGAATTGTCACGGCGTGCGGCGCTGTCGCGCCTGGCCCAACCGGCGCACGCGGGATCGCCGCGTCCGCGTTGCCCCGCTGCTGGCCGCCTGTCGCGCCGTGCTCGCCCGAACCCTCTGTCTCGACTAGCTGCGCGGAGCGTAACTGTGCCAATTCGATCTTCGCCAGCGTCACATGCTCAAACAATCTCTGGTTTTCCGGTTGCGTGTGCAGCACACGATCCAAGCTGCGAAGTCCGACATCGAAAAAATCAGGCACCGAAGGCTGCCCTTGTATTCGTGTCGCGGCCAAAATCGCTGCCGCGCGGTCCACTTCCACTTCGGCGGCCGATATATTTCCCTCAGATCCTTCCGCGGTCGCCATTTCCAGCTGGCCAATCACCTGCGACTGCCACGCCGCCATTGCAGGCGCGCTGGTGTTGCTCGCTGATGTTCCCGGTGCTCCGGTCGTTACCGCCCCCGCCGTCTGTGATGGATGCAGCAGACGCTGCGCGCCCTGCCACCCAAGTGTTGTGAGCAACACCGCCGCCAGCAGCACCACTGCCATACGCGCGAACATCGGCGCTCGCGGGTACGCGCGTCCGCGCTTGGACCACCGCCGTGATCTCCCGCTCGGAGAATCCCAAATCCGAAAACTCATGCTCACTCCACAGTCGCCCTACATCAGGTAATCATTCTAAACCAGACTGTGGAAATAGGTATTCTGCGCTCGCCCATCGCTCTTTTTGTTGGCAGTCGCCTGCTTCGCGTCGCCCTTCAACGCCCGCCGCGCACACGGACTCCACCCGCTCGAAAATCGCGCACGAACGAAACCGGCACACCGTGGCATCGAAAAATCGCTTTGTCAGCTACAAGTCAGTGCGGACACACTTCCAAGAGCGCGCGAAGACGCGGTTTCATTTTTAAGGAAATCGTAACTAGAGGGGACGAGGTGACGTTCTCAACTCGGTCAATGCGTTCCCGAAGCATCGCCACGATCGGCAGCCTTGATCTCTATGATCGTCTTGCAATCGCGAGGCGATGATTCCTTGCCGTCCGGCTGTTGGGCCGAAACTGCAATCCTATGTTTGCCCACTGCAAACAGCATTCGCGGGCTCGTGGCCGTGATTCCCTTCATCACGCCATGCGCTCCGTCGGGTACAGGAGCCGAAAATAAAAAATAGGGCTTGTCTCCTGAAATGTCATACACGCTGAATTTCGCAACGCACTGCTTCTTCACGTTCTCCGAGCACGCCGGAGTCTTCGTGAAATCGTAATCGAAAGTCAGCGTGATGGTGTGCATCGCCGCGCCGGCCGGCACCGCCTCTTGCGACTTTGTCTGGCCCTTCGCTTCCTGCGGCGCGGCCGGCTGCGATTTCGACCCGTGCGATCTCGCAGACCGCTCCGCCCGCGATGCATACAAGAACCGAGGCCCCGCGACGCTTGTCGCCAGCATCAAGAGCGAAACGACTATGAGATCACCAACCAATCCCGCGCGATGCATGAGGCCAGCCTTTCCGACCGGGCCGGGTTTCCTACTATCTAAATCCGCGGCCTACACATGAAAACGTACCATTGCACACGCGCTAAATGGAAGAAACATCGAATTGCGCAATCGCACATCGGCTTTTAGCCCAGGATTTGTACCCTCCCACCCGACCAACCAGTAATCGAGACCACCTTGGCTCGCACAAAGTTTGCGCGCACACCAGTGGCCACCAAGTTGTCGCCTCCGGTCAATGTCGAATTCAGGTTCGTCGCGCCGGTGGGCATGGCATACTGCGCGTCCACGTCGTTGATCGCGGTCGGCAGCGGAATGTTCACAGCTGTGGGCGCCGTCGCCAAACTGATTTGCCACCGAATCACGCGTCCGTTCTCTGGGAATTCAGCATAACTGGGCAGCGCAAACTGCTGGCTGGCCTGTCCTGCAGTCGGCGCTTCATTGTTGAACGCCAGCGCTACATCGCCAGAAAAAATCGAGTAAGGAGGGTTCTGCGCACTATAGTTCGGTATCGTTGTGCGTCTCCAGAAAAGTTGGTCTCTTCTAACTCAACAGAAAAGACGAAGGCCGCCCTTTTCGTCGCGCCGATATCAACGCGCAGATACGCCGACAAAAAGCCCAATGAACGGATAGCGCGAGGGTCTGGCTGTAAATAACCGCTAGGTGAATCGAAGAAAGGAGTTCCTCGAATCAGCAATTCAAGCTGCTTACTGCTCACTACACTTTTCGAGGTTAACGAGTAAGTTTATACACTCACTTCGAAAATTTGACAAGTCCTTGTGTGTGAACACGAACAGAATCCAAGGCAAGAATCTCGGAAGAAACGCAAATTCTCGCACAACGCACGCCGATCACTGCTGCGGCGCTGGAGGATTCGTATCCGGAGTTGGCGCAGGAGGAAGCGTCTCGCCGTTAGCAGCCGGCTCGGGACGCAAAGTGAAATCCACGCCACGCGCTGCATTCTCGTTCACCGTGCGCTGCAGATCCAGTTGCGACTCGTCGATCATATTCTCGCCGCCGTAAGACGTCACGTAGTGCAACTTTCCAGCGAAGAGCCAGTAATCGCTGACGGCATAGCTCGATCCATCCTTCAGATACAGAATCACGTAAGGCTGCTGCTGGGAAGATCCGTCGCCGGACGATTGTCCCGCACCAGAGGACGGTGCCGCGTACAGCGACGGGTTGGGCTCCTGCGACGCATCATTGGGGGTGTCGTAACTCAAATCTGCGCTGTAGTTGCCACTGAAACTCCCGCCGTAGTATCCGTAACCGCCGCCGCTGTAACCGTAGCCGTAGCCGTAGCAACCCCAGAAAGGATCGCAGGGACCAAACCCGCCCCACCACAATCCTCCGCCCCAACCGAATCCGTAGTTCGGATAGAAGTAGTACGGATAATACGGGTAAAACGGCCGCCCTGGGTGATGCGGCGGAAATACATGCGGAGGCGCAGCGACCGCTCCACGCGACGAGGCGATCACGCCGTTC
>DATEVZ010000233.1:0-13721 GCA_035258265.1 Candidatus Acidiferrales bacterium
CTAACCATAACCACCTCCGCAGGGTGAATATGTCCAACAGCCCCGGCCAAAACCGGGGCTGTTGCTTTTTATTTTCGACATTTTCGTCTGCTACAATGGATTCGTTTGGAGCCGGCCGGTAACGAAGGTCTGTCACACCGAACGCAGCGAGGCCTGCCTGCCGCAGGCCGGGATCTGCGTTTTCAAGATTCCGAGGTAACCGCACATGCCGATTTACGAATACGTTTGCGATGATTGCAACGAACACTACGAGCGCATTGTGATGAATCAGAGCACGACCATCACCTGCCCGAAGTGCGCGAGCTCGAAACACACCATCCAGCTTTCCGTGTTTGCCGCGCCTGCCAACGGTGCCAAGACCACGCCTTCCGGGTTCAACGGAGGGGGCGGCGGGTGTTGCGGAGGCGGTGGCTGCGGCTGCCACTAAAACCTGGCTGCTAATCAGCCAAATGCTGTGAAAACAACCACCTCAGCAGCTCCGGCTCCTTAAACGCGACATCCCACGCATTGTGGCCGATCCCCGGATATTCCGTATACTTTGGTGCGCCGCCCACCCGGCGCAATTCGGCCACCCACGTCCGCCCCCGGCTGACCGGCACCACCGGGTCTTGCTCGCCCTGAAATATCCACACCGGCACTTTCGCAATGCGCGGAACCATGTAGGCATCGCCATATCCGCACAGCGCAATCGCCGCCGCAAACCGCGTGGGTGCAATCGAAAGCGCTGCCCACACTCCTTCACCGCCCATGGACTGCCCCGCCACATACTCCCGCGCGCGATCGATGCTGTAGTTCTGTTCCACGGTATCCAGAATTTCCAGCGCCAGCCGTATCGAAACCGGTGGGGTATTGGTGTGGGGGCGAGCCCAACCCTTGGCAGCGTCTACCTGCGGCCCCAGCACGAATGCGTGGTATTTCGCCTGATTTTCCTGCGTCGTCCAGACATGCGATCCCGCGAAATTCCCGCCCGAAAGCTGCGAAAAATTATCCGACCCGCGACCGGCCGCGCCATGCAGCCACAAAACAATCGGATATTTCCGGCTCGCGTCGTAACCCGGCGGAACAAATAAGCGGTATTGCATCGCTTCGCCGCTAGGGCTGCTGTAGGAGCCGGCGACAAAGCCCGCAACCGCTGCGCTAGGCGTTTCTTGCTGTGCTGAAGTAATTGCTGCGAACAGTAGAGGGATCAAAAGGAAAAGGACAAGCCGAAACACTGCAAGCGACCGCGGAAGATTATGCCTTGAACCAAAGCGCCAAAGCTGCACGCGCGCATTCCTCAAGATTTTTCCGGTCAGCATCTGAAAATGCGTTCGCGCGCTCGCTTTCGACGTCAATAGTCCCCACCACGACCTGATCTCGCGGATCCAAAATCGGAATAATGATCTCCGAAAACGTGCTCCCAAACGCAGTTAAATAGCGAGGATCGCTGCGCACATCGCCCACCACAACCGTTGCCTTCTGCTGAATGGCCGAACTCGTCAGCCCCTTCGTAACCGGAAACGTTGGATACGCAGGCGCGCCCGGCCCGCTCCACGCAATGATCGAAACCAACTCGGCGCTCACATCGTAAACTCCAACCCAGCGATACGGCCCGAGCGCGCGAATTGCATCAGCGATTTGCCGCGCCCGCTCGGCGCGCGCTTCGTTGCTCGATGCAGTGGAGCGAATCTTACTGAGTGGATCTTCCGTCACTTTGGCCATTGCGATTGCGCGAATAGCCTCGCAAGTAGGCGGGCGGTTCCAGGCCGGCAATCAATCGCGGATCTGAGATCGGCACGCCCGGCACCACCTGCAACGGCAGCACGCCCGCCCAGATTGGCAGAGCGTAATCCGCTTCGTCGTCCTTCGGCGGACCCACGCGCACCTTCGCCGAAACTTCCTCGAGTGGTAACGCTAGCACGGACGTCGCTTTCAACTCCGATTCCGTCGGCTCACGAACATCTTTCCACCGGCCCGGCACCACGTGATTGGTGAACGCTTCGAGCGCACGCATCTTTTCTTCCGCGCTTTCGACGAGTGCCGCCCGCCCCAGCATCACAACCGACCGGTAGTTCAGCGAATGATGAAACGCCGCGCGCGCCAGAACCAGCCCGTCCACTAGCGTCACCGTCACGCACACCTGCACGCCATCTGAAATCGTCCGCAGCATCCGGCTGGCCGACGAGCCATGGAGATAGAGCGTTTCATCTACGCGCGCGTAATTCGTGGGGATAACGAACGGCTGGCCATCCACCACGAATCCAACGTGGCAAACAAACCCTTCATCCAATATCGAAAAAACAGTTTCGCGATCGTACTTGCCGCGATCGGGCAGGCGCTGCACTTTCGTGCGCCTGGTGGGAGTGAATTGGGTCATGCGTCGAGCGTATGTCCCCAAAGGCCCTCGCCGCAAGGGCCAATCTGGCCCAACGCTCGCTGTCCGGTGGGAGCTTTCCTAGTGGCGGTCTTCAGACCGGCATCAACCCAAGGCGCGACATCGATCGCGTCCGCCGCCGCTGCGCCGCTACAAATCACAGAAGTGATAGTTCACGGCTTGGCAGTGTCTGCGTTGGCCGCAGGTTTCGGCACCGCCATATGCACGACGCGAAAGCCGATGTAGGTCGCGTCCGGAGGGTGGTATCCGGCTTTGTTGTCCGACGGACGATCGGCGCTGCCGCCTTCCGCCTTGCCCGAACCATCCGCAGCGACCACCCACTCCGCAACATTTCCGCCGAGGTCGAAGATCAACTCCTCGCCTTCTTCACCCTCAGCCGCAAAACTTCCCACCTCCCGCAGCAGTGGCGCGTCCCCGGGTAATTCCTTGATCTTCTCTTCCAGCCTTTGCGCGTCCTCGGGGTTCACTGAATAGCCCGCCCAATAATCCAGCGTGTTCTCTCCGCTACGAGGCTTATATGAGTCCATCACTTCGTTTTGATTCGGCAGCCGGTACGTTTCGCCCGTCAGGTCGCTCAGCCACTTGCAATATGCCTTCGCCTGCTCGAGCGTGATCGCGTTCGCCGGATAATTTTCCATACCAGCGGCAAATTTGTAGTCCTTGTCGAACGCCGCATACTGGGCGCGGGTCACCTCAAATCGTCCAATCTCGATGCTGCCGCGCTTCACTGTTTCCGGAATCAGCACGTCCGGCGCGGGATTCTCCGGAATCGAAGGCGGACGAAACGCCACGCCGTATAGCGCTCCCGATTTCTGAACATCGTTGCGCCTCAGCGCCACGTCCAGCGGTGAACCCTTTTTCAGCGCTTCGTTTTCCGGCTTACTGGTCTTGAACAAATACAGATCGAACCAGGCGTCCTCTTCATTCATCTTGCGCAACTGATGCGTCAGCTTCCGCGGCCCGTGCGCCTCGCCTGGAAACAAAACAAACTTGACCGGAGCTTTGCCGATCGAATATAGCGCGCGATAGTGCGTCCAGCCTTCTTCGGTCGGTACCTGGCGGTCAATCGTGCCAAAGAAAATCAAAGTGGGTGTCTTCACCTTGTCCATCTTGAAGAGCGGCGACTTCTCGAGATAGAGCTGCGGATCCTCCAGCGGCGTTTTCCCGAAATAATAGTTGTCAAACGACTCGCCAAAATCCACGTTGGCCCAATCGCTCAGCCATTCCACATCTCCTGCGCCGACTGAAGCGGCCTTGTAACGGTCCGGATCAACCACCGTCAATTGAATTGATAAAATCGAGCCATTCGACCATCCCTGCGCGCCGATCTTGTCCGGATCGACCAATCCCTTGCCGATCAAATTATCCACTCCGCGCTGGATGTCTGGAATTTCCAGCTCGTAATATTTTCCGCAGCAAATGGATTCCACCCACTTCAACCCGTAGCCCGTGCTGCCGTGATAATTCGTCTTCAGCACGAACGCGCCGCGCTGCGTCATCAGATTGGGCGCATAGGCCCAGCGCTCCGTCCATTGATCGTGATCCGCGCCGGCCGGCCCACCGTGTGTCGCCACGATCAACGGATAAGTTTTCCCGGCCTCGTAATTGTCCGGGTAATAAAGAATCCCCTCCACATCGTCATCATTCGCGCCCTTCCAGTGCAGCACTTCAGTTTTCGCGATCGTTTTGCCCTTGAAGCTGGGGTTCAGATCGGTAATCTGCAGCGGTCCGGAAATTTTTGTGCCGTCCAGCCGCGCGCGGAAAAATTGCGTCGGAACACTGGCGGTCGAGTACTCGTAAATCAGCGTTTTGCCATCATCGCCCAGCTCAAAACTGAAATAGTGCCGGTCATCATCGCTCGAGATGGATTTTCGTGACCAAGTCGCCCCGTGCCGTGTGAATCGCACCGGCTTCGCATAAACGCCGTCCGCCAGCAGGGCAATGAATCCATCATTCGTCGCCTGCAAAGAACGTGCGAACCCGCGATCCCAGTCCAGATTCACTTCCGCGGATTTCGCGGCCGCTAGATCGTAGAAATAAACTCTCTCCACAGTGGCGACCAGGAATCGCGGATCGCTGGAAAATGGCGCAACCACATAAAACCCAGAATTATCTCGTGCCCACTCGATCTCGCTCGGTTGGATCCGTTCGTTCGTGAATATCTGCGTGCGATCGCCGTTCGCGAGATTCACGAGGTAAGTCGCCGGAGGAATCTTCTGATCCCACGCGAAACTTAATTCCCGCCGCGCCACCGCCACGGCCTTGGACTTGTCGCGCGAGATTTCAAAATCCAGAATCCAGTCGGTATTGTCCGTCAGTCGCGCAACCTTTCTGTCCTTCACCGACAGCTTAAACAGCCGGACCGGTGCCGTATGCGCCGTATCGTCCACCACATTCGAATCGTCCTTGCGTTCCTTCGTTTGCCGCTCGTAGAGCGAAGGATCTTCCTCCGCGCTGAAAAGAATCGTGTCGTTGTCCAGCCACTCGAATTGCTTGATGCCACGCTCGGATTCCGTAACGGGCCACGGTTCCCCGCCCGCGCTCGCGAGCAGCCAGATTTGCATGGATCCAGCGTCGGGCTTGGGCTTCGGCAGCGCGTGGCTCGTCAGATACGCGATTGTTTCCCCTGAAGGCGACCAGCGCGGATTCGAAATATCGTCCGTTCCGCGCGTGAGTTGCACCACCTTCCCGTCGTTCAAACCCGAAAGATACAAGTTGCTCACTCGCACATCCTTGTCCTTGTCCGCGGTGCCCTTCACCCACAACGCAAATTTCCCGTCCGGAGAAATCCGGAACTGTCCGGCCTCTTCCTGATTCACAACGTCCTCAGCCGTCCACTGATTTTTCTTGGTGGTCTCTGCTTTCTTTTCTTCATCTGCGTTGGCATGCCAGCCCACCGCGAACGCGAATAGAAGCGTCAACCACGCAATCTTTTTCATATCGTCCTTTGAACTCCCAACAGTGCTTACCTGCGCGCGAGCAGGCGAAAAATTAGCACAGACTTGCCGTTCGGGGATAGCCAACTGGCACGCTCAAACTTGGCCGCGAACACCCATGAAATCGACTGAATTGCGCTGACCCACTGCTCACCCAAAACTGCCAGTCTTGCAAATGGCTGATAAGCCTATAGTTAGCGACGTCTGCGCGCGTACCCTACGCTTCCGACGCAGCGTCTTATTGATTGGGGGGAAATGTTATGACTCGGTTGGCAATACCAAGCCTCAGCAAGATCCAGGCTAAGGCCAGCCGAACCTCTCGGATTCGAGAGAAGGGATAGACGAAATGCGAAGCATGAAGATGGGCAGCTTGATAACAAAACGCTCTATAAGCTTGGGAGCGATGCTTGGCCTGGTTCTCGGAATAATTTCCGCACCGGTGCCGGCGTTCGCTCAGCAAGCTCAGCAAACCAACTCCTCAACCGACGTGCCTGTGCACATGGTGGTGACCGTGAAGCCGCACCACGGCGCACAAGTTCCGGCCGTCGCGGCAGATGATGTGAAGGTGTTTCAGAAAGGCAAGCGCGACATGGTGACAAGCTGGGTCCCGCTGCAGGGTGATCGCGCCGGATTGCAGCTCTTCATTTTGATCGACGATACTTCGCGAGACAGCCTCGCCTTGCAGTTCCGAACCCTTGCGAAATTCATCGAAGAGCAGCCAGCTACGACGGCTATAGGCATCGGTTATATGCGTAACGGCGCGGTCTTCACGGCCCAAAACTTGACGACCGACCGTGCCTTGGTTGAAAAATCGCTGCGGTTGCCGATCGGGGCTTCGGTGGGATTCACGAGCCCTTACCTGGCGCTGTCGGACCTGATGAAGAGGTGGCCGGCGACCAAAGATCGTCGCGAGATTTTGATGATTACCAGCGGAACCGATCCTCTCGGAGGCGGATTCTTCAACGATCCGTTCAATAATCCCTACCTCGACGCAGCTTCCGAACAAGCGCAGCGAGGAGGGTTTATCGTTTACTCGATCTATTCGCCCGGAGCTGGCCGCTTTGGCGGGCGTGGTGTGCTCCGCACTGATCTGGCACAGACTGGTCTCGATGTGCTGGCTCAAAGGACCGGCGGAGAAACGTACTACCTCGCCTTCGGCTCTCCGGTTGATATCACTCCGTACTTGCAGGATATCAGCAACAGCCTGAAGCACCAGTACGAGGTCACGTTTCTTGCCAAGGGTGCAAAGAAGCCGACTCTCGAACCGGTGAAAGTAAAAACTGAAATGCCCAACACCGGACTGATCACGGCTCAAGATGGCTACATCGGAGCCGGGATGTAACACCCGACCCGCGAACCGGTGCGGCAGCGAGAACTGCCGCGCCGGGAGCGCCGGGATGCCATGCCGTGATCGGTTCCACTTCCGCGATTACTCTCCCATATCGGGAATAGACACGAATTGCGAAGTCGCCCTGGCGATGCCTCGCCCAAAATCACATACACGCAGGCACGCACTTCAAGCAAAGGGTCATCGGACTGTTTAATTCCACTTGCAGGCTCGTGCGCACATTCATTTTCATAACGCAACTTCGGCTACAATGCTTTCGTCAGCACATGGGAGCCAAGCCATGGCCATTAGCCGCGAACAGGCGCGCAGCGAACACACCGCAAGCACGACCCACGATCAGTTCAGCGAAACAATCTACGGCGTGGTCTGTTCCACTTGCCACAATTACATCCTGATCGACAAAACGAATTGCCCCGCGTCCTGCCGTGAACACGAAACCTGCCGCCAAGCCTACACCTGAAGCGAAGCCGCTCGAATCGTAGTCGCAAGTGATAGCAAGTCTGGATTGACGCCTCCGCTACCCTTGCGTACGATGCGCGGCATGCACCAAAAACAGGGTCTGGGAGCGCGCGTCGCTCCATGAAACCACTCCTCAAAACAATTCTGTGGATAGCCATCGCACTAGCCGGTGCAGGCGCACTTGCCGCCATCGCTTTCGAACGCCGCGAGCCGCTCAACGCGGTCTGGTTCGTGGTGGCGGCCATTTGCACATACCTGGTCGCGTATCGCTTCTACTCCAATTTCATCGCCGCGAAAGTTCTCGCTCTCGACGATAGCCGCGCCACCCCGGCCGAGCGCCTCGAAGATGGCCGCGATTTCGTTCCCACAAATAAATGGGTTCTGATCGGCCACCACTTCGCAGCGATTGCGGGACCTGGTCCACTCGTAGGCCCCACGCTCGCAGCGCAGTTCGGATACTTGCCCGGCACTCTCTGGCTCATCGTCGGAGCCGCGCTCGGCGGCTGCGTACAGGATTTCATCATTCTTTTCTGCTCGATTCGCCGCAACGGAAAATCGCTGGGACAAATGGCGCGTGAAGAAGTCTCGAAGCGCGGCGGAATGATCGCTCTCCTCGCCGTCCTCGCGATCATGATCATTCTTCTCGCCGTCGTCGCACTGGTGATTGTAAAAGCCTTGAAAGAGTCGCCGTGGGGAACTTTCACCCTGGCGATGACGATCCCCATCGCGCTGTTGATGGGAATTTACCTGCGCTATTTGCGTCCCGGCCGCGTGCTCGAAGCATCACTGGGCGGTATAGCTCTGGTGATGCTCGCAGTCGTCGCCGGCCAATGGGTCAACGTGTCGCCTGCGTGGTCGCGCGCCTTCACCTTTTCAGGTCCTGCGCTCGCGCTCGCGATAATCGCTTACGGTTACGCTGCCTCCACGCTGCCCGTATGGCTGCTGCTTGCCCCGCGCGATTATCTCAGTGCGTTCATAAAAGTCGGCGCCATCGCCGCTCTGGCTTGCGGCGTCATCATCGTGCACCCCACCCTCGAAATGCCTGCCCTCACGCGCTTCGTTGATGGCAACGGTCCCGTCTTCGCCGGTAAAATCTTTCCGTTCTGTTTCATCACCATCGCCTGTGGCGCCATCAGCGGTTTTCACGCGCTGATTTCCTCCGGCACCACGCCGAAAATGATTTTGCGCGAAGGCCACGCGCGGATGATCGGCTACGGCGCCATGCTGATGGAATCGTTCGTCGGCGTGATGGCGATGGTGGCGGCTTGCGCGCTGCAGCCGGGCATCTATTTCGCAATTAATAGCCCCGCGGGGATCGTCGGCAAGACCGCCGATGCCGCTGCAACGACGATTCGTTCCTGGGGCTTCGCGCTCGATCCGCAAGCAATGTCATCACTCGCGCAGCGCGTCGGCGAACATACCTTGCTGGACCGCACCGGCGGCGCGCCCTCGCTCGCTGTCGGCATGGCGCAAATTTTCAGCGGCACCATCGGCGGCGAACGCCTACTCAGCATCTGGTATCACTTCGCCATCATGTTCGAAGCGCTCTTCATTCTCACGGTGCTGGACGCCGGCACGCGCGTCGGCCGCTTTATGGTTCAGGAACTCGCCGGCCACGTCTGGAAGCCGCTCGGTAAATCGGGTTCGACGGGTGGAATTCTCGCCACCAGCGCGCTGATGGTCGGCGCGTGGGGATACTTTTTATGGCAGGGAGTGCAAGATCCGCTCGGCGGAATCAATTCGCTCTGGCCGCTGTTCGGCATCGCCAACCAGTTGCTCGCCGCCGTCGCGCTGGTAGTCGCTACAACGATTCTCTTGAAGATGGGCCGGGCGCGGTGGATATGGATTACTCTCGCGCCGATGGTCTGGCTCATCGCCATCACCATGACTGCGAGTTACCAGAAAATATTCAACCCGAGCCCCCGCATCGGATTTCTCGCGCAGGCTCGCGTCCTCGCCGCGCAGATTGCCTCGGGCGCCGTACCGGCGGAAAAAATCGCGGCGACGCAGCGCCTCATTTTCAATAATTACCTGGACGCGGTGGTCACTGCTGTCCTGGCGACAATGATTCTAGTCTTGATCGTCGAAGCCATTGGCGAATGGATCGTGATCCTTAGTGGCAAAAAGAAAGCCGTGCTCCATGAATCGCCCTACATCGCGACACGCTGGGCTGAAGGGGACTAAAATAAGAACTCAGCCCTCACGGAGTCAAAACGTGCAACTGTCTCCGCGGCGCGTGCATCGTTGTCCTCATGCGCGGGGATGCCGTGACGCCATGAACAACCGGCTGAAGATCGCCTACAAGCTCGGATCGGTGCTTCTGGCGAGCACACTATGTGGCGCCGCGTACGCGCAGGATGCCACGCCGGCCACGCCTCCGGAAAACACGCAGCCCGCGGCCGCTGCTGCGCCCACGATTGCACTGACTGTGGCTAAAGATACGCCGCTGCAGATCGCACTCGAAAAGGAAGTGCGCCTCAAAGAAATCGGGCAAGCTCTGCGCGGGCGCATCGTTGAACCCGTCTACGCGTTCGATAAGCTGGTCATCCCGGTCGGCACGGAAGTAAATGGGAAAATCACGGCGATCGATCCGGTCTCGGCGGGAAAACGCACAGCCGCGGCACTTGATGCCAATTTCTCGCCGGCTCGCAAATTCCAAGTCAGCTTCGACGAATTGATCCTTCCCGACGGCAAGCATATTCCATTTCAGGCCACGATCACGCCCGGCTCGGGTGAGGTTCTCGATTTCGTTTCCAGCGCCGACGAGCGCTCGAAGAACCCTTCGGGCGCGAAAGATGTCGCTGCCGAAAAAGCCAAACAGGCTAAACAAGCCGCCAAGCAGGAGTGGCGAGCGGCCATGCAACAGGTGAAGGCGCCGGGGAAAATGCATCGCATCGAGCGCTACGCCGTGGCGCAATTGCCCGTACATCCGCAGTACATTGACGCCGGCACGGTCTATTTCGCCGAACTTCTACAGCCTTTGGATTTTGGCAGCGAGCCTTTGACGCCTGAGTTAGCCTCTTCCATCGGCGCGGCGCCCCCGCCGGGCAGTTTTGTGCACGCGCGTTTGATCACTCCGCTAAGCTCGGGCACGTCTCATAACGGGGATGATGTTGAAGCCATCGTCACACAGCCGCTCTTCGCCAGCAACCACCTGATCTATCCGCAAGGAACTCGATTGAAAGGTTCGGTTCTGCAAGTGCGCCCGGCCTCGCATCTGGCCCGCAGCGGCCAACTCCGCATCGCCTTCCACGATATGGTGCTGCAAGATGGCGTCCAGGGAAAAATTGAAGCGAGCCTAGAGAGCGTGCAGGCCGGCCGTTCGCAGAATGTAACTCTCGACGCCGAGGGCGGTGCGCAAGCCGCTCCTCCCAAGACGCGCTTTCTAACTACTACTGTCGCGGTCGGGCTGGGCGCCGTCTCTTTCCTGGGTGATACGTTTGGCGATACCGGACCTCGCGCGGCTGGCGGCGCAGGCGGATACAAACTGATCGGAATTGCAGTCGGCCTCGCGGTGCACTCGCAAGCCTTAGGCATGGCCATGGGATCGTTTGGCGCCGCCCGTTCGATCTACGTGAACTTCGTCGCGCGTGGTCCAGAACTGACCTTCCCCAAAAACACGGCGATGCAAATCGGCATCGCGCCGCCGCGGCCCGCTCCGGGTGAAAAAGTTCCACAAGACGAGGTGCCAAAACTATGAGCGTCCCTCGATTCCACGCGTTCGGATTTGCGCGCGGCGTTTGGGTATGGCTTCGCCAAGTCAGCGGCGACGCAGCTTACGACAACTATCTGCGCTCGATGCGCCGCTCAGCTGCTTATGATTCGCTCGCGTCGCCGGATGCCGTGTGTGCGCCGCTTTCGCGTGCAGACTTCTACCTCGACTCGCTTCGCCGCCGCTACTCGACGATGTCCCGCTGTTGCTAGTGTGTGTGAATCTTCGTGGTTGGCTAACCGTTACCCAGATATTCCACGTGAACGTAAGTTCCTAGCCTGACGTCGTATGCAAGATACCAGCCGACGTGGTCGGGGTCCTCGTAAATCACGATGTCGTCCGAATCCCAGTTCCAATCGCCGCAGTATCCGATGTCATAGGGCGCGACGCTGAAATAAAATCCGTTGAACCAGAAGCGCGATGGCCCGCCGCCGGCGAGGTGCCACAGGTGGCCGCGGCCGAATCCGCCGGTGAAGTGGCCATGTTCCCAGGGATGATCGAGATGATAGTGCGGGTCGTTCGGCCCGGTGTCGTGTCCCACCCACTTTCCATTCGAGTGCACGTGCGGAGCTTCCGGATGACCGGGTGCGTCGCTGAACGTGCGGTGTTCCGCAGGAGGAGTGGCAGGAGCTTTGTGAACCGGAGCCGGGCCGTGCGCCGGAGGCCTTCCTCCGCCGAAGTGCTCTCCACCGCCATGTTCGCCGCCGCCGGGTTTGCCTTGCGCAAAAACCGGAATTGAAAACAGCAACAACGCTGCAAGAAGGCCGATGAAATTTCTCATGCTCACCTCCGGCAGTAATCTAGCACGAGTTTTTTATTTTGGAAGAGCAGCGAAGCCAAACGTAAGGCTGCGCCGAAAAACACCTCGCGGCGGGCCCGGAGGTAACTCGGTTCAGATCCCGCGCCGCGGAAATTGGGACCGGGCGTTACGCCACTGGCTCTACCCGATGGGTTTGCTACGAGCATCGTCCTAGAAACGGTTGCCCAAAGCGCCTTTTTATCGCGCTCGTGATGGCAATTGTCTCGTTGCGCTTGGTGCTTGCAACTACTTCCTGTTATGGAAGCCGTCTTTCCAAGGCAAGTGCGGCGGGCGCACTCTGGGCAGTCCAGAACCCGCGCGCCCTCGACTTGCACGATTTCGAGGAGAAGTTGTCGGTAAGAATCTTTGGGATTGTCCAATATCGCTGGTTTCGTCGGCGGTTCAAGGCGGTCGGCACTACGCGGACTCTGGTTCGAGACCTACCCTCAACCGAATACCAAGGTAACGTCGTCAGGAACGGCGAACTGGCGGGAGAGGTGGTAATCGATAAGTCTGGAAGATTTGATTTTGGTGACCTGAAGCCGGGTGAAGATGACCAGCAGGTGACCTACCCCGGAGAAGGCGCGGTAGGTTTCGGGATCGTCATCGACCCTGCAGCGCATAGCACCGATGTGTTGATCGATGCTTCGCCCGCGTATTATTGCAATTGTTGCGGCTGGAATTTCGAGCTCCGCTAATGTCCTTGAAATGACACCCTAGCCCGGAGGTCTAGCGAAAAGCCAAGTCGCAAAAAACAGCTATGGGGGCATAGCGCTGATAGCGCGGTAACAGGACACGCAGCGCAACTCAAAGGACTTCGTTGACGCATCCCCTTTTTCGCCCGTATAATAGGGGTTTGTCACTCGCCTCAGGAGGCAGCATGTACGCCGTAATTCGCAGTGGGGGAAAGCAGTACCGCGTCGAACCGGGCAAGACGGTGCGCATCGAACGGCTCGAAGGAAAAGTCGGCGGCAAGGTTACATTTGACGAAGTTCTCGCCGTGCGCAACGACGACAAGAAACTGGTATCCGGCAGCGGCGTGGCCAAGGCCAAAGTCATCGGCAAAATCGTGGCCCAGGATCGCGGTCCGAAACTCAAAGTTCTGAAATACAAGACGGGCGGGCAATACCAAATTCAGCGCGGCCACCGGCAGAATTACACTTCTGTCCAGGTCAGCGACATCCAGATTTCCTAGGGGTCTGCAATGGCACATAAAAAGGGCGGCGGGTCCTCCACAAACGGACGCGATTCGCACGGACAGCGGCTGGGCATCAAGCGTTTCGGCGGGCAGCTCGTCACCGGCGGCAGCATTCTGATTCGCCAGCGCGGCACGCGTTACAAGGCGGGCAAGAACGTCAGCCGCGCCAAGGACGACAGCCTGTTCGCCACCATCACCGGCGTCGTGCGCTTTGAAGATAAGGGCGCGCTGGGGAAGTTCATCAGCGTGTTCCCGGCGGAAGAATCCGCGGTTGGCGGCGCGGACCGCGCAGCGTCCGCTTCCGAGCCAGCGGCAGCCAACTAACGTAACAATTTCCGATACGCGCTTCGTTACCCGGGCGCGTATTTTTATTTTTACTCCCAGCCCTGGCGTATGATTTCTGGCAATTTCCCAAGTAGCAGGTGACACGTGTTTGCCGACGAAGCAAAAATCTCGATTAAAGCCGGCGACGGCGGCAATGGTTGCGTCGCGTTTCGCCGGGAGAAGTACGTCCCGCGCGGCGGTCCCTCGGGCGGCGACGGCGGCAATGGCGGCGACGTCTACATCGAAGCCAATCCGCACGACAACACGCTGCTGCGCTACCGTTACAATCGCGAATTCAAAGCCGGGCGCGGCGGACACGGCGAAGGCTCGAACTGCCACGGAAAATCTGCCGAAGATTTGGTGCTGAAAGTTCCGGTCGGCACTGTCGTCTTTGACGCCAATACCGGCGAACAGCTTTTCGATCTCACCCAGCCTGGCCAGCGCGTGCTAGCAGCTCGCGGCGGCCATGGCGGACGCGGCAACGGCAATCCGCATTTCGTTCGTCCCTGGCATCAAGCCCCGCGTGAACACGAAGACGGCAGGCCCGGCGAAGAACGCTCCCTGCGCCTCG
>DATEVZ010000234.1:0-10535 GCA_035258265.1 Candidatus Acidiferrales bacterium
TTCCCATTCATTGCGGAACAATGCAGCGCACTCTGGTCGGTTTACCAGGCCGCCAGCTGGACGATCCAAGGGCCTCGTTTCCTGATGAAGACGCTCGTTACCGGCGCTACCGGATTTGTGGGCAGCCACGTCGCACGGCAACTTGTCGCCGCTGGACATTCCGTTCGCGTTCTGGTTCGACCTACGGGCAATTTGAAGGCGCTAGAGGGAGCGGCGGTCGAACCTGTTGAAGGCGATCTCCGCGATGCCGCCTCGCTTGGCCGCGCGACCCAAAGGGTGCAGCGTGTTTATCACGTTGCCGCTGATTACCGGCTGTGGACCAAGAATCCTGCTGAAATCTATGACAGCAACGTGGAAGGTACGCGGCGCTTAATTGAAGCTGCGCATCGCGCCGGCGTCGAGCGCATCGTATATACCAGCACCGTTGCCACCATCGCTGTTCCGCGTCATGGTGCACTGCCAAACGAGGAAACGCGAGCTACGCTGGACGAAATGATCGGTCACTACAAGCGTTCGAAGTTCCTGGCGGAGGAAGTCGCGCTGAACGCCGCGAAATCGGGCGTCCCGGTTGTGATTGTCAATCCCACTGCGCCAGTGGGGCCGGGCGACTGGAAGCCGACTCCCACCGGCCGCATCATTCTTGATTTTCTCAAGGGCAAGATGCCAGCGTACGTGGACACCGGATTGAACGTCGCGCCGGTGGAAGACGTCGCCGCGGGTCACTTGCTTGCTGCCGAGAAGGGGCGAGTTGGCGAGCGCTACATTCTGGGCGGACGCAACATGACGCTGAAGCAGATTTTGGACGC
This sequence comes from Candidatus Acidiferrales bacterium, assembly GCA_035258265.1. GTDB lineage: Bacteria > Acidobacteriota > Terriglobia > Acidiferrales > UBA7541 > Palsa-295. The sequence goes on from DATEVZ010000234.1 coordinate 807, forward strand.
GCTTGCAGCCATCACGGGACGCTCTGCTCCGCGGATTCGCTTGCCGCACGCTGTGGCGCTGATGGCTGGATATGCGGATGAAATGTTTTCGCGCGTGATGGGCCGCGAGCCGCAGATTCCGGTCGAGGGCGTAAAGATGTCGCGGCATAAAATGTTTGTCGAGAGCGATAAAGCCCAAAGGGAACTGGGTTACAAACCGACCAAGGTTGAAGCAGCTTTGGAGCGCGCCGTTCGGTGGTATGAAAAGGATGGTTACATTGTGAATCGCGCGGGAACCAAGCGTGTCGTGCATGCCGCGGCCTAAGAGGTTGCGTTGAAAGTTCTTCTCACATTTGCGGTTGAGCCCGAGTTCGCCCCCCTGCGGAAATTGCGGCAGTTTGAAGAATTCCGCATTGGCGACGTTTCCGTTTATCAGGCGCGAATCGGCAGGGCAACGGTGGACGTTGTTGTAACGGGAATGGGACCCGCGAACGCCCAGCGTGCTGCGGAAGCCGCGATGTCTGTGCCCCATACGATCTGCATCTGTTCGGGATTTTGTGGGGCGCTGAAATCCGAGCACCATGTTGGGGACATTCTCGCGGCGCGCGCGGTCCAGCAGATGGGCAAGAACAAGACGATAGAATGCTCGCAAGGGCTGGTGACAAACGCCTGGGGCGACGGTGCAAAACACGCGCAGCATTTTCTAAGCAGCGAGAAGATTGTGGCAACGGCGGAGGAGAAGGCGCGATTGGCACCGTTCGCTGACGCAGTGGACATGGAAAGCTTCGCGATTCTATCGGTTGCGCACGAACGCAAACTTTCCGCGGTCGCGATTCGGGTTGTTTCCGACCGGTTCGATCAAGACGTTCCGGTTGATTTCAGCGCTACGGTAGATGAAAAGGGAAGAGTTCAAATCGCGGGAGTTCTCCAGAAGGTCGTGTTTCACCCGATAAACATTCCGGCACTCATTCGTCTAGGTCGCGAGAGCAAGACCGCGGCGGAGGGCCTTGCCAATTTTCTTGAGGCCTATATTAAGAAGATTTCGCTTTCTACTCATGGATGGCCCCAGGGGAATCTGTCGGAGGTAGCCAGCCGACGGGCAGCGCCTGCAAAATAACTTGAACCACACCGTCGAACATATCGAATCGCACCACCCGCCGCGCAAATCGGGGCAGATGCGTGCGGGTGTGTACCGCGGCAAAGGACAAGTCGTCGTCGAGTCTGTGCCGATTCCCGAGATTGGCGACGGCGAATTGCTGTTCCGCGTGGCCGCGTGTGGAATCTGCGGAACCGACATCAAGAAGATTCGTCACGGGTTTGTTGAGCCGCCGCAGATTCTCGGCCACGAGCTTGCCGGAACCGTGATCGCGGTGGGGAAGGGCGTCTCGAAATTCAAGCCGGGCGATCGTGTGGTTAGCTTTCATCACATTCCGTGCGGCAACTGTTTTTACTGCGAACGGCAACTTTTCTCTCAGTGCGCGGGTTATAAGAAAACAGGACTCACAGCCGGATTCGATCCTAATGGCGGTGGGTTCGCTGAATACGTTCGCGCGATGCCCTGGATTGTCGAGCGCGGAATGATTGCGCTGCCTGCAGGCGTGAGCTTCGAAGAAGCTACATTCGTAGAGCCGGTCAATACTTGCCTGAAAGCGGTGCGCAAAGCGCGGGTTTCGCCGGGAGAGACGGTTCTCGTCATCGGGCAGGGGCCCATCGGAATGCTGCTGATGATTTTAGCCAAGTACGAAGGCGCGGAAGTGTACGCCAGCGATCCGATGCCGGGGCGCAGAGGCGCCAGCCTTCGTTTCGGCGCGAAGGAAGCTTTCGATCCAGGCAGCAAAAATTTGCAGCAGGAAATTCGCCAGAGGACCGGTGGCCGTGGCGCGGACGCGGTTCTGCTAGCCGTGCCTAACCCGTCATTGGTTCCTGAAGCTTTGGCGCTCGCGCGTCCGGGCGGGCGCGTGCTACTGTTTGCTCATAACGATCCGGTACTGCGCCTGGAGTTTCCCGCGGCCGCGGTTGGCGTGGAAGAAAAGGAAATTCTTGGCAGCTACAGCGCGGACGTGGACGACCAAGCCGAGTCTGCCGCGCTGGTTTTCGAGCGGCGATTGCCTGTGCGCGAACTAATCTCCCATCGCTTTCCACTGGAGCAAATAGCCGAAGCGCTGGAATTAGCGGCTCGTCCATCGGATAATACGTTGAAAGTAGTTATAAGGCACGAATGAGCAATCTTACACAAAAGAATGGACACATGACGGCGGCCGTCCTCTACGGCGCGGAAGATTTAAAAATCGAAACCGTGGACATTCCCAAGGTCGGCGACGACGAGGTTTTGGTCCGCGTGGCGGTGGCGCTGACCTGCGGCACCGACCTGAAAGTATGGAAGCGCGGATATCACGCGCGCATGATTCAACCGCCGTCTCTTTTCGGTCATGAGCTTGCCGGCGTGGTCGAAGAAAAAGGCAGCGGCGTAAATGGCGGCGTGCGCAGCGGCATGCGCGTCCTGCCCGCAAATTCCGCGCCGTGCGGCGCTTGTTTCTTCTGCCGCAAAGGCCAGCCGAATCTCTGCGAGGATTTGCTGTTCAATAATGGCGCCTACGCGGAATACATCCGTATTCCCGGGCGGATTGTGCGCCAGAATATGCTGGAAATTCCGGACGGCGTGTCATTTCAGGATGCCGCGATGGCCGAACCGCTTGCCTGTGTGCTGCGTGGAATCCACGAAACAGGCATCCAGCCGGGTGACACTGCGGTTGTGATTGGCTGCGGCGCGATCGGCCTGAAGTTCATTCGCATCCTTTCGCAACGAAACGTCCGAGTTATCGCCATCGGCAAGCGAGCCAGCCAAATGAAGACTGCGGAACGGCTGGGCGCCGTCGCTACCTTCGATGTCGATGAAATCGACAATCCGGTTGAAATGGTCAAGCAATTGACGGAAGGCGCTCGCGGCGCGGACGCCGTGATTGAAGCCGTGGGCCGCTCCATCACGTGGGAATGGGCGCTTCAAATGGTGCGCAAGGGTGGAACCGTGAATCTTTTTGGCGGATGCCCCTCAGGGAGCGAAGTAAAAATCGACCCGGCTGCGCTGCATTATTCCGAAATTACGATCAAGTCCACCTTCCATCACACGCCCCGGTTCATGCGCGAAGCCATGGACACGATCGCGCGCGGCGAAATTCGTTCGAGCGACTTCATCACCGGCGAAGTGCCGCTCGAGGGATTGCCAAAAGTTTTCGAGGACATGAAGAATAGGAACGGCGAGCTCAAGACCGCCGTGATTCCTTAATTGCCTCCTGCTGCGAACTCTGATGCTGGCCACACCTGAACTGGAAATCGCGCGCAATCTGCCACCGGCGAATTGCGCTCCCTTCGAGGCCCAGCGTTACACGCGCTGGCTGGCGACGCATCACTACGAAAATTTCAACGTCGTTTCCTGGTTGCTGCCACGGCGCCTGCATCAGCATTTTTACAACCTATACGCGTACTGTCGATGGTCCGACGATTTAGGTGACGAGGTGGCTGACCCCGTGCGCGCACTGGAATTACTCGATTCCTGGGAAGATGAACTGCGGCTGATCTATGGCCGCAACCGCGGTCCTTCACATCCCGTATTGATCGCGCTCGGCGAAACGATCCGCGAGAAAAATATTCCGATCCAACCCTTCAGTGACTTGCTGCGCGCTTTCCGCCAGGACCAAACCGTTCATCGTTATCAAACGTGGGAAGACGTCCTGGAATACTGCGTGTACTCGGCCAATCCGGTGGGGCGCCTGGTTCTGTACCTTTGCGACTATCGCGATGAGGCCCGCCAAAAGCTGTCGGACCAAACTTGCACCGCCTTGCAATTGGCTAATTTCTGGCAAGACGTTTCACGCGATCTGGAAAAAGGACGCATCTACATTCCGCTCGACGCTCTCGCCGGTCACGGACTGACTGAAGCGGACATTGTCAACAGACGCTTCGACGATCGCTACGTCACGCTGATGAAAGCTTTGATCGCGCGCACGCGGGCGATCTTCCAGGCCGGAATGCCTCTGGCGAAAAGCGTCGAACCGTTTCTGCGCGCGGATCTCGAGATGTTCAGTCGAGGAGGGTTGGCAATACTCGATGCCATTGAATCTTCTGGTTACAACACATTGGAGCATCGTCCCGCGCTCACAAAGTGGACGCAGATCGGTCTTTTGGGCCGCACGCTCATTACCATGCCATTTTCGCGCGGCTCCGGCAGTTTGCCAGCCAGCGTCTCGGACACTGCTAACCCGTTCGGGCAATCCCGGTCGACAGGAGCAGCGGTGATTCGCCCAGCGGCACCTACGGCGCCGTATTCCGAATCCGTTCGCGCTTCTTACTCCGAATGTAATCGCATCGCCCGCGCCGCGCGCAGCAGCTTTTATCTCGCGTTTTTCGGCTTGCGCAAGGAAAAACGCAACGCGCTGTGCGCGCTCTACGCTTTCATGCGGCTGGTGGACAACGTTTCCGATGAGCCCGGTGGGCTGGAATCGAAGCGCCGCGGCCTCGCCCGGTGGCGGTCGATGCTCGATGAAGCCGTTGCGGGCCGCACAGACTCCCACACGATTCTCCCGGCGCTGGCGGACACGATTACCCGTTTCGACATCCCCACGCGTTATTTCCACGACTTGATTCTCGGCGCGGAAATGGATTTGACGGTCGCGACTTACGCGACATTCGATCGGCTGTCGGAATATTGCTATCGGGTCGCCGGAACGGTGGGCCTCACGTGCCTGCACGTATTCGGCTTCGACGATCCAAAGGCGCCCGATCTTGCCGAGCGCCTCGGACTGGCGTTTCAACTGACGAACATCATCCGCGATGTGGGCAGCGATTACGCAATTGGACGCATTTATCTTCCGCAGGAGGACCTAGAGCGCTTTGCAGTGCGCGCAGAAGAGTTGGGCGGCCCGGTGACTCCGAAGCTCGAACAGCTTCTCGAGTACGCGGCCGACCGGGCGTGGCAGATGTATCGCGAAGGCGCGCCGTTGATCACACAAGTGCACTCGGACAGCCGTGCTACTCTTTGGGCCCTGGTTCGTACTTACAGCAGTCTGCTGGCGCGAATCGAAGAACGTGATTTCGACGTTTTTGGTCCGCGCGTTTCGCTCTCCAATGTCGAAAAAATCCAATATCTCCTAACGGCGGGCCTCGCGGCGCGAGGGACCGGCTGGTGGAAGGGTGATGCCCTCGCAAAGCGTTCTAGTGATCGGCGGCGGCCTGGCGGGGCTGTCCTCCGCCGTCGCGCTGGCTGAAGCGGGCCTTCGCGTTCGCTTGCTAGAAAAACGTCCTCACCTCGGCGGCCGCGCCACTTCCTACACGCTGCCAGACGGCAGTGAAGTGGACAATTGCCAGCATGTGACGCTGGGATGCTGCACGAATCTGGCGGATTTTTATTCCCGCGTCGGCGCCGGCGACAAAATTCGCTTCTACGACCGTTTGTATTTTGTAGATGCGCACGGCCAGCGGTCCACCATCGAGGCAGCGCCATTACCACCCCCTTTACATATGGCGCCGTCGTTCATGCTTTTCGGGGCACTCACTTTCGCGGACAAGCGTGCCATCGCGAGGGCGATGCTGGCGATCGCCACCTCGGGCGGCCATCCCCCAGGCATCGGGGGGATCTCGATGTTGGATTGGTTGCACCGCATGAAGCAAACAGTGGATTCAATCGAGCGGTTCTGGCGCGTTGTACTGGTCAGTGCACTCGATGAAGAGCTGTCGCGCACGGACGCCCGCTACGGAATTGAAGTTTTCTGGAAAGCGTTCCTCGGGAATCGCACCGGCTATCGCGTGGGGATTCCCGTCGTGCCGCTTGCCGATCTGTATGAAGGCTCCCGCGTTGGGATCGTTCAGCGGGGAGGGGAAGTCAATTTGCGCTGTGGAGTCCGCGAGATTCGTATTCGCGGCAATCGGTTTGAAAGCGCCGTGCTCGATGACGGAACAGAGATTCGCGCAGACGCCTGCGTTTCCGCCGTGCCCCACGATGTGCTGCTGAATCTCCTGGCCAGGGAGTTTACCGAATCGGAGGGGCCTCTCGCGGGTTTGCGGCATATCAGGACCTCGCCGATTACCGGCGTCCATCTTTGGTACGACCGGCAAGTGATGGCCGAGCCGTTTCTGACCTTGCTGGACCATACGACGCAATGGGTCTTCAACAAGACGCTCCTATATCGGCCGGATGAAACCAATGGACACGCTGAACGTCCAAGCCAGAAGCCAGCCGTGCCGGCTGACGGCGAAGGGCAATACCTGCAGCTGGTCATCAGCGCCTCGTACGATCTGGTTCCGCGCTCACGGCAGGAAATTATCGATATGTGCCGGCGCGAGCTTGCCGATGTTTTGCCAGCAACGTCAGAAGCCCAGTTGCGAAAGGCCACTGTAATCAAGGAAGTGAACGCCACCTTTTCGCCGGAACCGGGGGTGGACCGCTGGCGTCCGGGGCAGCAGAGTACGATCGAGAATCTTTATCTCGCTGGCGATTGGACTCGGACTGACTGGCCCGCGACTATGGAGGGTGCGGTCCGGAGCGGGTATCTCGCAGCCGAAGCGTTGCTTACGGCGTCCGGCCAGCCGCGCAGGTTTCTCCAGTCGGATTTGCCGTTCGAAGGGCTCTCGAAATTTTGGGCGAACCGAAACCACCAGGTAATCCAATGAGCAGGCTTCCAACTCCAAACTTGGTTCCGTCGGCTGTGTTGCCGCCCCGCACTGTTCTCAGAAAAATCATGTTGCATTTGCCCCGGCAGGGGTATCCTATAGGGAGTACGGCAGCCAGTCCTGGCGGCCTCGTAACCGCGGCACTCGCGCCAGTTTTTTTTTGCCAGAGCGTTATTCCGACCTCGGTCAATGCATGTACGAGTTGCTTTCCGCGTGGGGTCTTATCTCGCAATTTGGATTTTGTATGGAAGCGCATCCAAGTGACAACTGATTGGACCGAAATCCGCCAGTCTAATTCGGCCCTTCGATTGCTAGTTTCTTTGCATGCGCGATGATGTCCGCCTCAAATAAGTTTTGGGCAGAGTTTCCTTCCGCCGCTATTGTCGGTGGGATCATTTGAGCTGCTCGGTCGAACCAGCGGAGCCGCCGACGTTCATCGCGCTTGGTTCGATTGCTTTACCACATCGGAGTTTGAGATAGCCGTTTGTATCAACACTTTTAAAGATGACGCATTAACCCCCTAGGAGGTCCGATGGACCGGAAGTATAAGCAGAGGGGCTACAGCGACCGCGACGCTCAAGATAAGAAAAGAGAGCGTAGCGAGCGCCCACCCAGCGGAGAGCCCCGCCCGAAGCAAGACGCCATGGGCCCGCGTACCCCGCGCATGGTGGGAACCGTGATGAGGGCGCGGTGCTCGAGTTGTGGTGCCGTCCTGATGCCCGGTTTTGACCCGAATGGCGAGTGTCCTCGCTGCCATACCGCGTTGCATTGTTGCAAGCAATGCGTGCACTTCGATACGGGCAAGCAATTCGAGTGCACTCAGCCGATTCCCGATCGCATCGCAAAGAAGGACGCCAAGAACGATTGCACGTTCTTCGAGTTTCGGATGACGGTGGAAAAGGACACTTCGCCGGTAACGTACGCCTCCGCTACTCCTGCACCCGTAAGCCCCGGACGTCCGAACGACGCGCGCAAGGCTTTCGAAGATCTCTTTAAGAAGTAGTTTTTCCCGCACGGCGGCTTCCTCCAGCCCCTCAATCATCTGGATTGGTTTCTTCGTTTTCTCTTTTTGCAGGTGTATCCTGCTATTTCGGTGGCAATGGAAATAGCGTGGGCTCTTTGGAGGGCTCATCCGCAATCATTTCCAGTTGCGGATAGTGGTTGCGCAGCGTATCTGGAACCTTCACTTTGTTTCCAGTGAGCAAGTGAATGAGTTGCAGCGCGTTCACTATTCCCTTGGCCTGAAAGTGATTGTTGGTGACGACAAATGTGGCGCGCGTGCCTTCCGCCACATGTTCGACGCGCTTGGCCCAGGGCTCCAGTTCTTCTTCCGAGTAAAGATAGTTGTACCGTTCCGCCGGCGGAGACCCTGGGTCGTCGCTAAACCATGTGTCATATCGGCGTCCGTGCAGTCGAACGTAGCCGATCGGCGAGGTGACGCGCTCGCTCGGTTTGATCGAGCGGCCGATCACGGGCTGATCAATGTTGCAAAAGCCGACGCCGCGCTGGTGCAAAAGTTCGTAAAATTCCTTCTGCGCCCAGGAGGAATGCCGCACTTCCACGACGAGTGGGTAGTCCTTGAAGTCCTCGAGGATATGGTTCAGGCGCACCAGACTGTCCGGCGTGTTGTGAAACGAAAAAGGGAATTGCAGTAACACCGCACCGAGCCGGTTCGCATCACGCAGAACATCGAACCCGGCGCGCACGAGCTTAACGTCCCCGGCAGTGGTGTCGCCTTCATGCGTGAATCTCTGCCACAACTTTGCAGTAAATAGAAAACGAGGATTCGCGGCGATGCGGTCGAGCCATTGCGCTGTTAGATCCGGCTTTAGCGGCGAGTAGAACGACGTGTTGATTTCGATCGTGTCAAAAAAATCCGCCAAAAACGTGGCTTCGTGAAATTCCTTCTCATGGCGGGCGGGGTACACCACGCCTTTCCAATCAGAATAAGACCAGCCCGCAGGGCCAACGTAAATTCGCGACGGATTGGGGTTTGGGGATTTTAGATTCGAGGGCATTGGCGATTCTGCTAGTCTATAGCGAGTCGCTCCGGTTGGGTTGCAACTGACTGCGCACCGCGCTATGCTGGCCTTGCTTCAATGCGAATACCCCCTCCATTCGTAAACCAAGCTACCCTAGGGTGCTCGAATGAAAATAACATACAGTCACATCGAACCCGAGTTTCAGACCGACATCGAACATGAAACTGAACGTCACGCGGAAAAGCTGAATCGTCTTCTGAAACGCTATGCAGCAGATCTGGTGTATTTGCACGGCTCTTTGGAAAAAACACCCAGGAAAACGGAGTTCAATTTCTCGGTGAATCTCAATCTTCCGACTGGTACTCTTCACGCCACCGGCGTGGGATCGGACGCTCTCGGCAGCGCCAAAGCCGCGTTCGCCGAACTCGAGAAGCAAGTGAAGAAACACCAGGCAAAACTTCGCAAAGACTACGTTTGGAAGCGGAAGCGCGCGATCGGCGCGCCCGCGCCACACGAAGCCGCGTCATCCGATTAAGCACTCGGCGGATGCGCCGCTAGGATCAGGCGCGGTCGCTGTGGAAGTGTTGTCGCGTAAGGTCGGGCAGCGACCGCCTGCTACGGTCCTGGCACGGTACCCAATTACGGACCGCTTTTCGGCCCATCCCGAATTACTCCTATGTCGTGTGCGTATTGTGGAGCGCTTTGCTTCGGTTGAATTGCTCCTATGCCCATCAAATTGTTTCCGTGTAAGATGTTAACTCCTCATCAGGGGCGTAGCTCAGTGGTAGAGCAGCGGCCTTTTAAGCCGAAGGTCGTGGGTTCGATCCCCACCGCCCCTACCATAAGTCTCGTTGAAACGGTTGCCCTTCCACTCACGACGGGTCGATTTTAGGCCATTTCACCCGGGTTGCACTGCACCCTTGAAATGAGACATCTGGGATGGGCACACTTTGCAGGGAAAGGACGGCAAAGTGAAGCGGAAGCGATACTCTCGGAAGTTTCAGCGGATGGCGGTAGAGCGTATGCGGGGTAGCGACAACATTGGCGATCTAGCGAAAGAATTGGGAGTAGGCCGACGGTGTCTCTACAAGTGGCAAGCCAAACT
>DATEVZ010000235.1:0-2265 GCA_035258265.1 Candidatus Acidiferrales bacterium
CGACCACGATTGGGGCCAGGTGAGGCTTTCTGCCGCGATTCTGGCGCATTACGTAAACGCGGCGCATGACCCTTTCAATACCACCGTAAACATGGACGGCAAGCTGTCCAATCAGCCGGGCGTGAACGAAAGGTTCTCCACCGGGCTCGTTGACCGCTATCAGCTTTTCTTCTTCGTGAAGCCCAACGAAGCCGCCTTCATTCACGACCCAACCGACCACGCGTTCGAAGACTGTCTGACAGCGCACTCCTGGCTCGAAAACGTCTTGCTCGCCGACCGCCGCGCGCACGAAGGTCTCGTCGATTACAAGGAAGACTATTACGATCGCTTCTACTCGCTCGCCGGCGCGATTCTGGTTCGCCAGCTTTCGGATGCTTCCACCGACGTGGGTTCGTATTGGATGTCTGCATGGATCAACGCGGGCCGTCCGCAATTGCCTTCGCAATAAAATGAGCGAAGAAGCACAAACAACAAGACCGCCAACCGTTATCGACGCGCTTCCGAAGGCGGAATTGCACGTGCATCTCGAAGGTTCTATCCGTCCGGAAGCCGCAGTCAAACTCGCGGCCCGACACGGCGTCACGCTGACGCTCGAGGAAGTCACTCGTCGCTATAACTACTCGAACTTCAACGGGTTTCTCGAAACCTTCAAATGGGTAACGTCGTTCCTGCGCGCGCCGGACGACTATGCACTCATCACGCGTCAGCTCTGCGAGGAGTTGCTGCGTCAAAATGTCGTTTACGCCGAAGTGACCATCTCCGCAGGCGTCATGCTGCGCCGTATGCAGAACTTGGAAGCGAATCTCACCGCCATCCGCGATGTTGCACAGTCCGTTCCCTTCAGTCGCCTTCGCACGGCATTCATTTTAGATGCTACGCGGCAATTCGGACCCGATCCGGCTATGGAAGTCGCACGCTGGGCGTCCAAGCTGCAAGCTCTGGGCGTCGTGGCATTCGGAATGGGCGGCGACGAGCTTGCCTATCCCACGATCAATTTTCGCCCGTCATTCGATTTCGCGCGTCATGAGGGACTGCGCCTCGTCTGCCATGCGGGTGAAGTTGGCGGTCCGGAGTCCGTAAGTGAAGCTATCGACTTGCTCGGCGCCGAACGCATCGGACATGGCATCGCCGTGATGCGCGACCCCGCGCTCGCCGAGTCGCTGGCCACTAGGCGCGTCGTGCTGGAGAACTGCCCCACAAGCAATTTGTGTACTGGCGCGCTGGCGCGACAAATCGAAAAGCTCGATGCTTCGCTGCAAGATCATCCGCTAGCGGCTTTTATCAAGCGCGGCCTTTGCGTCACGCTTTCCACCGATGATCCGGGCATGTTTCACACTGATCTGCTCACCGAATATTCCAAAGCCGCTTCGCTCGGTCTTTCCAACCAAGAATTGGTGCATCTCGCGGAGCAAAGTTTTCACGCCGCTTTCCTCACGCCCGACGACAAGCGCAAATTACTCGTTGATTTTCGTGCGGCGACAAAATCCGCCGGGCTGGTATAATCACGGCGATGAAAGCACATGTCTGGGTCATGCTGAAGTCCACAGTCCTTGATCCCCAAGGTCAGACGATCCAAAGAGCGCTGTCGTCGCTGGGATATTCCAAAGTTCAGGACGTCCGCCAGGGTAAGTTTTTCGTCCTGGCCCTGGATGGCTTGAGCCGCGAAGACGCCAAAACTCAAGTCGAACGCATCGCTAAGGACGTTCTGACCAATCCCATCATCGAAGAATTCCGCTTCGAGATCGTCGAGTAACCAAATGTCCAGAATTCAGAGGCCGTCGTCGCGGCGGTCTTCAGACCGCCAGTCTTGTTAAGTGCAACTTGTACTCCGCGACCGCATACGCCGTTACACACGCCGAATCAAGACTTTGTTAATTGCGGCCCACGCAAAACGAGTGGCGCTGCGGTTGTCTCGTTCAACCGATGTGCTAACCTAAGTGCAGGCGCAGCTGCCTGCCCGCTCAATCTCAAGGCAGCTTCCGGGAGCAAGATTCCGTGTGCGGCATTGTCGGTTATATCGGCCCCAAGCGCGTCGTCCCAGTGATCCTCGACGGCCTGAAGCGCCTCGAATATCGCGGCTATGATTCCGCCGGCATCGCCGTGGTGCAACCTAATGGCGGTCTGGAAGTGCGCCGGGCCCCGGGCAAACTGCAAAACCTCGAAGAATCCATTCGCATCACTCCGCTCGACGGAGTCTACGGTATCGGCCACACGCGCTGGGCCACCCATGGCCGGCCCACCGAAGAAAACGCGCATCCTCATCGC
>DATEVZ010000236.1:0-2601 GCA_035258265.1 Candidatus Acidiferrales bacterium
GTCCTTTGCGCGCCTCGAGACATGGGAATCCTAGCTTCAAATTGTTTGGGAAACAATGAAACGTTCCGGGATGGACCTGCACTACTACACAACGGTTTTGTGATGCGTTCCAGCTAGGCCGGGCCCGGCAAAGCGCCTGAGCGCAAGCGTGCGATTTTGTAGCGGCGCACTTCACTGCGCCATTGCAGGCTCGGAAACCAACAATCGAGTCACGCCATCCGTCCTCTATGACGGCTTTCGCTCGAGCCGAAAACAATACGGCGTCGAGGCGTCGTCGCGAATCCAGCCTAAACTTTCCAACCTGCGGCCAAACCGCTTTGCGACGGGTGACGGCAACCATGCGTGTGCGTCATCCAGGCCACGTGCGAGCAAGTCGTCTTCGCAAGCCTTGCTTACCCGCACCGCCGCTCGCTCCGTCTTTCTGAGCACTTATGTCTAGGGCGCTCGCGATGCTCCCGCGGCGGCACCCTGCTGAAATATTTTCACTTTGCCGAATTCGTTGTCGCACCGGGATAGAAAACATAGTCGTATCCGGCGAGACCATCCATCCAAGCAGTTCCCTGAATCGGTGGCTGAGCTGACGCAATAATCGGCATCTGCGAAAGGTCGAGGGTGTCCCCGCTGGTGGCATAGTTCCCCGTCGCCGCTACTGTGCCGCTCACATGGATCCGCTTTCCGTCATCCACGTGTCCACAACTGAAAAAGTAAGTGCCATATTCCCTCCAAATGACGCCGGACGCGGCCCCTTTAGAGGCGGGGACACGTTAACCACGATCTCAAAACATCAGCCCAGCCCAACCCAGCACGGTAAATCTGACCGAGTCCCGGCTAGCAACCGATTGCTTTTCACTGCTATGATGTTCAATTCTTGACGCAACCCGAATGCCTGCAGTTGAATCCTAAGCGTCGAAGTTCTAGCCGGTTCGCAATAAAAGCCCGATTGGGCCCAATGGGGGGAGACTGGTGCGGCAACTGAGAATTCTCTGTGTAATGGCGATCGTAGCTGTGGCTGCCCTTGCGCTCGCAATCGCGCTGAAGAGCCCCGCGTCTGGTGCGCAAGCTCCCAGGCAGATCGCCCTGCAGGCCAGCGGAGAAACTCAGACCGTCGCTTCTCATCCGGCCGTCCCCGCCGCTTCTGCGAGCGGCGCCGCACCTGCTGTCGTTGCATCAAACCTTGGCATACGTACTCTCGTCGTCGCACCGCAAACCAGTGAATCAGCGACCACGACAACCTCACCCACGTCGGTCGTGCTTGATTTCTCCACTGTGGACCAACCCGACCGCATATTTTCGTTCGTCGTGCGCAATACCCCGAGCGTTACGTCGGCAAGTGCGGCAAAATCTCTCGCGCTGCCCCTAGCTGGCACCGGAGCCATTGGCTCGGTCGGTGATGGCGGCGCGGCATCTTCCGCCGAACTCGACCTCAATCTCAATGAATTCACCATGCGGAGCGATATCGCGTTCGCGCCCGACGGCACTCTTTACATCGCAGACACAGGCAACGCCACCATCCGGACGGTTGCGGCTCCAGCGAGCAGTGAGCCAGGAATCATTCGCAGCATCGCAGGCCGCTGGGCGCCGCGCCAAAATGTGGAATTAGCCGAGCCGATGGGCATAGCGCTCGATCGCGCCGGAAATTTGTACATTGCCGACCACGGAATGAACGCTATCTTCTTGCTGAATGGTCCGGCTTCCCCGAAAGCGGGCCAGCTCGAAGCGCTTGCGCATATGGTTTCGCCCGCCGCCGTAGCCGTTTCGCCCGACGGCAGCACCGTGTTTGCTTCGTCTCCAGACTCTGGAGCGGTCGTGGCCATCAATACGCAAACGCGTGCGCTTCGCAGCGCAGCCGCTTCTCCCGCACCCCTATTCACAGCAGCCCTGCGAAATCCCAATAGCGCAAGCATCACACCAACGGGACTGGCAGTGGATGGTGGCGGGAACTTGTTTGTTGCCTATAGCAGCCCTGGAGCCGCTTACGACCAGATTCTCCGCCTCGATGCTTTTTCCTCGCAGCTCACGGTCGCTGCACGCGGCTTGAGCGAGCCCGGCGACATTTCCTTCGACGCGCAGGGCGATCTCTTTGTTGCCAATCAAGGCATGCGCCAGGTTCTGAAATTTAAGGGCATGGGCGTTCCAGCGACCGGCGTCACCCTCACTCCACCTCCTTCTTGCGCCACCGGCACCACCGTATTTTGCGACCAAGTCATTGGCGGCAGCAGTTCCCCGCTCCCCTTCGAGCTCAGCAACAACACAGCCAGCGCTATCAGCGGAGTGGCCGCCGGCTTCACGAACGGCAACACCTCAGACTTCACCATCGCGAATTCTTCCTGCGCAGCGTCGCTTGCGGCCAGCGCCAGCTGCAACTTTAACGTGGCATTCGCACCAACGGCGAACGCCACATCCGCTTGCGCGGCTGGTAGCGCTTCTAACACTCGCTGCGCAACCCTCTCGGTAAATTATACGGGCGCCACCGCTCCGCTAACCACGCCGGTAAGCGGCGTCGCCGACGATTTTCAGGTCGAGTGCATGACCACGTCCACGTTTACCTGCCCGCCTCCATCGAACGGTGCGCCATACCAAATCACCATAGCGCAGGGCCAA
>DATEVZ010000237.1:0-9338 GCA_035258265.1 Candidatus Acidiferrales bacterium
CTGCTGCACTCGCTCGCTGACGCCCATGCTTTCGCGGATGTACGGCATCTGTGATTCACGCGTGTCGCCAAAATAGAAATCGAAAATCACTTCGCAGCGATCCACGCCCAGAGGAAGCACTAAGTTCGTATCGAGATAGCCCTCGTACCAGTTCAGCATAAAATTCGGATACTGCCAGAAATAATAGGCGCGATCGCCCTTGCGCGTGGCCGCAGCACTTGCTTCGGAACTCTTGTCCACTGCGACCGGACTGGACTGCACGCAACAGCGGTCAACATTTTCAATGGTGTAGTTCGTGTAATCGAGGACGCTGTTAAGCCCTTTGTGCATGTGCGGCACGTGATATCCGCCATCGAGAAAATTATCCACGTACACTTTCCAGTTGCAGTTCAGGGTGTAGCTGCGCCGCTCGACGAACTGTAAGCCCCCGAAACCGAGAGGCTTGGCAAGGTCGACTAGAGCGCCCAGAAACTCCGGAAGCGATGCTGCGTGCGGATCCAGATTGACGAAAACAAAATTCTCCCAGGTCTCCACCCGAATCGGGACCAGCCCGTTTTGCGCGCGATCAAAATTGCAGACGCCTTCGAATTCCGTCATGCCGCGCAGCTCGCCTTCGAGATTGTAGGTCCAGCCGTGATAAGGGCAGCGCATGTGTTGCGCATGGCCGCAGGGCTCGTTCATCACCGTCATCGCGTGATGCCTGCAGACGTTATAAAAAGCTCGCAACTTGCCATCGCTGCCGCGTACGGCGACCACTGGTTCGCCGGCAACGCTCGCGGTGACGTATTGCCCCGGCTTTTCAACTTGCTCTGTGCGGCCGACCGCTTGCCACGCACGCGAGAAGACGTTTTGCAGCTCGAGCTGCGCGATTCGCGGGTCGGTGTACCACGAAGCCGGAATCGTATGCGCATCGGGCAGCGCAGCGGCCGCGTTATACCAAGCGAAAATTTCCTTCAGCGTTGGTTCCATGCAATTCTCTCCACCAATCTGCGCAATCGCATCCTTCCGATATGCAAAAATCACCAACTCGTTTCAAACGCCGATCGCGCCGCGCAGCACCAGCAAAAACTGATTGATCCGCGCGTTATTCTTTTCGGGATCCGCTGGATGCGGGAAAAGGCCGGGATCGAGCTCTTCGGTCAGCAACGCATCCTGAAACCGCTCCATCGTCCAGTCCAGGATAGAGACGATCAGCGCGGGATCGATGTCCGAGCGGACTTCACCGCGCGCGATTCCGAGACGCACAAACGCGGTGCTGCCATAGGGATCTTCGGCCAGCAGGAAGCGATTGATTTCGCGCTTCAGCGCGAGATCAACTCCATAGTTTCCCAACAGCGCAACGCGATACGGGATCCAATCCTCGCGAACCAACCGTTCCGTGCGCAGCAACCAGTAACGCAAGGTTTCAAAGAAGCCTTTTTCGCGGATCTGCGAAGGGCAATCCAGGTATGCGGGAAACGAGCGCACGGCTTTTTGGTAAACTTCGATGAATAAGCCGCCCTTGCTTCCGAAATATTGGAAAATCGATCCTTTGGCGACGCCGAGTTGCGCGGAAAGATCCTCGATGCGCGCTGCGTGATAGCCGTGCTCGGCAAAATGCCGCAGAGCAGCTTCCACGATGCGAGCGCGCTTGGCTTCAAGCCTCGGAGTCGGCGTGGGTCGCTCGAGCGGCCCTTTCGGAGCAAGTCGCAGCATCTTCGCATGTCCGTGTGACTGATGGTCATTGCTGAAAGCTCTCATTGGGATATTTCTCCCATCTGTGTTATGTAATGCGGGTACGCAAGCCACCAGAACATAGCGTGACTGGCGGTCATACTAATTCAGATGCCTCCCCGGCGCAAGTCCTATGATGCGATTGTTATCGGCGCGGGCCATAACGGCCTGACGGCCGCCGCTTATCTTTCGCGCGCCGGATTTTCCACACTGGTTCTCGAACGCCGGGAAATTGTCGGCGGCTGCTGCGTCACCGAAGAGATCGCGCCGGGCTGCCGCGCTTCCACCACGTCGTACATCGCCAGCATGTTGCGTCCCACAATTATTCGCGATCTCGATCTCGGCGCGTACGGGCTGCGCATGGTGCCTTGCGATCCAGGTTTGCTGGTTCCCTTTCCCGATGAGCAAGTGGTGCCGTGGTGGGCCGACCAAGAACGCGCGGTCGCTGAATTCGGTAAACTTTCGCCGCGC
The DNA here is from genome assembly GCA_035258265.1 of Candidatus Acidiferrales bacterium. Classification (GTDB taxonomy): domain Bacteria; phylum Acidobacteriota; class Terriglobia; order Acidiferrales; family UBA7541; genus Palsa-295. The sequence continues at coordinate 2,185 of DATEVZ010000237.1, forward strand.
GACGCGGATACTTTCGTGCGCGTCGATGGCCAACTGAAAAAGCTAGCCCGCTATCTCCAGCCCTTTTTCCTCGAACCGCCACCCGACCCCGAACGTCAAGGCGCGGAAGGCTGGTTCGAATTGCTGCGCGTCGGAAAACGATTCCGCGAAATGACGGGCGAAGAAATCGCGCAGATGATTTCGTTCCTCACTGGCAGCCTCGGCGATTTTCTCGACAGGAATTACGAGTCCGAGAAAATGAAGACGATGTTTCTGGCCAACAATGTATATGGCAAGCATGGCGGGCCTTATGACGCGGGCAGTGCGTTGGGTCTCTTGTTTCATTTGCTGAGCGGCGGCGATGGAGAAATTCAAGGCTTCTACGGCCACGTGATTGGCGGAATGGGAACAATCACGCAAGCGCTCGCTTCGGCGTGCCGCAAATGGGGTGCTGAGATTCTGACGTCCGCTCCGGTAGCGACGATTGCCGTGCGCGACGGGCGCGCAGGAGGTGTGATCCTCGAAGATGGCACCGAAATTTCCGGCCGGATTATTCTTTCGAACGCGGATCCGAAGCATACATTCCTTGGGCTTGTTGACGAACGCGAGCTTCCCCGAGATTTTCGCCGCGCCATTGCAGGCATCAAGATGGATGGGCCGTGCGCCAAAGTGAATTTTGTTTTGAGCGAGGAGCCGCGGGTGAATGGAATGCCAGGCGATTTCAGCGCTTCGCAGCGCTCGCTGTTCACTCTGGTGCCGTCGCTGGAATTTGCAGAGCGCTGCTACGACATTGCCAAATTCGGCGAGGTCCCCGAAGATCTGTGGGTTGATTGTGTGGTGGCCTCGAACGTGGATTCGACCCTTGCACCGCAAGGCAAGCACATTATGACCGCATTCGTTCAATACGTGCCGTACAAGCTGCGCGAGGGAACGTGGGACGAAAAGCGCGAACTACTCGGCGATCGCGTGGTGAAAAAGATCGCCGAGTATGCGCCGAACGTGGCGAATTCGATCCTTGCGCGGCAAGTACTCACCCCGCTTGATCTCGAGCGCACCTACGGCCTCACCGAGGGTAATATTTTTCACGGCGACCTTTCGCTCGAACAGCTTTTCTTTATGCGCCCAGTCGCTGGCTGGGCCCAATATCGTACGCCGATCCCGGGCTTGTATCTCTGCGGAGCGGGCGCGCATCCCGGCGGCGGAGTGACCGGCGCTCCAGGCTACAACGCGGCGCATCGTGTGCTGCGCGATTGCAAACTCGGAAGGATCAAGACGGCACACGCGTGAGGCGGGGCGCAGAAGGAAGCGAAATGACCAGCAAAAAGAAGGGGATTCTCGAAAGATTGTCCGAAGGCATTGTGCTCGGTGATGGCGGCTACCTGCTCGAACTGGAAAAGCGCGGACGCGTTCGTGCCGGCCCGTTCACTCCGGAGGTAGCGTTGAACAATCCAGACGCCCTGCTCGAACTGCATCGCGAGTTTCGCGACGCGGGGGCCGAAGTTCTGCAGGCCCTGACCTTCTACGCGAGCCGCGACAAGCTCGCTACCGTCGGAATGGAAGAGCGGGTGGAAGAACTAAACCGTGCGGCGGTTCGTATCGCCAAGCGAGCCGCGGGAGATCAATGCCTGGTTGCCGGAAACTTGAGCCTCACCTGGATGTACGAGCCAAACAATAAATCCGCGGCCGACCGCGTGCGTAAGACCTTCGACGAACAGCTCGATGTGCAAGTCGCCGAAGGCGTGGACTTCATCATCGGTGAGACGTTTTCATTTCTTGGCGAAGCTCTGCTCGCGGTCGAACGCGCGAAGGCAACTAAACTGCCCGTGATGGTTACCATCTGCTTCGAGAATGAAGACATCACGACGGACGGCAGCACCGCTGCAAACGCCGCGCGCGCTCTGATGGATGCCGGAGCGGATATTGTGGGCATCAATTGCTTGCGCAGCCCGGAGCACACCCTGCCTTTGATGGCCGAAATGCGCCGAGCCGTGAAAGGCCACATCGGTTGCCAGCCCGTCGCCTATCGCACCACCCACACGCATCGCGACTTCACCAGTTTGTCGGCGTTTCCGGATCAGCTCGAACCCTACCAGTTGACTCGCCGCGAGATGGGTGAATACGCGGCCAAGGCCCGCGATCTGGGAGTGAATTACATCGGCGCATGCTGCGGAGCCGTCGCGACGCACATCCGCGAAATGGCTCGCGTACTCGGCAAGCTTCCTGCCGACGATCGCGTGTGGAAAAAAGGTGGCGAAAAACCGATGTCCGCGTACGAATATTACAGCCACGGTGAGAAGGCCAAAGCGCAGCAATAACACTCACCGCCCCAAGAGACATCCAGCGATTCGATCCCCATCGCGGACTGTATGGAGTGCGGCGGCGAGCCGTGCCGCGAAACGCGCTCGCTTTTCTGGCGGGCTTCGGAGCATGATGTCGGCCTCATGACGACGTCCTTCGGAAATTTCCGGCAATGAGTGCAGCGCCAGGTCCCAACCGCCCCCGCCGCGCGATGGGTTTTCGGGACCTGGTCATGTTTTACATCGTCACCGGCATCAGCCTGCGCTGGATCGCAACGGCTGCGACGGTCGGCGCGAGCGCGGTCATCATCTGGCTGATCGCCTGGTGTGCATTTTATCTACCCCTCGCGCTCTCGGTGATGGAGCTTTCCTCGCGTTATCCGCAAGAAGGCGGAATGTATGTATGGACCAAGCGCGCCTTCGGCGAATTCCCCGGCTTCATGACCGGCTGGACCTATTGGGCCAGCAATCTTCCTTACTTTCCCGCAGTGCTGTATTTTGCCGCGAGCAATGCGCTCTATGTCGGCTCGGCTCGCTGGCTGGCACTTTCCAATAGCAGGACATATTTCTTTTTGTTCGCGATGGTGGGCCTTGCGCTCGCCACGTTTCTCAATGTGATTGGCCTTTCCGTTGGCAAATGGCTGCACAATCTGGGCGCGATTGGCACCTGGCTACCGATTGCGATTCTGTTCGCCATCGCTGCGACGGCTTGGCATCGCTTCGGCTCCGCAACGAGCTTCACCCCGGCGACCATGACTCCGCACATGCATTTTCGCGATGTGTTGTTCATGGCCACTATTGTCTTCGCGCTGGGCGGTTCGGAATCGGCATCATTTCTCGGCGATGAAGTGAAGGACGCACGCAAGAACTTGCCGCGCGGGCTGCTAGCTGGCGGCGCGTTCGTCACCACCGGCTACATTCTCGGCACGGTCGCGGTGCTCATCGCCTTGCCGGCAAACCAAGTGAGCGGCCTTGAAGGCATCATGCAGGCAATTTCGAGATCCGCGGAACGGGTCGGTTTCACGGGAATTGTGCCGCTTGCCGCTCTGTTGATCACGATCAGCAACCTGGGCGCGCTGGGCGCGTGGCTGGCTGTTTCCGCGCGGCTGCCGTTCGTAGCCGGCCTCGATCGTTACTTGCCGGAGGCGTTCGCGCGCGTGCATCCGAAGTGGGGCACGCCGCACGTGGCGCTGCTGGCGCAAGCGATCTGCGGAGTGATTTTTATTATCCTGAGCCAGGCGGGAACCAGTGTTTACGGCGCGTATGAAGTGCTCGTAAGCATGGGCATCGTCACGTATTTCATTCCGTATCTTTTCGTCTTTGCTTCACTGATTCGTTTGCAACGGGAGCCCGCCGCTCCGGAAACCATGCGAATTCCCGGCGGCAGGCCTGCAGCGATAGCGCTCGGCACGCTTGGATTCACGACGACGTTGGTCACGATCGTGTTTTCAGTGATTCCTGCGGCGGATGAACCACACAAATTGCTGGCGGTCGCAAAAATTGTGGGCCTGACGGCTTTGCTGCTGGCAGTTGGCGTGCTCTTGTTTGCCTTCGGGAAATCGCGAGCCGCGAAAATCCCAGCGTGATGATTCGAAGGCCGTAAATCATTTTACGGACTGACGCGTTCACTCACTCGGTCGAAGGCTTGCCAACAGGATCGTGCCAGCCTCCGACGCACGCTCCCAGTTGGGCCGCCTCAGGTGGTCCCCAGCTCCCGGGCTGATACGGCAAGGCCGGCACAACGTTTCCAAGAATTGGATTTACGATGCCCCAGGCCGCTTCCACCGCGTCCTGCCGCACAAAAAGCAGCGAATCGCCTTTCATCGCATCCGTCAGTAGCCGCTCGTAGGCTTCCATCTCGTTCGATTCATCCGAGGAGACGGCCGAAAGCTCTGTACTCGTTGTTTGCAGTGTGGGACCGGGCTTTTTGACGCGGGCACCGAGACTCAAAGACAGGTCGGGCCCCAACCTAAAGCGAAAATAATTCGACCCCGGCGGCAACTTTGTGAGCGGCGGCTGGCGCAACTTCACCAGAACTTCCGTCGCGGTGACCGCTAAACGCTTTCCGGCGCGGATGAGGAACGGGACGCCCACCCACCGCCAGGAATCAATTTCCAAACGAAGCGCCGCAAATGTTTCCACTTGTGAGTCCGATGCGACACCGGGTTCCTGGCGATAGCCGGCGAATTGTCCGCGGACGAGGTGCGACGGCGCGATCGGGGGAATCATCCGGAAGATTTTCACTTGCTCATCGCGCAACGATTCCGGATACATGCTGGTCGGCGGTTCCATCGCCAGAAAACCCACGACTTGCAGCAGGTGATTCTGGATGACGTCGCGGATCGCACCGGTTTCATCGTAGAACTTGCCGCGGCCTTCAACGCCGAAGGATTCCGCCATGGTGATTTGCACGCTGTGAACGTAATTGCGATTCCAGATTGGCTCCAGGAACGCATTCGCGAACCGAAACAAGAGTAGGTTTTCCACCGCCTCCTTGCCGAGATAATGATCAATGCGAAAGATTCCGGACTCGGGGAAAACCGATTGCAGAATTGCATTCAGACGCTGCGCCGAGGTCAGGTCGTGGCCAAAAGGCTTCTCAATGATGACCCGCGCGCCATCGGCACTACCTGATTTGCCCAGCGCTTCGACCACAACAGCAAAAAGGCTCGGAGGAATCGCCAGGTAGTGAGTCGGATGCCCGGCGTTGCCCAGCACGGAGCGCAACCGCTTGAACGTTTCGGGATCCTGATAGTCACCATCAATATATTTCAGCAACTGCGCCAGCTTCGCGAAGGCCGCTTCATCCACGCCGCCGCCGAAGGTAGCGATGCCGTCGCGCGCACGCTGGCGCAACTGCTCGATCGTCCAGCCCGCCTTGGCCACGCCGATCACAGGGACATTGAGGTTCCCCCGCTTGATCATGGCCTGTAACGCCGGGAATATTTTCTTGTGAGCCAGGTCTCCGGTGGCGCCGAAGAAAACCAATGCGTCGGAAGGCACTTTGGAAGTCGTTAGGTTGTTGGCTGCGGCTGCATTCGCTGCAGTCATATCGATCGCCGTTGGGTGTAGAGCAGTTGTGTCCGCCATTTGTGATTTCTCCGCGGGAGAATTAACGCGCAGGCGCGCCGAACTAGGATTTCTTCTCTTCGTGTCCGCCGAATTCAAAGCGCATCGCGGACAGCAGCTTGTTCGCAAAATCGGATTCGCCACGCGATGTAAAACGCTCATACAGCGCGCTGGTTAGTACCGGTGCCGGAGTGCCTTCCTCAATCGCCGCCTGAATGGTCCAGCGGCCTTCGCCGGAATCGGAGACGCGACCGGAGAAATTCGACAGGGTAGGCGATTTCACCAGCGCAATGGCGGTGAGGTCTAGCAGCCACGAAGCAATCACGCTGCCGCGGCGCCACACTTCGGCTACATCCGGAAGATTCAAATCATAAAGGTAGTGTTCGGGTTGACGCAGCGGCGTGGTCTCCGCGTCGTCTATTTGTTTGGTCTTACCCACATCCGCGTGATGCAGAATATTCAAGCCCTCTGCGTATGCAGCCATCATGCCGTACTCGATTCCGTTGTGCACCATCTTCACAAAATGACCCGCGCCGGAAGGCCCACAATGCAGATAACCTTCCTCCGAGGTTCCGCCGAGTTTTTCACGTCCGGGCGTGCGCGCGATGTCTCCGCGACCGGGGGCCAGCGACTTGAAAATCGGATCCAAGCGCTGAACTGTCGCCTGTTCGCCGCCTATCATCATGCAGTATCCGCGTTCGAGCCCCCACACGCCACCGCTGGTTCCTACGTCCACGTAGTGAATCGTTTTCTGCGACAACTCTTTCGCGCGGCGAATGTCGTCAATGTAGTAGGAATTGCCGCCGTCGATCACGATATCGTCTTTTTGCAGCTTGGGCATCAGTTGCGCCAGCGTGCTATCCACCACTGCCGCGGGCACCATCAGCCAAATCGCGCGAGGCGGTTTCAGCTTCGCGATAAAATCATCGAGCGAACTTCCGCCCGCGGCGCCTTCTTTTGCCAACGCCTGCACGGTCGCCGCCGACCGGTCGAACACCACGCACTCGTGCCCAGCTTTCATCAGGCGCCGAACCATGTTGGCGCCCATCCGCCCCAGACCAATCATTCCCAATTGCATTTTGGTGCTCCTCTCATGAAGCTATGATTCCGGCGCCCCGCGCCAGGTCGCAAGAATGGCCGAGATCGCGTTGCCAAGAATTGAATAATCTTCTGCTTCTCGCTGCCTGCGACTCACGAATCACCGTCCATGTTATTAGGCCATATTTTGCGGCGCTCGCATAATTTCAATCTCAGCAGCTCGCTCGGGACCCTCCATTCCTGTACCACATGGAAGTTACGCTTTCAACATAGCTCCGTCGGCGGAGGGTAAGGGCGCGCCGCAATCGAAGTAAACTGTCAGATCACACTTCCCTCTAAGCGCTTGCGCGTGTCGGTGCGCATTTGGATTTGTCACAGGCGCAAATTGCGAGGTTCGCGGTTTGAGCACTCCGGTCGAAACAATCGCTGTAACACCGTCCGTGCCATCCGCGCCGGCGAGTCCGTGGATTTACCGTCCGTGGCTCGATCTTCTGGTAGGCTGCGGCGCGTGGTCCGCTCCGCTGCTGGGTGTGGCGATGTGGATGAGCCCGACGCACGCGCACGGCTGGGCTGTGGCGTTTTATCTGCTCGCGATTGTCTTTAATTATCCGCACTTCATGGCCACGATTTATCGCGCGTACCACACTCGCGCGGACTTCCAGAAATACAAGTTCGTCACGCTGCACGTCACGCTCTTGATCGTGCTTACCGGAATTGTGATGCACGCCTCGCCTCGCCTTTTTCCCTGGATATTCACGCTGTACATCTGCT
>DATEVZ010000238.1:0-19535 GCA_035258265.1 Candidatus Acidiferrales bacterium
GGTATTACGCTCTACATGCAGCCGGTTCAGGATCTGACCGTGGAGGACCGCGTCAGCCGTACGCAATATCAGTACACGCTCGAAGATCCTGATTTGAACGAACTGAATCTATGGACCGCAAAGCTAGTGGACAAGCTGAGAAAAATGCCTGAGCTACGCGATGTAGCTACCGATCAACAAACGAACGGCCTTGCAGCCGCGCTGGTGATCGATCGCGTAACGGCTTCGCGCATGGGGATCACGCCTTCCACGATCGACCAAACACTTTACGACGGTTTTGGCCAGCGGCAAGTGACCACGCTTTACACGCAGCTGAATCAATACCACGTGATTCTGGAAACGATGCCGGATTTCCAAAAAACCCCCACCAAGCTGCAGGACATCTACGTGCGTTCCGCGCTGGCGTCGTCATCGCTCACTACGTCGCCCACTAGCACGGTGGTCACCGCCAGCACTGCTTCAGGCAGCGCGAATTCAAGCCCGACCCCTGCCGCGACCAAGTCGGCGCCGAGTTCGGGCTCGGCCACTCCCGCGGCTGTTTCTGCGCTGAATGGGGCTGCCGTGCCACTTAGCGCGTTCACACATTTCGAATCAAGGACCGCGGCGCTATCGGTTAATCATCAGGGCCAGTTTCCAGTTGTTACTATCTCATTCAATCTTGCCCCGAACGCCTCGCTGGGGGAAGCCACCCAAGCAATTGATAAGGCGCAGCAGGAAATCGGCATGCCCTTGAGTGTTCAGGCCGCATTTCAGGGTACTGCGGCGTCGTTCCAGGCTTCGCTGAGCAATGAGCCGCTATTGATTCTGGCGGCTCTGGTTACGGTTTACATTGTTCTCGGCGTTCTCTACGAGAGCTACATCCATCCGGTCACGATTCTTTCCACGCTACCGTCCGCGGGAGTGGGAGCAATTCTGGCTTTGCTGATGTGCGGCCAGGAACTGAGCGTCGTTGCGCTGATAGGAATAATTTTGTTGATCGGCATCGTGAAAAAGAACGGCATCATGATGATTGACTTCGCTTTGGAAGCGGAACGAAAGCACGGCATGAGTTCTGAGGACGCAATCTACGAAGCATGCCTGCTGCGCTTTCGTCCCATCATGATGACCACCATGGCCGCTCTTCTGGGCGGCTTGCCTCTAGCTCTGGGGTCCGGAATTGGTTCGGAATTGCGCCGGCCGCTAGGCATCGCAATGGTAGGCGGCTTGTTGCTTAGCCAGGTGCTCACACTCTACACCACGCCTGTGATTTATATTTTCTTCGATGATTTGGCCAAGAGAGTGTCGTCATATCGCGCCGGTCATGGAAGCGCCGAGTCGGTTCCAGCGGATTAGCCATGAGTATTTCCTCTCCATTCATTCACCGGCCGGTCGCGACGACTCTTCTCACGATAGCGATTGCCCTTGCTGGGGCTGTCGCCTTCCAGGTACTGCCGGTGTCCGCGCTCCCGCAGATCGACTTCCCCACGATTTCAGTCGCCGCCACGTTGCCGGGAGCCAGCCCGGAAATCATGGCTTCCTCGGTGGCCACGCCGCTGGAGCGGCAATTCGGGCGCATTGCCGGCGTCACGGAAATGACGTCCTCCAGTTTTCTCGGCACCACCAGCATCACTCTGCAGTTTGACCTGAACCGGAATATTGACGGCGCCGCACGCGACGTGGAGGCTTCGATCAATGCGGCGCGAAGCTATCTTCCCGCGAACCTGCCCGCGAATCCCACGTACCGCAAGGTGAATCCTGCCGACGCGCCCATTATGATTTTGGGATTGACGTCGAACGTCTACGATCGCGGCCCCATGTACGACGCGGCGTCCACGATCGTCGAGCAAAGACTTTCGCAAATTCAGGGGGTCGGACAAGTGAGCGTCGGCGGCAGCTCATTGCCCGCCGTGCGGGTCGAGTTGAATCCCACCCAATTGAATAGCTATGGGCTCGGACTGCAAGACGTTAATGCGATGCTGAGCCGCCAAAATGCGAATCTGGCAAAAGGGCAGATCACCAATGGCGAGACGACTGCTGATATCGTCGCCAACGACCAGCTTTTGAAGGCGGATTATTACAAGGACTTGGTCATTGGGTATCACAACGGCGCGGCCATAAAGCTTTCCGATGTCGCTGATGTTTACGATCAGGTGGAAAACATACGCGCTGCGGGGTTCCTCAACGGAAAGCCGTGCGTGCTGCTGGTCATTTTCCGCCAGCCGGGCGCCAATATCATTGACACCGTTGACCGTATTCGGGAATCGATTCCGTCTCTGGAAGCCTCCATTCCCGCGGCAATGAATTTTACTATTGTGCTGGACCGCACCGCCACCATCCGAGCTTCCGTGAGCGATGTGGAACGAACTCTGGCGGTCTCCATTGCCTTGGTCATTTTGGTGGTCTTTCTCTTCCTCCGGAACGTTCGTGCCACTTTGATTCCCAGCGTCGCCGTTCCTGTTTCTCTGATTGGCACCTTCGGCGTGATGTATCTCTGCAGGTACAGCATCGACAATCTGTCCTTGATGGCACTCACGATCGCCACCGGCTTTGTAGTGGATGACGCCATCGTGGTGATCGAAAACATTTCGCGATATCTCGAGCAGGGAATGAGTCCGATGGAAGCCGCGTTGAAGGGGGCGGAGGAAATTGGGTTCACCGTGCTCTCGATCAGCATTTCGCTGGTGGCAGTTTTCATTCCAATTCTGCTGATGGGCGGAATCGTCGGGCGCCTGTTCCGCGAATTCGCCGTCACCCTGTCCGTCGCGATTCTGGTTTCCCTCGCGATTTCTTTGACCACCACGCCAATGATGTGCTCGCGGCTTCTGAAGAATCCCGAAGAAGAAAAACATGGGCGAGTCTTTCAGGCGAGCGAGAAAGTCTTTGCCGGTATGTTGGGATTCTACGAACGTACCCTGAAATGGGTGCTGCAACACTCGGCGCTCACGCTTTTTGTCCTGCTGGTGACGATCGCGCTGAATGTATTCCTCTTCTACATCGTGCCCAAGGGCTTTTTCCCGCAGCAGGATAATGGCACCGTTTTTGGCGGCATCCAGGGCGCTCAGGACATCTCCTTCCAGGCGATGCAAAATCTAACCCTGCGGTTCGTTGACATCATCAAGACCGACCCCGCGGTGGAAAACGTCGGCGCGTTCACGGGTGGCGGTGGGGCCGTCAATACCGGATTTGTCTATCTGGCGTTGAAGCCTCTTTCAGAACGCAAGATCAGCTCCAGTCAGGTGATTGATCGCCTCCGTCCCAAGCTGGTTTCCATACCGGGGGCGACGGTTTTCCTCCAGGCCGGCCAGGATTTGCGCATCGGGGGCCGGCAGAGCAACGCGCAATATCAGTACACGATTCAGAGTGACAACATCGACGATTTGGTGGCATGGGGTCCGCGCCTTCTCACGGAGATGCGGAAATTGCGGATGCTCACCGACGTAAATACCGATCAGCAGAATAGCGGTTTGCAGGCTGCGCTGGTTTACGACCGCGATACAGCCGCTCGCATGGGCATCACCGCGCAGATGATAGACAACACATTGTATGAAGCCTTCGGCCAAGCCCAGGTATCCACCATGTATACACCTTTGAATCAATACCACGTGGTGATGGAGGTCGCTCCGCAATACTGGCAGGATCCCTCGTCGCTGAACGACATTTATATCCGCCCGTCGGTGGGGAAGGAAGTTCCGCTCAGCGCCGTCACGCACTACGCTCCGAAGACAGCGCCGCTCTCGGTGAACCATCAGGGCCAGTTCCCGTCCGTAACAGTGTCTTTCAACCTGGCGCCGGGAGTAGCCCTCAGTGATGCCGCAACGGCCATTACTCAAATGCAGCAGCGTATGGGTGTTCCCTCCACCATTCATGGAATGTTCTCGGGAACGTTACAGGCCTTTCAGTCGTCTCTTTCGACCCAGCCGTTTCTGATTATCACCGCGCTCATGGCGGTCTATATCGTCCTGGGCATTCTTTACGAAAGTTACATTCATCCGATTACGATTCTATCCACGCTTCCCTCCGCTGGCGTGGGCGCGGTGCTGGCACTCTTGCTTTTCCACGTGGACCTCAGCGTTATTGCACTCATAGGCGTGATCCTGCTGATTGGAATCGTGAAGAAAAACGCCATCATGATGATTGATTTCGCTCTGGCTGCAGAGCGCCAGGAAAACAAAACCTCCGAAGAAGCGATCTATCAAGCCTGCCTGCTGCGTTTCCGGCCGATCCTGATGACCACCATGGCGGCGCTCTTTGGCGCACTGCCACTGGCTTTGGGCACGGGGACCGGCTCTGAGCTGCGCCGGCCATTAGGCATCACCATTATCGGCGGCTTGATCGTGAGCCAGATGCTCACTTTGTACACCACGCCCGTCGTCTATCTTTATTTGGACCGTCTGCGAGTTCGCTGGGCTCGCACACACCATCACGCCATGGGAGCTACGGCAGAGGAGCCAGCCGATTGATGAAAGGCACTTTGCGATTCATAAAATCCTCAAACCACTCGGTACGGCACAGCGATGAGAGAATTTTTCTGATCAATGGATTCCGCCGAAGAATACTTGTGGCATCTATAGGCACAGCACTTCTCGTTGGCGGCTGCACCGTGGGACCCAAATATCAAAAGCCGCCCGCACAAGCCCCTGCTGCTTACAAGGAACTCACGCCGGCTGACTTCAGCAAAACAGACGGCTGGAAACAGGCGCAGCCGAGCGATAACGTCCTGCACGGAAAATGGTGGGAGATGTTCAACGATCCACAATTGAACGCCTTGGAAGAGAAGGTGAACGTTTCCAACCAGAATGTGCAGTCTGCCATGGCGAGCTACATGGCGGCGCGGGCGCTCGTCAAACAGGCCCGTTCACAATACTTCCCCACGCTCGCCGTGGACCCCTCGATCGTGAAGTCACGTCAAGGCGCTGCGGCCTCACTAGCCGTAACACCCGGCACTTCAACATTTTACAGTTTGCCATTCGACGCAACGTGGGTGCCCGATCTGTGGGGCCGAGTCCGCAATCAAGTTCGCGCAAACACCGCTTCGGCACAAGCTAGCGCGGCGGATCTCGAAAACATTCGCCTCACGGCTCAAGCCGAAGTCGCGGTGGATTATTATGAGCTACGCGGGCAGGACAATCTGAAGCAATTGCTGGACTCCACCGTGATCGCTTTCCAGGAGTCGCTAAACCTCACCAAAGCTCTCTACGACACTGGAATCGATTCGGACGAGGCGGTGGCGCAGGCCGAAACTCAGCTGGAAACCACGCAAGCCCAGGACACAAATCTCGGTATCCTCCGGTCCCAGTTTGAACATGCGATTGCCATGCTCGTGGGTGAGCCGGCTTCCACATTTTCGATTCAGGCTGAGCCTCTGAAGTCGAATCCGCCCGCGATTCCCTTTGGCGTTCCATCTCAATTGCTGGAGCGCCGTCCAGACGTTGCAGCGAACGAGCGGCTTATGGAGCAAGCCAACGCGCAGATTGGCGTAGCGTATGCTGCCTACTATCCGACGCTAACCCTGAGCGCGTCTCTTGGCCTGGAATCGCGGTCTTTCACCAGTTGGTTTACGTGGCCAAGCCGATTTTTTTCGGCGGGTCCCAGCTTGTCCGAAACGATTTACGACGGCGGATTGCGCCGGGCCACCGTCATGCAATTCCGCGCACAGTACGATGAAACCGTAGCGAACTACCGCCAGACGGTGCTGACGGCCTTTCAACAGGTGGAAGACAATCTCGCCTCGCTGCGAATTCTCTCGGCTGAAATACAACAGCAAGACACTGCTGTGACGTCGGCGGAGCGAAATCTGAAGATTGCCACGGACCGCTACAAATTGGGAATTGATCCTTACCTCAACGTGATCACCGCCCAGACCACGCTTCTCAGCAATCAACAGACGGCCGTCAACCTGCGCATACAGCAGATGACCGCCAGCGTTCAATTGGTCGAAGCGCTCGGCGGAGGTTGGGATGCGTCGCAAATTCCAACGCCGCATCAGGTTCTTTCGCAAGGTTCACCGCCTCAGGCATCCACTAAGTAGTGTGCTCGGGCCACGCCAGGTCGCACCGGCCGTGACGTGACGGCGATGAGCATAGTTCCGGGCAATTCGGTGTCCTAACTCCGCTCGTTTTTGGTATCGTTCTAAAAGCGGTCAGCGGGTCGTTGTGGCCTTGCCTGATCGCAAATTCTCCGTGAAGCTCCTTCAGAACTATATTAACGGCCGTTTTGTGAGCGGTGCGCGTGAGTTCGCCGACGTGAATCCGGCTGACGGCTCGATCATTGCACAGGTGGCCGAAGCGGATCGCGCCACGGTTGACCACGCCGTTGCCGCGGCGCGCCGGGCGCTTGCCGGAGAATGGGGCTGCTTGCCGGTGCCGAAGCGTGCGGCGATGCTGCACAAAATCGCCGACGGCATCGAAGCGCGCTTCCAGGATTTTCTGCAAGCAGAAGTCGCGGACACGGGTAAGCCCATCTCTCTCGCTTCGCGCATCGATGTTCCGCGGGGCGCCGCAAATTTCCGATTCTTTGCAGACATTCTAAAGTCGGCGGGCCTCGAGTCATTTCGCACCGAAACTCCGGATAACGCCGTCGCGCTGAATTACGCGGTGCGTAAGCCGCTCGGTGTCGTTGGCATCATTACTCCCTGGAATCTGCCGCTCTTACTGCTAACGTGGAAAGTTGCTCCCGCGCTCGCATGCGGAAACTGCGTTGTCGTCAAACCTTCTGAGGAGACGCCAGCGACGGCGACCTTGCTCGCCGAAGTGATGCAAGCAGCCGGCATGCCGGCCGGTGTTTTCAATTTGGTCCACGGTTTCGGGCCGGATTCTGCAGGCGAATTTTTGACCACGCACCAGGGAGTGGACGCCATCACCTTTACCGGAGAATCGCGCACGGGTGCTGCCATCATGCGCGCCGCTGCGCCCACGGTGAAACCACTATCATTTGAGCTGGGCGGAAAGAATGCGGCGATCGTTTTTGCGGACTGTGATTTCGAGCAAACGATCGGTGGCCTGGCCGACGCGGTGTTCATGAATACTGGCCAAGTGTGTTTGTGCGCCGAGCGCTTATACGTAGAGCGCAAGATCTTCGATCGGCTTGTGGCGGCACTCAAACAACGCGCGGAAGGCTTGCGTCTCGGCTGGCCGATGGAAGAAGCCACAAAGACGGGTCCGCTGATTTCAAAGGAACATCGCGCCAAAGTCCTCTCCTACTATCAACTCGCGCGCGATGAAGGCGCCACAGTCGTAACCGGCGGTGGCGTACCTTCCTTCGACGACGCCCGCGATAATGGCTTCTATATCCAACCGACAATTCTCACGGGGCTTCCCGAGACCGCCCGTTGCGTGAAAGAAGAGATTTTCGGGCCTGTATGTCACGTCGCTCCCTTCGATAGCGAAGAAGAAGCCATCGCCAAAGCGAACGATACGAAGTACGGCCTGGCGGCTTCCGTGTGGACCACGAATTTGAAGCGTGGCCATCGTGTTGCGGAAAAGTTGCGCGTGGGAATCACCTGGGTGAACTGCTGGTTTTTGCGCGACTTGCGGACTCCCTTTGGAGGAGCGGGCCTTTCCGGCATTGGCCGCGAAGGCGGGATGCACTCCTTGAACTTTTATTCCGAACTGAACAATATCTGCGTTAAGTTGAGTGATTGATGGGAATGGACAGCAAGGTAGTTCCAGGGAAAGCCCAGCCGCGGGGCCGTTTCCCGCACATCAAACGCGCCGGCGACTATCTTTTCGTCTCGGGCACCAGTTCGCGCCGCGCGGACAATTCCATCGCAGGCGCGGATACCGATTCATCGGGCGCGACGAAGCTAGACATTTGTGCGCAGACGCGCGCCTTGATAGAAAATATTCGCGACATTCTGGCGAGCATGGATGCGGAGTTGAACGATGTTGTGGAGATTTCCACTTTTCTTCTAAACATGAACGATTTTGCGGCTTACAACGAGATTTACGCCCAATACTTCGACGAAAATGGACCGGCGCGCACCACCGTCGCCGTTCGCGAGCTGCCACATCCCCACCTGCTCATCGAAATGAAGGCGATCGCCTATAAGCCGGTTGCTACGGCGGAAAGGAAGAAATAATGCCATCCATCAAGACGTTGAAGGCTTTCAACTTTCAAGGCTGGATTGAGGCCAATCGCGACAAATTGAAGCCGCCGGTTGGCAACGCGCAGGTTTGGGACGACGGCGACATTATCGTGACCGTCGTCGGCGGACCCAATCAGCGCGTGGATTATCACGACGATCCCACCGAGGAATTTTTCTACCAATTGAAAGGCGATATTTTCATTCGAGTGATGGAACAGCCGGGAAAACCACCCATCGAAATCCCCATCAAGGAAGGCGAGATATTTTTACTTCCCAAGCATATGCGCCATTCGCCGCAACGTCACACGCCGGGAACCATCGGTCTGGTAGTCGAAATTCCGCGTCCCGAAGGTGCCAAGGACGGGTTTGAATGGTATTGCGGGAACTGTCATCACCTGGTCCATCGCGCGGAAGTACTTTTGAAGAGTATTGTCAAGGATCTGCCGCCGCTTTTCGAGCGGTTCTACCAAAACGAACAATTGCGAGTGTGCCCGAATTGCGGCTCAGTTCACCCGGGCAAGCCGGCGCCCAGGTAGCTTAGGGTCCGCGGAAATCACAAACAAAGATGCCAGTCACTGACATCCACACGCATTTTTTCCCGGAGTCCTGGCCGGACTTGGCGGCGCGATTCGGTACGCCCGATTGGCCGTGCATCAAGCACACCGAACCCGGCAAAGCCGTAATCATGCTCGGGGAACGCGAATTTCGGCGCATAACCTCGGCTTGCTGGGATGCGGAAGTGCGTCTCGAGGAGATGGACCGGGATGGAATAGACCGGCAGATAATTTCCGCGACTCCCGTTCTTTTCGCCTACAACCGCGAGCCGCAGTGTGCCCTTGAATGTGCGCGCCTTTTTAATCATGCCGCATTGGAAATGTGCAACCGAGGCAAGGGAAGACTGCAATCGCTGTGCCAGGTACCGCTGCAGGATATTGACGCGTCCTGTACGGAGCTTACTCGCTGCATGCACGACGGGCATGTCGGTGTCGAAATCGGCAATCACGTCGGCGAAAAGAATCTCGATGATCCCGGCATCTTGACGTTTCTGCATCATTGCGCCGACGAAGGCGCCGCCGTGCTGGTTCATCCTTGGGACATGATGGCCTCGCAACGCATGCCGAAATACATGATGCCGTGGACGGTGGGCATGCCAGCAGAAACTCAATTGGCCCTGGTTTCCATGATCGTGAGCGGGGCGTTTGATCGCTTGCCTGCGAAGCTGCGAATTTGTTTTGCGCATGGCGGCGGCAGTTTCTCATTTCTTCTGGGGCGGCTCGAAAACGCCTGGCACCATCAACCGGCGGCGCGCGGTGGGTCACAATTTCCACCCAGCCATTATCTGGACAGGTTTTACGTTGATTCTGCAGTGTTCGATGAGCGCGCTCTGCAATTCCTGGTGGAAACCATGGGTCAGGATCGCGTGCTACTAGGCTCCGACTACCCATTTCCGCTTGGCGAAGAGCATGCTGGCGCGCTGATTCGCGGAAGCCGGTTCTCGCAGTCGGTGAAGACGAAGCTGCTCGGAGCGAATGCGGCAAAATGGCTCGGCAAACACGAGCAGACTGATGCGACAGAAGATTCTGCGGCCGCGGGCAGCACCGAACGAAAAGGAAGCTCCGTCGGCTGTCCAGTTCATGGCGCGTCAGAACGAAACGATTCGCGAGCGAGCGGCGAAAGAAGCGAAAAAAAGTTGACTTACAGCTCATACCTCGGGGTCCCCGAATTATTGACGCTGCAGCATCCGGAATCTTCGCCTCCCCATCATGACGAATTGCTATTCATCATCGTTCACCAGACGTACGAGCTGTGGTTCAAGGAGTTGCTGCACGATTTGGACGCAGTCGTTGCGAATCTGCGCGCCGCGGCCGCGGATCCCACGTCGCGCGATGGAGTCTACGAAGCCGCGCGCCTCCTGCGTCGCTGCACGGAAATCATGCGCGTACTGGTCGAGCAGTTCACCATCCTCGAAACGATGCTGCCCACACATTTCCTCGCGTTTCGCGAAAAACTGGCGCCGGCCAGCGGCTTCCAGTCCGAGCAGTTCCGCGAACTGGAGTTCCTCTGCGGCCTGAAGGACGAAAAGATGCTGCGCTACCACGAATTGACACCGGAAACCCATGCCGTTCTAGATCGCAGGTTGCGCGAAGACTCTCTGCGCGATGTATTCTTTCAAGCTCTGGAAGCTTTGGGAACGCTGTCTCATCCCGGCGCCAATGCAACCGAAGCCGAGAAATTCCAGGCGCGTGCGCAAGCCATCCACGCGCTTTACCGCGACGAGCGCAATCACCGTGACTGGATCGACGTCTGCGAACGCTTGACGGAGTTTGATGAACTGGTCGTGGGGTGGCGGCTGCGGCATATTCAAATGGTTGAACGCACCATCGGCATTCGCATGGGCACCGGGGGCAGCGCCGGGTCTTCCTATCTGAAGCTGACTCTCGATAAGAAATTCTTCCCGGAATTGTGGGAAGCGCGAACATATCTTGAAGGATGATCATTCCCATCGTGAGTCTCCGGCGTTCGGTGCACTTTCCTAAATATGCGCGAAGGCTCTAAATCCATCACACTGGTTGGAGCAGGGCTAACCGGTCCTCTGCTGGCAATTTCCCTGGTACAACGCGGATTTCACGTGCAGATTTACGAAAGGCGCCCGGACATGCGCCGGGTACGCGCCAGCGCAGGGCGTTCGATTAACCTCGCGGTCTCAACGCGCGGGATTCATGCGTTGCGCGAAGCTGGCCTTTGGGATGAAATGCGCCGCATCATCGTGCCGATGAAGGGGCGCATGATGCACTCCCTCAGCAGCGCTCTCACTTTTCAGCCGTACGGCAAGAATGATACCGAAGTCATTAATTCGATCTCTCGCGCCGATCTGAATGTGGCGCTCATGAATGCCGCGGAAGGGCGCGGCGTCGCTATACATTTCGGCGAACGCTGCATTGGCTTCGACGTGGCAACCGGAGTCGTACGCTTTCGCAACGACGAAACCGGCCGCGAGACGACCGTCGACTCCGAAGTCGTGATCGGCACCGATGGTTCGGCATCGGCGATTCGCCTGGAAATGCAAAGGCTCAGTCAGTTTGGTTTATCGCAGGAATATCTCGACTACGGCTACAAGGAGTTCACGATAACGGCAGGGCTCGGCGGCAAACACATGCTCGAGCCTAATGCACTGCACATCTGGCCGCGCGGTTCTTACATGCTGATCGCCTTGCCCAATATTGACGGGACGTTTGCGTGCATCCTCTTCTTGCCGTTTGAGGGTAAAGAAAGCTTCGCGACGCTTGATACGGGTGAAAAAGCGCTCGAGTTTTTCGCAGAGAGATTTCCCGATGCGGTTCCATGGATGCCGCAGCTGAAAGAAAACTACTCGAACAACCCGACCGGTTCGATGGTCACCATCAAATGTTCCCCGTGGCATGTAGACGGGAAAGCCTTGCTGCTCGGCGACGCCGCCCACGCCATCGTGCCTTTCTTCGGGCAGGGAATGAATTGCGCGTTCGAAGATTGCACGCTCTTCCTCGAGCTTTTGGATCGCCACGGCCCCGATTGGCCGAAGTTATTCGTTGATTTCGAAAGGGTACGAAAGACGAATACCGACGCCATCGCGGATCTCGCGCTCGAGAATTTCATCGAAATGCGCGATCGTGTGGCCGACCCTCGGTTTCTGTTCAAAAAGAGAGTGGAACTCGCGCTAGAAGTCAAGTATCCCCGTCTTTTCGTGCCCAAGTATGCGATGGTGACTTTTCATCGCGTGCCTTATTCCGTGGCGCTCGCGCGCGGGAAGATTCAGGATCGGCTGCTAACGGAACTGTGTGATTCAATTGCCCGAATCGAAGACCTCGATTGGCAAAAGGCGGATTTACTGATTCGGCGCGACTTGACTCCTCTGGAGGATCTGTAAGGTGGCGGGAGATAAATTCGAAGTGGGCCGCGACTGTGCTCTGGCGATGACCGCCCGCGATCCGCTTGCGGGCTATCGAAATCTTTTTCACATTCCAAAAACTCCTGACGGCGCCGACTGCGTGTATCTGAGTGGCCATTCTCTCGGCTTGCAGCCAAAAACCGCGCGTGGCTACGTCGAGCGGGAACTGGAGGACTGGGCCAAGCTCGGTGTGGAAGGCCATTTCCACGCACAAAATCCCTGGGTGCCGTATCACGAAATGCTCGCAGCGCCCACCGCGCGGCTTGTTGGTGCGTTGCCAGAGGAAGTGGTGGTGATGAATTCGCTTACGGTGAACCTGCACCTTATGCTCGTTTCCTTCTACCGGCCTAAAGGTGCGCGAAATAAAATCGTCGTCGAATCCAACGCGTTTCCCTCCGACCAGTATGCTGTCCAGTCGCAAATCCGGTACCACGGGTATGATCCGGCGAGTTCGCTAGTTGAAATAGCTCCGCGTCCACGCGAGACAACAATTCGCACCGAGGACATCGAAAAGTTGCTCGCTGCAGAAGGCGAGCGGATCGCGCTGCTCATGCTCGGCGGCGTGAACTACTACAGCGGGCAGGCCTTCGAATGTGCGCGAATCACTGAAGCGGCACACGCCAAGGGCTGCGCCGTCGGCTTTGACATGGCGCACGCCGCGGGAAATATTCCGGTGAAGCTACACGATTGGAATCCGGACTTCGCCGTCTGGTGCAACTACAAATACTTGAACGGCGGCCCCGGCTGCATTGCGGGATGCTTCGTGCACGAGCGCCACGCGCGTAATCCGGATCTGCCGCGGTTCGCAGGCTGGTGGGGGAATGACAAGGACGCGCGCTTCCGCATGGAGCCGCAGTTTCAGCCCATCGCCGGCGCCGAAGGCTGGCAGTTAAGCAATCCGTCCATTCTATCCATGGCGGCACTACGCGCCTCGATGGATATTTTCGACGAAGTAGGAATGGAGAAGCTACGCGCCAAGAGCGAAAGGTTGACCACCTATCTGGAATTTCTGTTGGAGCAAAAGCCGCAGGAAGGCTTTTCGATCATCACGCCTCGCGATCCTGCGCAACGCGGCGCGCAACTCTCGCTGCGGGTTACCAAGAACGGCCGAGCTGTGTGCGAAAGCCTCGCGCACCACGGTATCATCTGCGATTGGCGCGAGCCGGACATCATGCGTGTTGCGCCAGTCCCGCTCTACAATTCATTCCTCGACGTCCATACGTTCGTGGAGAAGTTCCTGACAGAAATCCGGGCGTAACATTGCGGCTTTTCAAATTCGCAGCACTGCGGGGCAAATCATCGAAGTGGGCCATCGCTTGCCTTGATGAGTGCAATTGTCGCGCTTCCAAGTAGCGTCGTAGCATCGGCGAGCCCAAACACAATATCGAAATGATTCTGTCTAGCAACTTCAAACTCCGAAACATGAAAGCCACTGGCTCGCAACTGCGAAGCAAACGCTTGGCTTTGCCGCTTGAATTCTGAGGTCTCATTTTCGGCCCAGGCCACAAGCGTTTTTACCGGCCGACCGAGTTTTAGGCGAGCAGGACTGAGTGTTGAGACATCAGCAGTACTCAGGTGCAGGGCTGCATCAATGTACGTCCCAACCAGGGGCTCCAGATCGTAGATGCCGCTCAGAAGTATGGCGCCGGCAACGGCTCCAGCCGGCAATCCACAATCTGTTTGCCAGCCTTCTACCAACAACATCGCGGCGAGGTGTGCTCCTGCGGAACTGCCCGCAACATATATCCTGCGCGCGTCGAACCCCAGCGCTGCGGCTTGCCGATGCAAGGAAGCAAGAGCACGACGGGCTTGGTCAACGACGGTTTCAAGCTTGGCCGTCGGCGCAAGGGTGTAGTCAATCGCCGCAAAAGCAATGCCGTTCGCAACGCAGTCGGGCGCCGCAAAAAGCGATTCGTTTTTCGACAGCTCCTGCCAATACCCTCCATGAAAGTAAACGAGCAGGGGCGCACCAGCGACGGCAGCGGGAAAATAATCGAAAGTCTCGTCAGCCCGATCACCCCAACGCATATCCTTGTGCCCACGAGAGCGCCTTTCGGCGTCACGGCTGCGCGCCACGTATGCTTCGAAGTAAGGAGCGTACGCCGGCACGCAACGGCTCGGCGAATACTGTCGTTCGCGCTCCTCCAGCGGCCAATCCCGCCAATCTGAGTCGTCTGGCTTCATTTGAATTTCGTTTCGACGGAAACAATACTACAGGAGGTTTACCTTGCTTTATAATCCGCCCCGCCAAATCATGAAACCTGCTTCATGTTGCCTAAAGCCTGGACCCCCAGGTTTTCGGCTACACCATTCGAGGAAAGGATCTGTGCATGAGCTCTTACTACCGCGCAACGCGCACCTGCGCGCCGCGCAGATATATTGTCGTCGCTGTCTTTGTAGTCTTGCTCTTCGCTGTAACGGATGCCGCAGCTCAGTCGCAGTCAGCTGCTGAGAAAGCGGTTCAGGCGCTCTCGGTCCGAACTCAGACCACCGTTAAGGAACTGTCGGCGCTGGTCGGTTTGCCCGCGGATGATTGGCGTTTCCATGCCGGCGATGTGGCGCACGGAGAATCCACCGATCTCGATGACTCGGGGTGGCCAACCGTAAAAAAAAGCACGCAGGCACCAACCGAAGCCGTCTGGTATTGGCGCTGGATCGAAATTCCGCAGACGCTGAATGGTTATGACCTCACCGGCACAAGAGTTTGGTTTCAATTTGTGGCGTACGCGAATGGACCCATGCCCGAAATCATCTATTTCAACGGACGCCGCGTGGCGATGGGTGAGGACCTGGAGCCGATCGTTCTGTTCGATCACGCCAAGCTAGGCGACAAAGTGTTAGTCGCGATAAAGCTTTTGCACACGGTTGATCAGAAATATTTTGCCGGCGCCAATGTTCGAATCGAGTTTACACCGTCGCGTCCCAACCCTTCTGAGCTCCTTCAGGAAATTGAATCCGTCGCGGAGCTAGTTTTTCCGCTGGGGGCTGCGGCCCAAACCACTCAGCAGCAATTGGAAACCGCTGCCGCTGCCGTGGACTTGAACGCGCTTCAGCAAGCTGATCAAAAGGCATTCGACGCTTCGCTCGAAAGATCCCAGAGCTTGCTGGAAGTGCTCAAACCCAGCCTGCAGGGAACTTCGGTCCGTTTGACCGGCAACTCGCACATCGACGCCGCCTGGCTGTGGCCTTGGACGGAAACCGTGGATGTGGTCCGGCGGACATTCTCCAGCGCGCTCCAGCTCATGGACGAATACCCCCAGTACACCTTCACGCAATCCGCCGCGGCCTATAGCGAATGGATGGCTCAGAAATATCCTGCAATGTATCAGGAGATTCTCGACCGCGTGAAGCAAGGCCGCTGGGAATTGGTCGGTGGCATGTGGGTCGAGCCGGACCTGAATATGCCGGACGGAGAATCGTTGGTGCGCCAATTGCTTTTGGGTAAACGCTATTTTAGAGAGAAATTCGGAGTGGATGTTCGCATCGGCTGGAATCCAGATTCGTTTGGCTATAACTGGCAACTGCCGCAGATATACAAGAAATCTGGAATCGACTATTTCGTTACGCAGAAGATGGCCTGGAACGATACCAACAAGCTGCGGATGAAACTTTTCTGGTGGCAATCGCCCGACGGTAGCCGCGTGCTCACCTATTTTCCGCACGATTATGTGAACGAAATTGATCCAGTCCAAATTGCGGCAGACGTCGCCATGTCGCGAGACCGCAATCCCGGCGTCAGCGAAATGATGCATCTGTTTGGCGTCGGCGATCACGGAGGCGGTCCCACGCGCGCTATGCTCGATAGCGGCGACCGATGGACAGCGCCGCAAGTGGTGTTTCCAAAAGCTTTTTTCGGCGTCGCTCAGGGATTCTTCTCTGATGTCGAAGGGAAGTTGGATACCGAGCACTCCCCGGTCTGGAACTACAAATCCATCCCGACCGCTGATACGAAATTACCGCCCGCCGCGGACGGCAAGATCAGCCTGCCGATTTGGAACGACGAGTTGTATTTCGAATACCATCGTGGCGTATTTACAACGCAAGCCAATCACAAGCGTAATATGCGCGAGAGCGAAGAGGAAATGCTCAATGCCGAGAAATATTCCTCGCTCGCGTGGCTCTCGGGCGCTAGATACCCCGCAATCGAGCTAACCGAAGCGTGGAAGAAGGTCTTGTTCAACCAGTTTCACGACCTCGCGGCGGGCTCCGGCATCGGTGTGATTTATCAGGACGCGCAGAAGGATTACGACATGGTGCGCTGGGCCGCCGCCGAAGCCACTTCCAGTGCGCTGAAAACCTTGGCCAGCCAAGTAAATACAAGTTCGGCCAGTGGAGGCGGAGTTCCGGTGCTGGTTTTTAATCCGCTCGCGTGGGAACGAACCGATCTAGTCACCGCTGATGTTCAAATGCCCGAAGCCGAAAAGAACGGTATCTCGGTGTTGGATGAGCACGGCAAGCCCCTGCTGTTCCAGGCGCTTTCGTCCGACGCGGAAACCAATACGTATCATTTGCTGATCCAGGCAACGGACGTGCCATCCCTCGGATACGAAGTTCTTCACGTGATGCCCGGCCCAAACGACGCCAGAACCGATTTGCACACAAGTGGCTTGACACTGGAAAACGCACTGCTTCGTGTGACGGTCGATGCTCAAACTGGATGCATCACCAGCCTCTACGATAAACAGTCGAAGTTCGAGTCCATCGCCGCAGGCGGCTGCGGAAACGAACTCGTAGCTTTCAAAGACACACCGAAGGACTACGACGCCTGGAACATCGATGCAGACTTTGAGAAGCAATTTACGAAACTCGATAAGGCAGATTCCGTACAATTAATTGAACGCGGTCCGTTGCGCGCAGCGATTCGCGTCACGCGTAAATGGCAGCAATCGACATTCGTGCAGGACATTACCCTCTATGGGGGCCTTGATCGTATCGACGTAGTTAACGATATTGATTGGCACGAAACGCACGTTCTCCTAAAGGCTGCGTTTCCGCTCGCTGCTGTGAGCGGTAATGCCACCTATGAAATCCCTTACGGTTCGATCGAGCGTCCGACCACGCGCAACAATAGCTGGGAAGCGGCGAAGTTTGAGGTCCCCGCGCTGCGCTGGGCCGATCTCGGTGACGCCAGTCACGGTTTCAGCCTGATCAACGAATCAAAATACGGCTACGACGCGAAGAGCAACGAGCTGCGAATTTCGCTGCTGCGTTCCCCCACGTGGCCCGATCCCGACGCAGACCGCGGCCATCATCATTTCAGCTATGCGCTCTACCCGCACGCAGGCGATTGGAAACGCAGTCTCACTGTGCGGCATGGTTACGATTTCAACTACAAACTGCAAGCTATGCAGGTGCCGGCGCATGATGGAAAATGGCTGCCGCGCCAGTCGCTGGTAACGATAGAGCCCGAGAATGTAGTGCTCACGGCCGTGAAGAAGGCGGAAGATAGCAACGCGCTGATTCTACGCTTCTATGAGTGGGCCGGGAAAAGCAGTGACGTGCGGATCGGCGTTCCCGCTGGCGCCACGAGCGCTAAGCTCACAAATCTCGTGGAGCAGCCGGAAGAATCGTCGTTCCCGGTGACGACAAACGGACAATTCACACTGCCCATTCGTCCGTATGAAATTCAAACCGTCAGAGTGGATTATCCCCAACGTCGAGAATCGCATTAGACAGACAGTGACGACCCGCAAAAATCGCTCGCCCTCACCTATAAGCTTCATCGTCAGCAATTGCGGCTCGCAGCGCTACGATTGACGGATGAACGGATTCTTTCTCCCAAGCACGCAACAATCCTGAAAAATGGGGCCGCGCGTCGAAACAGCTTGGTGATCTCGTCCGCCACCGTCCCATCGCCTTTCGTCATTGTGAGAAATGAAGCGAAATCCAAAGAATCGATGCGTGAGAGCGTCGCTGCTAGGTCCTCGACTTCTTGTTTGCGCTGTCCGGGCAGCGTGGGATGTTTTCGCAACAAAGCCAGTTGAGTCTCGTCATAGAGTTCGGCTCGCCGAATCAGGTCAGGAATGGTGAAGGGAAGATGCTGGCGGATGGCGCACGCTTCCGGGACGTAACGCACGTAATATGCCTTGCGACTCAATCGCAGCCCTGAATCAAACGAACCCGCGGCTAGCACGGCTTCCCGTTTGACTGGAGCTACGCGACTTCGTTCTACGAGCCGCTGCGATATCAGCGCGCCGGCTGTTGCTGCGTCAAACAGTGAAGCGTGCCGAAGCCCCATACCAAATCCACCGCGTGGATGCCCAGGACGGCGCGATCAGAAAATAGCTCGCCGAGAATCCCCAATGCGACACGATCGTTCGGATCGTTGAATGTAGGTACGAGCACAACTGAATTCGAAATGTAAAAGTTTGCGTAGCTCGCTGGCAGCCGTACTCCGTCAAAATGCAGCGGCGCAGGCATCGGTAGCGCCACTACGTCCATCTTGCCGCCGTCTTCCAAGCGCGCACCGCGCAGACGCTCCCAATTCTCTTCGAGCGGCTTGTAATTCGAATCGTTCCGATTCTTCTCGCGCACCAACACCACAGTGCGGCGATCCACGAACCGGCAAAGATCGTCGACGTGCCCGTGCGTATCGTCGCCCGCGATACCCTTGCCGAGCCAGACGATATTTTTCACGCCTAGGTTATCGCGCAACACCACTTCGGTATCCGCGCGGCTGAATCCGGGATTCCGCACTTGGCGCTTTTGATCCAGAAGGCATTCCTCGGTCGTCAGCAAGGTGCCGCGACCATTCACGTCGATGCTGCCGCCCTCGAGAACCACTTCCCTCCCACGATAATCCACGGGAAAAATCTCATACTTAAGTCGCCGCGCCACTTGCCCTGGGATCGCATCGTCCTTGTGCCAATCGGGATAGCGCGCCCAGGCATTAAACCGAAATCGTGCGATGGCGACCTCGCTCCGGGGCTTGGCGCGCCGCACAAAAGTCGGCCCGAAATCGCGCGTCCATCCGCGGTTCGTCTGAAAACGGAAAAACTGCACGCGGCTCGCGCCGACTCCCACCTGTGTCAGAATTTTGCGGACCTGCGATTCATGCTCCCGCGAATTCACCAGAATCCGCACGGCTTCGCCGGGCGCAATTTTGCGCGCGATCTCGCCATACACCCATTGAATCGGTTCGAGTTTGCCCGGCCAGTCGGTGGGATTGTGCGGCCATCCGAGCCATGTAGCTTCATGCTTTTCCCATTCGGCGGGCATGGAAAAGCCGAGCGCCGCAAGCGTGGCATTTTCATCCAGGAGATTCGTTCGGGGGTTTAGCTTCAAGGTTTCTCGTCGAGGAAACGCTGTTCGATGCCCTTATATGCGTCGATTCGCCGGTCCCGCAAAAACGGCCAATTGCGCCTGACATCTTCGAGGTGCGCGAGGTCTATGGTGCCGTACAAAATCTCCTCGCGATCGGTGGACGCCTCCGCGAGAATCACTCCTTGTGGATCGCACAGAAACGAGCCACCCCAGAATTCCAGGCCGTCGCCGCCGGCCGCGAGGATTTCGTGCCCGACGCGGTTCACTGCTGCCACGTAAATACCA
>DATEVZ010000239.1:0-5867 GCA_035258265.1 Candidatus Acidiferrales bacterium
TATGCGATTTTCAGTCGCTTTAACGAGGACTGGAAGAACCACACCCTCGAGCTATTTACACAGGCAGCTTGACGTCACCGCGCGTCTCGGGACAAGATTTTTCGGGCGCAGGGCAGTGCAATTCCGCCGCACAAATCATGATTGAGGTGGGTTGAATTCTCGAGCGAGAATTCGCACGCTTCTCCGAAAAAAACTCCGCCTCTGGTCGCCGCTAACTCACTGACAATATTGGACCTGTACCTCAGTACAGGAGCAAAAACTAGCCTGTACTCCGGTACAGGTTCGCCGCAGCGTATCGGATGTTAGCTGATTCACTACGACTGGCCCAGCCTGTGACTTTTTTCGGCAGGTCGCCATGCTACGCTGGCACATCGGGTGGGTTCTAGTACCACTCCCGGATACTCATGTCTTCACGACTCGGCGAAATTCTGGTCAAAGACAGCCTGATCACTGCGGATCAGCTTAAGCAGGCGCTTGAGCACCAGAAAAAAAGTGGCGGCCGGCTGGGCACATGCCTGGTGAAGCTGGGCCTCGTCAGTGATGACGATATTACGGCTGTGCTTTCGCGGCAATACGGCGTGCCTTCCATTAATCTGAAATTCTACGAGGTAGATCCCGCCGTCATCAAGCTGGTGCCGCAAGAAACCGCTGTGCGTTATCAAATTGTGCCACTTTCGCGCGTGGGCTCGACTTTGACCATTGCGATGACGGATCCGACCAACGTCTTCGCTATGGACGATATCAAGTTCATGACCGGATTCAATGTAGAGCCGGTTGTGGCGTCGGAAACGGCAATCAGCGAGGCGATTCATAAGTTTTACGGCGATGTCGAGAGTGTCGAGCAGCTCGACAAGGTGATGAAAGATCTTGCCGGCGAAGAAGCGTCGCTGGAACTTTCCGGCGAAGAATCGGAGATGGACCTCGCGACGCTCGAAAAGGCCGCCGAGGAAGCGCCGATCATCAAGCTCGTGAACCTGATCTTGACGGACGCGGTGAAGCGCGGAGCAAGCGACATTCACGTGGAGCCTTACGAGAAGGAATACCGCGTGAGATTTCGCATTGACGGTATTTTGCAGAACGTGATGGCGCCGCCGATGAAGTTGAAGGACGCGATCACCAGCCGCGTGAAGATCATGGCGAAGCTGGACATCAGCGAAAAGCGGTTGCCGCAAGACGGCCGCATCATGATCAAGTATCTGAAGGACGGAAAAAAGAAAGAGTTGGACTTCCGCGTTTCGACCGTTCCGACGCTATTCGGCGAAAAAGTCGTCATGCGCTTGCTGGACAAGGAAAATCTTCGTCTGGATATGACCAAGCTGGGTTTCGAGCCGGAATCGCTGGCGAAATTCGAGCGCCAGATCTTGAAGCCATACGGCATGGTGCTGGTCACTGGTCCTACCGGTTCCGGAAAGACGAACACGCTGTATTCATCCGTCGCGAAACTCAATACCTCGGAAACGAACATTATGACGGCCGAGGACCCGGTAGAATTTCAGCTTCCCGGAATCAACCAGGTGCAAATGAAGGAGCAGATTGGGCTGAACTTCGCTTCCGCTCTGCGCGCCTTCTTGCGGCAGGATCCCAACATCATTCTGGTCGGCGAGATTCGCGACTTCGAAACGGCGGAAATTGCGGTGAAGGCGGCATTGACGGGCCACTTAGTGCTTTCGACGCTGCACACGAATGATGCTCCGTCCACGATCAGCCGACTGATGAATATGGGCATTGAACCGTTCCTGGTGGCCACTTCCGTCAACTTGATATGCGCACAGCGCCTGGTGCGGCGCATCTGCGTGGGGTGCAAGGAACCGATGCAAATCCTGCCGCAGGCCCTGATTGATGCCGGATACACCAAAGATGAGTCTGAAAGGACCATCGTGCAGCATGGCCGCGGCTGCGCCACCTGCAACAACACCGGCTACAAAGGGCGCGTCGGCCTCTATGAAGTGATGGAGATCAACGACGATTTGCGCGAGTTGATATTGGTGGGCGCGTCGGCGCTCGAACTCAAGAAAAAGGCTCTGGAAACGGGAATGATCACTTTGCGGCGCAGCGGGCTGACGAAGGTAGCGTTGGGGCACACGACACTCGAAGAGGTCGTGCGGGAAACAGTTCTCTAAGCGGAGGAAACATGGCTGGCATCACATTAAGCGAGTTGCTGAAGAAGATGATCGAGATGGGTGGGAGCGACCTGCACCTCTCGACCAATAGCGCGCCGCGCATTCGCGTGCATGGGAAGCTCCGTCCATTGGATATGCCGCCATTGACCGCGGCGGATACCAAGGCGCTCGCCTACAGCGTTTTGACAGATGTGCAGAAGCACCGGCTGGAGGAAAGTCTCGAGCTGGACTTCTCGTTCGGTTTGAAGAGCTTGGCGCGTTTCCGCGGCAATATCTTCCACCAGCGCGGAGCGGTGGCGGCCGTCTTCCGTACGATTCCGTGGGAGATCAAGAGTTTTGATGCGTTGGGGCTTCCCCCGGTAGTGCGCGGACTTTGCGATAAGCCGCGCGGACTGGTGCTGGTTACCGGGCCGACCGGTTCGGGAAAATCCACGACGCTAGCGGCCATGCTCGACAAAATCAACAACGAGCATGAAGAGCACATGATCACGATCGAGGATCCCATCGAGTTCCTGCACAACCACAAGAAATGTCTGGTGAACCAGCGCGAAGTGCACTCGGATACACATTCGTTTTCGAATTCGCTGCGCGCCGCACTGCGCGAAGACCCCGACGTCGTGCTGATCGGCGAAATGCGCGATTTGGAGACCATCGAGTCCGCGCTGCGCATCGCCGAAACCGGACACCTGACTTTCGCCACATTGCACACCAATTCGGCGGTGTCCACCATCAACCGTATCGTGGACGTGTTTCCAGCGCACCAGCAGCCGCAAGTGCGCGCGCAGCTTTCGATGGTGCTGGAAGGAATTCTGTGCCAATCGCTGCTTCCAAAGATTGATGGCCGCGGGCGCGCCATGGTGATGGAAATCCTGATTCCCACCGCAGCGATTCGCAACCTGATCCGCGAAGACAAGATTCACCAAATTTATTCGGCCATGCAGACCGGCACGGGGCAGTCCGGCATGCAGACGTTTAACCAAAGTCTTGCCAACGCCTATTTCCAGAAGTGGATCACCATGGAGGTGGCGCTGGCACGGTCCTCGAATCAAGACGAATTGCAGGATTTGATTAATCGCGGGGTGACCTCGCCGGCATCTGGCGGCAGCAAAGCGCCAGTTCGGCGGTAAGCGAGAAAGGAACAGGAGGTAACAGATCATGCCGGTATTTACGTATCGTGGAGTGAATCGGGCGGGCGCCACCGTGACGGGCGAGCGCACCGCGGAAACCAAGGCCGAAATGGCGGCGATGCTGCGGCGGGAGAATATCAACGTCAGCAAGCTCTCGCAAAAGGGGAAGGAGTTCAACATCCCCACGTTCGGCGGAGGCGTGGACTCCAAAGAGTTGGCGGTTTTCACGCGCCAATTCTCGGTGATGATCGACGCCGGCTTGCCGCTGGTGCAGTGCCTGGAGATCCTTGCCGGCCAGCAGGAGAACAAGACCTTCCAAAAGGTTTTGACCGGCGTGCGCTCTTCGGTAGAAGGCGGCGCGAGCCTGGCGAATTCGATGAAGCAGTTCGAAAAGATCTTCGACCCGCTGTACTACAACATGGTGGACGCTGGAGAAACGGGCGGTATTCTGGACACCATTCTTCAGCGCCTCTCGAGCTACATCGAAAAGAACGTCAAATTGAAGCGCGCCGTGAAGTCGGCGATGATCTATCCGATCGCCGTGCTGGGCATCGCCGGCGGCGTCATCACCCTCTTGTTGTGGAAAGTAGTTCCGATTTTCACCCAGTTGTTCAACGGCCTGGGGGTAGATTTGCCGCTGCCGACGCGGATTGTCATTGCGCTTAGTAATTTCGTCGGCAGCATCTACGGCCTGATGATTTTAGTGGCCTTGGTGGGCGGCATATTCGCCCTGAAAACATGGTATGGCACGCCGCAGGGCCGCATGGCGCTCGATACCATCGTATTGAAGATTCCGCTGGTTGGCCCGCTGATGCGTAAGATTGCAGTCGCGCGCTTCACAAGAACCCTAGGGACGCTGATTTCCAGCGGGGTGCCCATTTTGGAGGGCCTCGACATAACCGCACGCACTTCGGGTAATGCCGTGGTCGAAAAGGCCATCATCCAGACGCGCAAGGCGGTTGAAGCGGGACGATCACTGGTGGATCCGTTGAAGGAGACCGACGTATTCCCGGGCATGGTGACGCAGATGATCGGCGTTGGCGAACAAACCGGCGCGATGGACGCGATGCTGCAGAAGATTGCCGACTTTTACGAGGATGAAGTCGACGCCGCGGTGAAGGACCTTTTGACGGCCATGGAACCGTTGATGATCGTCGTTCTGGGCGTGGTCGTTGGCGGCATCGTGGTTTCGATGTACCTGCCCTTGTTCTCGTTGATCGGCAAACTGGCAGGTAAATAATCCTGCGAGAGGCGACCTATTGCGGGCGCCTCGTCGAGCGGAGGAGCCCGCAGCCGCGTCCTTTGTGACATGGACCGCGCCGGTTGCGCTTGGCGAAGCGCAAGACGCGTTGCCAGTACGGTGAAAAATCTGAAATGAAATCCACGTCCAGTGCGAGCGAATGGCTTCCATGGCTGGGGCGCGTCCGGTTCCTGGCCATTACCTTCCTGGTAGGGATCGTCATCGCTGCGCGGCACCTGACGCCGATTTATGTCTCGCTGCATTCCTTCGTCCAAGTAATTGTGCTTTGGTACACCCTCGCGATTGTTTACGTGATCTTGCAGCGCTGGATTTCACAGGCGCGCTGGCACGCCCCGCTGCAGATGGTTTGCGATCTGCTGATGGTCACCGGCGTCGTGTACACCACGGGCGTGCAGGACAGCTATTTCATTTCGCTTTATCTGCTGGCGATTCTAATGGCCAGCGTCTTGTTTTCGCGGCGAGGAGTTTTCACCATCGCTGCTTTGAGTTTTATCTTTCTGGGCGGAGCCCTCGAACTTACCTACTACGGAGTGCTGCCGCACACTGCGAACTCGACTCCTACGCTTCGTGCGCTGGATTCCTGGCTGGCCAGCAACCTGATCGCGTTTTTTGCCGTGGCCTATCTTGGAAGCTTGCTGGCGCAAACGCTCCGCAAGAAGGGATTAGAACTCGAAGAAAAGAGCGAGGAACTGAAAGATCTGCAGGCTTTCAATCAGGACATTATTGAATCCATGCGCGGGGGATTGCTGACCACCGATCTGGAAGGCCGCATCCTAGTGATGAACCGCTCTGGCGCCGACATCACCGGTTGCGGACTGGGCCTGCTGCGCGGGGAGAAAATTCAGGACGTTTTTCCCGGCTTCTGGCCGGTGGAAACGGACGAAGAAGGGAATCCGCTGGCAGCGCGGAAAGAGATTGAGTTCAAGACTTCCGCGGGAGCAGTTCGATTTTTGGGGCTTTCGATTTCTCCGCTGCGCACGGCGCAAAATCAAACGAGCGGTTTCGTTTACAACTTTCAAGACTTAACGGAACTGAAGCGGCTGGAACGAGAGGTAGTGACGAAGGAGCGCATGGCCGCGCTGGGGCGTCTTTCCGCGGCGATCGCACACGAAATTCGCCAGCCTCTCACGGCGATGACCGGGGCGCTTAAGGAACTCGCCCGCCTCGCGCCGCTCGAAGACGACGACAAGAAACTGGTGCACATTGTGAGCCGCGAATCGCAGCGACTGAACCAGATCATCACGGACTTTCTGAACTATTCGCGGGAGAAGACGTACGCGTTTACCGATGTTGACGTGGTTCCGCTGATTGAAGAGACGCTCCTCCTGCTTGAGCGTGACGCCACGGCGTTGGGGAAGT
>DATEVZ010000240.1:0-4038 GCA_035258265.1 Candidatus Acidiferrales bacterium
TTGCCCCAGCGATCGAAAACCAGCGGCTTCTCAATGATCAGCGGCAC
This sequence comes from Candidatus Acidiferrales bacterium, assembly GCA_035258265.1. Lineage (GTDB taxonomy): Bacteria > Acidobacteriota > Terriglobia > Acidiferrales > UBA7541 > Palsa-295. Next base: position 48 of record DATEVZ010000240.1, read on the forward strand.
CCAGAGCAGCGCAAAAACAAGATAGATTGCGCCCAGTGCGATGGCGCCGGCTAGCGCCGTTCTGCGCCCTTGAATCGCCACTCCGCCGAAGATCTCGACGGCCGCGACGATGTAGACGAGAATTTCGCGGTGCGGAACGTTCCCCAGCGCCCGGATCTGCTGCCAAATGTTGAAGTCATGCCACACCAAGGCGAAGACGCCGAAGCCAACGGCCGCCAATCCAAACACGTGACGTCCAAGGTAGAGTCTCATCCCAGCCGGCTTCCACGCGAAGCGCCGTCATCATAACGAGATCGCCTCGAATGTGCAGCATCTTTGCGCGCTGCGATTGGAAACGGCCGCAACTCCATGAAAATAAAGTCCGATGCGTTTTCTGATCGCAGCACCAATGTAGGATTCCCTACTCTCTTTCTGCCTTCGGAGCGCAACTCAAAACGGTTGCTATTCGACCGCTTTAGGGCCAGGTACCTTAGTACCTCCGGTCCATTCCCACGCCCTGTTTCCCTTCGCTACTCTTCCTTGCATCCTTCTCTGCCTGCTTGGGAAAGGCATGGACCTCAAGAAGCTGGCACATCCTCTTGGTGCGCACGCCAGGCCGCTGCAGTGGTCGGGGAACCTGCGTTTGCGGACGAAATTCCTGCTTTCCGTCAGCACGATTATTGCGGGACTGACTTTCGCCACCCTGCTGATCGTGGGTCGCGCCACCGAAGAACAGGTTCTGAAGTCCGTCGAGCAAGACACCCGCAATTCCCAGCTGACTTTCCAGAATTTGCGCGCCGAGCGGCAGATGGAATTGAACCGCAGCGCCGACGTGTTCGCCACGCTTCCCGCCATAAAGGAATTGATGGCTGACGAGAATCCCACCAAAATGCAGGACGCCTCCGAGGAAATTTGGCGGTCGGGCGACGCGCAGCTCTTTGCGCTGGCCGATTGGAAGGGGCAGATTGTCGCTCTGCATACGGTGACGCCGGGGTTCCCGCGCAGCGCCGCGCAGGAAATGATGTCGCACTCGGCGGGACTGGGAGATGCCGGCGGATGGTGGTTCGGCGCGGGGCGACTCTATCAAGTATCGTCGCGCGCGATTCAACTGGGCGGGCCGGCTTCGCAATTGCGCCTGGGCACAGTGGTGGTGGGACGGGAGATTGATTCGAGCGTGGCGAGCGACGTTGCGCGGATTGCATTGTGCCAGGTGGCTTTCCGCTACGGCGACAAACCGGTGGTGAGTTCCCTTTCGACGATGGACGACGGCATGTTTACGAGCGACTTCCGTAGCGCCGTCACGCGCGGAAAAATTCAAATCGCGAACAAGACTTATTTTGCCAGCTCAGTGAATTTGACGCCGGGCACTTCCCCGCCGCTTACGCTAACCGTGTTGAAACCGTACGACGACGCGATGGCTTTCTTGATGCGGTTGAACAATACGTTGATCGCCCTTGGTTTGGGCGCCGTATTCGCCGGCGCGATTCTGGTATTTCTGATTTCGCGCTCGATCACGCATCCACTCGACAATCTGGTGCAGGGCGTTCGCGCGCTGGAACAGGGTAACTACCACTATCCGCTGGGGCCGGGCACGGGCGACGAAGTGTCCGAGGTGACGGCCGCGTTCGATCGCATGCGCGTCACGCTGCAAACGAACGAAGAACAAAATAAGCAGCTCGAAAGCCAACTGCGGCAAGCGCAGAAAATGGAAGCGGTGGGCCGGCTGGCGGGCGGCGTCGCGCACGACTTCAACAATTTGCTTACGGTCATCAAAGGCCACACCGACTTGCTAGAGATGAAGCTGGGAACACTGAGTCCCGCGCAAGCAAGCCTCGCGCAAATGCGCAAGGCCGCGGACCGCGCCACTGCCCTGACGCGTCAATTGCTGGCGTTCAGCCGCATGCAAGTGCTGCAGCCGCGCGTGCTGGATTTGAACGCGTTGATCGCCGACCTGAATAAGATGTTGCCCATGCTGATCGGCGAAGAGATCGAATATTCGTTCCGCCCGGGCGACTCGCTCGCGCGCGTGAAAGCCGATCCTTCGCAGATCGAGCAGATTCTGGTGAACCTTGCGGTGAACGCGCGCGACGCGATGCCCAAGGGCGGCAAGCTCGCGATTAGCACGCGGAACGTTTTGCTCGATGCTGACTATGCGCGCAGCCATCCGCCGACGGTTCCGGGGCGGTACGTCCTTTTGGCCGTGTCAGACACGGGATGCGGCATGGACGACCTGACCAAAGCCAAAATCTTCGAGCCGTTTTTCACTACCAAGGAGCTGGGCAAAGGCACGGGTCTGGGCCTTTCCACCGTGTACGGCGTGGTGAAGCAGAGCGGCGGATATATCTGGGTGGATAGCGCGCCGAACGAAGGCACGCGGTTCGAAATTTTCCTGCCGCAGAGCACCGAAGCTGTGCAATTGCCGTCCGAGATCGAGCCCGCCGCGAAGTATTCGCGGTCCTTCGGCACCGTGCTGCTTGCCGAGGACCAGGACGCGGTGCGCGAGCTGGCCGGAGAGTTTATGCGTTCCAACGGATACAAGGTGATCGAGGGCAAAGACGGTTTGGACGCGCTGGAGAAAGCCGAGCAGGCAGCCGAGACGATTGATGTGTTGGTGACGGACGTGGTGATGCCGCGCATGCGCGGTACCGAACTCGCGCAGCGACTGAAGCGCGTCTATCCCGCCGTGAAGATTGTCTACATGTCCGGCTACCTCGAGCACAACGGCGAAGACGGATTCATCGCCGATTCCGCGCACCTGCAAAAACCCTTCTCGCGCGATTCCCTGCTGAAGAAACTCCGCGAATCCCTGGGCCAAGAAGCGGATCAATCCCTGGCATCTCTATAGTTCAAGCGAAGCGAACAACTCCACCGCAGATTCACCGTTCGATGTTGGCATGAGGTAAACTGTTAACACCTTCCTCCCAGGCGAAAGGGGCGCCGCCGTGCCTGCAGTGAATGACATTATCGCGAAGGACCCGGACGTGCTCGGCGGCACTGCCGTTTTTCGTGGCACGCGCGTCCCGTTCCAGGCCTTGGTGGACAACCTCGAAGGCGGCCAAACGCTGCGACTTTCCCACCGTCATACGCTCGGCAGCGATCGCCGCTCTGGAGTTGGCCAAGTCGCTACTTGTTGACGAACTTGGATGAGAGTTCTGATCGACGAGTGCGTTCCACGCTGGCGTCAAGTCGGCGACCGGAAGCCTGTCTGACTACAAGCGACGGATGGCGCTCGCGATCCGAATCATCGTGATGTGTGCCAACGGGGTCGAGATATGAAGATAGCGGTTGTTGGAGCGACGGGGGCGACGGGGCGCAGAGTGGTGAAGCATGCGCTTGCACGAGGACACTTCGTTACGGCCGTTGCTCGCCATCCGGAGCGACTGTCATCTGCCGACCGGCTGTCCTTCGTCCGAGGAGATGTCCTTTCCCCAGAGGGCCTGACAGGTGCTCTTGACGGCGTGGAGGCCGTCATTAGCTGCATCGGACCAGAAAAGAATCTATCACCAGGAACGCTCATGTCAGTCGGTGTCGCCAGCATTCTCACCGAATGCAAACGTGCGAACGTCCGACGATTCATAATGCAAAGTGGTATCGGCTTGAGCGATGGACGCGAGCTCTCCTGTCCCAACCGCTTTGTCGTCCGTGTATCGGGCCGGATATTCACTGCTGCAATTACTGACAAGGCGGTCGCCGAGCGGATGACGCAGAAAACAGACATGGAGTGGGTCATCGTTCGCCCGGTCGTATTGATAGATAAGCCGGCGAAGGGACGCTATACGGCAGGTCCGTCAGCACGAGTCGCGCCACTCGTTCCGCTTTCCTTTGACGATTGCGCCGCCTGCCTGCTTCGTGCAGCGACAGATGAACCAGACTGGATCGGAAAAATTGTGAACGTGGGTTCCTGACACCGGAATGAGTCTCATGATTCCAAGAGAACACCTTTCCCTCCGATGCGCGATTACTTATGACGCTGTGTTTAGTCTGAGCTCACTTCGCTTCGCCGTGCGCAGAC
>DATEVZ010000241.1:0-17768 GCA_035258265.1 Candidatus Acidiferrales bacterium
GTACCTCGTGCAACACTCTCAACCGGTCCCGTTCTCGTTGGCTCAAAGTGATTCGCTCCGTTTCCATGGGGCCCTCGGCCCTCCATGAAAGCGGACATTTCTACTTTGCACAAACCGGACATTCTCATTTTGCGGCGACAAAGCGACGTGTCTTCGTTGACTTGGCCTTTATCGCACCCTAATATGTGCAGCACATGTCCTCGAACGACGCCCTGATTGACCAGACATTTTCGCACTACCGCATCCTCGACCGTCTCGGCGGCGGAGGAATGGGCGTCGTCTACAAAGCCGAGGACATCCGCCTCCATCGCTTCGTCGCGCTGAAATTCCTGCCGGACAATGTGGCCAAGGACCCGCAAGCGCTCGCGCGTTTTCAGCGGGAGGCGCAAGCCGCCTCGGCGCTGAATCATCCCAACATCTGCACGATTTACGACATCGGCGAAGCGGACGGCAAAGCCTTCATCGCCATGGAATTTCTGGATGGCCGAACGTTGAAGCACGTCATCGCCGGCCCGTCCATGGAACTGGAAAATCTGTTGGATCTGGCGATTCAGGTAGCGGACGCGCTTGATGCCGCGCACAGCGAGGGCATCGTTCACCGCGACATCAAACCTGCGAATATTTTCGTCACCAAGCGCGGCCACGTGAAAATTCTGGACTTCGGCCTGGCCAAAGTCGCGAGCGCAAAAGTCGCCGGCCGCGGCGGCACCACCATGGTCACCATGGGGGTGGACACCGCGCAACTCACGAGCCCCGGCACTTCGATGGGCACGGTTGCCTACATGTCGCCCGAACAGGTACTGGGCAAGGAACTCGACGCACGCACGGACCTTTTCTCTTTTGGAATTGTGCTTTACGAAATGGCCACCGGCGCGCTTCCATTTCAGGGCGAGAGCTCCGGCGCAATTTTCGATTCGATTCTGCACAAAAATCCCGTCGCGCCCGTCCGGCTCAACAACACGCTGCCTCCCGAGTTCGAGCAAGTGATTTCCAAAGCGATGGAGAAAGACCGCGACCTGCGTTACCAAAGCGCCGCGGAAATGCGCGCGGATTTGAAGCGCCTGAAGCGTGACACCAGTTCAGGGCGCTCCAATGTGCAGAGCGGCTCTTTCGCTTCCGCAAGGGACTCGGGCTCGAGCGCCACATTCCCATCCGCCTCTGCAGCGCCCGCCTTCGGGTCGGCCCCGTCCGCCGCGGTGGCCGCGCAACCCGGCTCGAGCGCCACGCAAATAATCCCAGCCAAGCGCAGCCTCACAATGCCGATCCTGATCGCCGCGATCGTCGTCGTTCTCGCAGGGTTGGCTATCGCCGGATACAAATTTCTGAGCCGCGGCCACGAGCTGAATCTGCAAAACATGCAGATCGCGAAGCTAACGGACAGCGGCAAAGCCACAGGCGTCGCGATCTCTCCCGACGGCCGCTACATCGTTTACGTCCTCAGAGACGGCGAGCAGCAAAGCTTGTGGGTTCGCAATGTCGCCACCAAGAGCGATGTGCAGGTACTTGCGCCCGACGTCGTCGCCTTCGCCGGCCTCAGTTTTTCTCCCGACGGCAATTACGTCTATTTCGTGCGCTCGGACAAAAACACCACGAATTTCCGCTACCTCTACATGATGCCCGTGCTCGGCGGCACTCCCCGTCAGTTGATTCGCGATATTGATAGTCCGCTCAGCTTCTCGCCGGATGGCAAACAGTTCGTGTACATGCGTGGCGTGCCGGAACACACCAGCATCGAACTTCGCATCGCCAATGCCGATGGCGGCAGTGATCATCTCCTCGCTACACTGCCGGACTGGCCGGGATTTATGTTTGGTGGATCCTGGTCGCCGGACGGCAAAACAATTCTGACATCGGGATTGGCAATGGGTAAGGAAACAAAGTGGGCGGTGACCACTGTCAACGTCGCTGATGGCAGCATCAAGGAGCTGTTTGCTGGCCCCGAACAGGTCGGACGACCGGCGTGGTTGCCTGATGGTAATTCCTTCCTGATTTCGATAGGACAGGTGCCGGAGAATCGCGCGCAGCTATGGCTTGTCTCGTACCCCAGCGCCGAAAAACGCCGCTTTTCCAACGACCTCTCCGACTATGGTTTGTCGCTGGAATTGACTCAGAACGGGCAGATGCTCGTGGCGCTGGAGCGCACGGAGAGTGCACACATCTGGATTGTGCCGGGAGGACAGACCGCCCAAGCAACGCAAATTACTTCGGGCGAAACTCCTGACGACGGCATCGCGCCAGGCCCCGGCGGCAAACTGATGGTACGCAGCCGCGGCAGCGATCTGTCGCTGATGAATGTGGACGGCACCCAGCGGCAACTGCTGCGTCCCGGCCTCCGTAATTACATCTCCATGTCCAGTTGCAGCGACCGCTATCTGGTGTTCGATTCTTATGAAGAAAATAAACTCCGGCTCTTCCGGAGCGATGCCGATGGCTCGAATCCCACGAAACTGAGCGACGACACCTTCAATTCCGAATGTTCCCCCGACGGCACGTGGGTGCTCTTCGATTCATCTCACAAACTCTACCGCCTCCCCATTGAGGGAGGCACTCCCTTCGAGCTCTACACCTCCAGTAACGGTGTGACCGGAGCTATTTCTCCCGATGGAAAATGGATCGCCTGCGCGTACCAGGAATCCGGCCCAGTGCCGGCATCCAAGCTCGCGGTGATTCCCGCCGAGGGTGGAGCGCCTACAGGTGTCTTTGTCCGGCCCATCGGCGCGGGTAGAGTGCGCTGGTCTCCGGATCAGAAGAGTCTGCAATACCTTCTGACCAGACGGGGCGCAACGAACGTCTGGGAACAGCCGCTAACCGGCGGTGCACCCCGCCAAGTCACCAACTTCACCTCAGGCCAGATCTTCGATTACGCCTGGTCGCGCGATGGCAATCAACTGCTCCTGGCCAAAGGCGAAGAAACCAGCGACGTAGTCCTGCTCAGCAACTTCCGCTAATCCGTCGTGGAACGATCGGCTCTTGAGTACTCACCAGAGCAGCTTCAAAGCGAATTGCACCTGCCGCGACTCCGTGCTCGCTTCTCCCGCCCATTTTCGCTGCCGTACCACAAAACCGGGGCTTCTAACCACGTCAAATCGGTTTGACATATCTATACGAATCGTATAGATTCGCGCCTCGTCGCCATCCTCGACCGGTAATCGAGTCTGCGCAGTCGCAAACGCAAGGGGAACCTGTGAACCGCTGGAAAAGCGGCACACGGGAACTACATCTCGCATGATCTCTCGCAAACTACCTTGGGGCCAACACATCAACCTCGTCGAGACGGATTCTCGGGAAAGGTGGTCCATCGTGAAACGCTCTGACCGCTCGCAGATCCTCTTCCGGTACGGGAGGCGATCGACAAGTTTGACGCGCGCCGGCTACGTTCCAACGGCTGCGTCACTGCTGTTGGCCCAAGCCTTCTTGCTGCTTTTGTGGTTTGCGATGGGGGCGTTTCCGGCGTGGGCCCAGACGGGAGCGAGCCTTTCCGGCGTGGTGACGAACCAAACCGGCGCAGCCCTTCCCGATGTCGCGGTGACAATAAAGAGCGTCAGCACAGGTGAACTGCGCACGATCCCAACCGACGGCACGGGGCACTATCGGTCGGTCGGCCTGCCAGCGGGGAGCTTCGTCATTCGAGCGGTAAAAAAGGGGTTCACCGACGAAACGCGCACGGGAATCAGCCTCGCGGCTGGGCAGGAAGCCACTATTGACATTACGATGCAGTCGAAGAGTCCCGACGTTTGCACGAGCGGCCTCGAGTTCGCCACCACCGATTGCACACTGACCTGGCACGGCGTCACGCTGTACGGTGCTTATGACGTCGGCGTCGGCTGGGTCAGCCACGGCTTGCCGGTAAATGGAAACAACTACGAAGGCGAGGCGCTGGTCAACCGTAACGGCTTTCAGTCTCGATTCCTCGTCGCACCGAACAATCTTCAACAGACGGGTGTGGGCGTCAGGGGCAGGGAAGAGTTTGCGCCGGGCTGGGCCGTTGTATTCAACGCTTCCACGGGCATCAATCCGCAGTCCGGCCTGCTCGCCGACGCGCCAAAAACCAACACCGTCAACAACGGCCTGCCCAGAGCCAGCTATTCGATGGCCATCGACGGCGCGCGCGCGGGCCAGCCCTTCAATGACGAATACTATGGCGGTATATCGTCCGATCGTTTCGGCACGCTAACCTTTGGCCGCCAGCGCTCACTCGGCACCGACGCGATGCTGCAATACGATCCGGTCGGCGGCGGCTACGGATTTTCTTACATCGGATACAACGGCACGATGGCGGGCGGCGGCGACACCGACGACACCCGTTGGGACGACGCTCTGAAGTATCGCCTCACCTTCGGTCCGGTCCATTTTGGCGCGATGTATAAATTCGCAAATGGTTCTGGCGGCTGCTTCTCGGCCGCCGCAACGTGGACTGCCGGCGACTGCACGCCGGAAAGGGCGCATAACAATGCCTATGGATTCGACATCGGCGCAGAGCACGGCAAGTTCTCCTTCGACGTCGTGGGCCAACATTACAACCAGGCGATCAGCGTATTGAACCCGTTGCTGGGGCCCCAGAGTCCGACGCAGTCATTTCAATCGACCACCAACAGCATCAATACACACCCGATCAATGGCGTCAATCTGATCGACCCGAACAACACCTTGTATGGCATCGTCACCGACAACGACGCGGTTATGGGCGCTGCCAAGTACACATGGAACCCATTCAAGTTCTATGTCGGGTACGAATACATCTGGCAGAACAACCCGAAGCGACCGTTGGGCGTCGGCGCTACCGACCAGGGCGAATACATCCTGAGCGGCGTCGAAGACAACAATCTTGATTCTGAGAAGAAGGTGCAGATCTGGTGGACGGGCGCGAAATATACGTATCGCACGAAAACCGACGTCACTTTGTCCTTTTATCAACAGCGGCAGAACACGTTCCGTGTGCCCTCAACCTGCGGCGGCGCAGCTGGTTTCCGCAGCTCCTGCTCGGGCACCCTCGACGAACTGTCGCTCTATGCGGACCATCACTTCACCAAGCGTTTCGACGGTTACGTCGGAGCTGCCTATTCCCTCGTGACCGGCGGTCTGGCGATCGCCATTCCTCATGGCCCCGGCGTCCCCTATCTCCACCCCACCAACGTTGCTCCGACGATCGGTGTTCGTTTCGCCTTCTGATCGTTTCTGCGGCGGGCTCAGTCGGAGGGTTCTCGAATGCGTTTGAAAATCATCCAAGCTTCTCTTGCAGCCATTCTCGCGGCCCTGTTGGCCGCCAGCGGGGGCTTCGCTCGACTTCGTTACACGCAGACGCCTCAGCAAGAGCTTACAGTTTCAGCCGCGATCAGCTTGAAAGATGTGCTGGATAAGGTCGCTCAACTCTATCGTGCCGAACGGCCCGGCACAGTGATCCATTTCAATCTCGGAGCATCCGGCACCTTGCAGCGCCAGATCGAACAGGGTGCTCCGGTGGACGTTTTCATTTCTGCTTCGGAAGATCAGATGGACTCGCTCGAGTCGAAGGGGCTTCTGCTCGCCGGCACGCGAAGAGACCTGGTCAAAAATGCTGTGGTCCTAATCGTTCCGAAGGGCAAAACCGGGATTTCGAGTGTCCAGGATCTCACACGTCCGGAAGTGAAAGTAATTGCTATCGGCGAGCCCCAGACAGTCCCTGCGGGGAAATATGCTCAGGAAGTGCTGACGCACTTCCACCTCTACGACCAATTGAAGCCCAAATTTGTGCTCGGGAAGGACGTGCGCCAGGTATTAACGTACGTCATCACAGGCAACGCAGATGCAGGCATCGTCTATGCCACCGATGCGATGACCACACAGGAAGCCACTGTCGTCGCAACTGCGCCAGAGGATTCGCATTCGCCGGTGATTTACCCTGTGGCTATTTTGAAAGGCTCGAAAGAAGCAGACGAGGCGAAGCGTTTCCTGGATTTTCTTGGGGGAACGAAGGTGCAGGAGGTATTCGCGAAATACGGATTCGAGCCAGCGGGAAAATAGAGGAATCGGTTTAGTTAGATAGCTAAGCTTTTCGCAGCGTCACTTCTGTTGCTTGATCACAGCCCCAACAGTGTCTCCGACCTTCTAATCGTCGCTGACCACGTTCTCCGCGCCACCCGGCCTTCCAGAACGGCGCACCTCGCGCGCCCACAACCTGAGATCTGCCTTTCGGATCGGCGCCAAAGCGTATAATCCCCCGATGGCTTTTGAGCCTCTTGAACGCGCATCCCGCGAAAAACGGTTGGCGGCGCTGGCTTCGGTGGGGTCCGCCGTGCTGCTGGTGTCGCTCAAAGTGTTCCTCGTGCTGCGCACCGGTAGCTTGGGCATTTTGTCTGAAGCTTTGCATTCCACTTTGGATTTTGTGGCCGCGGTCATCACCTATCTTTCCGTGCGGGTGGCGGATAAGCCGGCCGACGCGGACCATCTCTACGGCCACGGGAAAGTCGAAAACTTTTCGGCATTCGTCGAAACTGCGCTGTTGCTGTTAACCGCGGTTTACATCGTCTGGGAAGCTTTTCAGCGCCTGGTATTTCACGCTACGCACATACGGCCCAGCCTCATCGCAATTCTGGTTTTGGCCCTGTGCATGGGAATTGATTTGGTGCGCTCGAAAGCATTAAACCGCGTGCTGGAAAAATACCCCAGCGAAGCTCTAGAAGCGGACGCGCTGCATTTTTCCACCGACGTGTGGAGCACCTTCGTCGTCATCCTGGGCATCAGCGGAGCGTGGCTGGGCGTGCGCCTGGGAATCGAATGGCTGGGCCGGCTGGACGCCGTCGCGGCGCTTGGTGTGGCTGGCGTGATTATCTGGATCGGCTCGCGCCTGGGAAAACGCACCGCGGATGCACTGCTGGACGTCGCTCCGCACGGCTTGCGCGAACGCATCGAAACTGCCGTGGGCAAGACGGAGGGCGTCTTGCAATCCGAACGCGTGCGCGTGCGTCGCGCGGGTCAACGCTATTTCGTAGACGTGACCCTCAGCGTGCCGCGCACGGCCAGCCTCGAACAAGCCCATGCTGCGACCGAGGCGGTGGAAAAAAAGATCACGCAAATTGTCCCGGCGGATGTGGTGGTGCACGTCGAACCGCGTGCCAAGAGCGACGAGAACCTGTTCGAAACGATTCGCGCCATCGCGCAGCGGCGTGGCATGTCTGTGCACGAACTTTCGGCGCACCAGTTCGATAACCGCCTTTTTATTGAGCTGCACCTCGAAGTGGACGAAGGTTCCAGCCTGCGCGAGGCCCATCAGCGCGCCACCGAACTCGAGCAGGACATACTGAAGGAAACCGATCCGCGCGCTCTGGTGAATATCCACATCGAGCCGCTCGGCGTGAAGATCGGCGGCGCCGAAGAAATGAAGGAACTTTCACGCACAGTGCAGAATTTCCTGAATTCGCTGCAGTCGGAGTATCACGAGCTGACGAACTGCCACGAAGTCCATGTCCGCAGCGTGGATCACAAAATTTTGGTCTCGTGCCACTGCGCCATGGACGGCAACTTGCCCATCACCGAAGTGCACGACATCACCGCCGCCCTGGAAGGCCGCGTGAAAGAACGCTTCCCGCAAATCTTCCGCCTAACGATTCATCCCGAGCCGGTGGAAGAAAGCTGATAATGGACTGCTGCGCGCCTTCATCTTGAAGTGCGGCGGCTTGCCGCCGCCTTCGTTCGGGTCGTTTACCTAGAATCACAACGCTCTAGGCGAGGCTTGCCTCGCCTCGCCTGGCTTAATCGCGCGGAGCACCGTCACACCGTGAAAGCATCGCAAGCCGCCGCACTCCCAATTAACCTCGCAGCGCAAAGACCTGAGCACCAAGCGCGATCACAGCGGGAAAACATTCCAGCACATAGCGCGGTTCCGGCGTTTCCACGAATCGCGCGAAGAACAAAGTCCGCACCACGCAATACACCACCAGTAGCGCGCACCCAGGACGCCGCCGCGCAACCCACGCTCCAGCCAGCGCGAGCGCAATGTAAATCCCGTTCACGATCGTCAAGGTTAAGGTAACCAGAAAATCCGGGCGGTCATCCTGCCACTCTTCGCGGAGAGGCCAAAGATGCCCAGAAGAAGGAAGCAGTTCGACGCGTGGCGTGAACCACAGCGTGAGCGTGCGGAGCAGCGGGACCTGCACGTATGTGCGCAAGGGATCGCGCTCAGTGCGCTCGCGCGCGATCTCGCGGAATCCCTGATCGAGTGTGGGATCAATGGTTAGCGCCTCGTTGTATTCATCAAACAGATCCGCCATGCGTTCTTTCTCGTCCTGCGAATCGAACGCGTAGGGCGGAAGTTGGTCAATCTCGATCTCTTCCTCGTTTACCTTCCATTGCGTGAGGTATACATCGCGAAAGCGCCACATCCAGGTGTTGGTCCACGCGGTAAAGCCAAGAGGAGTATATTCACCGGGCAGTTCGCTATAGCGCGGCGCAAGGAATTGCACGTCGTGCAACGTATGCCAATTGCGCGCGGCCCACGGCACCAGCGGCAACAGCACTCCCAATCCCATTAGCAACCCTGCACGGATCAGCTTCATCCAATCGGCCAGCCGCCGCCATTTCGCGAGCAGCACAAGCCCTGCAGCGAACAGCAGCAGCGGCGTTTCCGGCCGCACGAGCGTGCCGAAGCCGACGACAATCCCAGCCAGCAACCAGGGGTTCGCCAAGAACGACGCAACGCCGCTACCTGCCGCGTTGGCGATCCGAGTGTCGCCCACATCCGTTTGCAGCAGCACCAGAATCCCCAGGGCGGTCAGAAAAGTTACGAGCGTTTCAGTGAGGACTACAGCCGTGTAGTTCGCCGTGAACGGGCACAGCGCCGCGAACCACAACCCTGCAATTGCCACCCGCCGCCGCGATACCTCTGGCGCGATCCGCGCAGCAATCAGCGCAATCAAGAAACACGTCGCCAGATCCACTACAACCTGCGCCAGCATCGCCGCGCGCGTGGATTGCCCCGCGAATGCAAATATCGCGGCGAGAAACGCCGGGTACCCCGGCACGCGCATATCCACCGGCGTCAGCCGGCCGTACACAGGAAACCCATACACACTGTTCTTCAGCCAATTCCAGGCCAACTCAATGTAGAATGGGGCATCGCCGGTGTCCGTCACTGGAAATTTCAGGACGAGATATACACGCAGCGCCAGCCCAACCAGTACAGCGGCGACGACGTTGACGCGCATCTTATTACCTGGAGTCATTGACACCGCCTCATCGGACGGCTAGCTTGGATTGCCTGAATGCCTGAACGCAAGCCTATTTTCTACGATCAGGAGCGCCGGCGCTGGCGTCGCACGCGTCGCGTACTGGAAATTACGGGCGGATTTTTCACGCTTGTGCTCGTAATCTTTCTGGTAAATGTGTTTCGCAATCCGGAATTGCCGGATATTTTGCAGGCAGCCACGCACTGGGGATTGCACGCCGTACCCTCGAAAGCGAAAGCCAAGCCGCCGCTGCGCGGACGCAAGCGCAAAGTCGCGGCGCTGGGCAAAGTCCCGCAGAATTACGACCCGCTGCGCGCGGCATTTTACGTAGGCGACGATCCCACTAGCTTCGCTTCGCTGAAAGCGCACTACCACGATATTGACTTGCTCATTCCCGAAGCCCTGCACGCCTCTTCGCCGGACGGCCGCCTGGACGTTGATCAGGATCCTAAGCTGGGGCAGTGGATGCAAAGCAACGCCATCGAGCTGCCGGTCATGTCCATGGTCAACAACTACGACGGCAAAACCTGGGTCACCAAGGAAATGGCGGAAATGCTCGCGAACCCCGCCGGGCGCGAACGCCTCTCGAAGTCACTTGCGGATTTTGCAACCTCGCAACATCAGGCCGGCGTCGTTGTGGATTTCGAACTGATGCCGCAAAGCAGCCAGCCAGATTTTTCGCGGTTCATTCACGACCTGGCCATCGCGATGCACACCGCGAACCTGAAGCTCATGGTCGCGGTCCCTGCCGCGGATTGGAGTTATGACTACAAGTATTTGGCGGAGCAGGCCGATGCCGTCATCTTGATGAATTATGACCTGCACTATCCCACCTCTGATCCGGGACCCATCGCTCCGCAGGATTGGTTTGAGCGCGACATTCAAAACATCGTGAAGATTGTTCCACCGGCAAAGATTGTGATGGGTATCGCGAATTACGGTTACGACTGGCCGGCAAAGTCCAAGGCAGTACCGCATCCTGTCGCGCAACCTCTGACTTTCCAACAGGGAATTATCACCGCGGTCGAATCAGAGTCAGACGTCACTTTCGACCCCGATTCGCTGAATCCGCATTATTCCTATGAGGATGAAAAGAACCAGGTCCACCAGGTATGGATGCTCGATAGCGTCACGGCCTATAACCAACTGCGCGCCGCCGAACGCGCCGGAGTTCGCGGCACAGCGCTGTGGCGACTAGGCATGGAGGATCCTTCGATCTGGTTCATCTGGGACGCGACGCACGCGGACGACGCGACCCGCGCGAAGATTGAAGAAGTCCCGCCCGGCTACGACATCATTCTAGAAGGTGACGGCGACATTTGGCGCATCACCGCGACGCCACAGAGCGGACGGCGGACATTTGACTACGATTCCTCGAGTGATGTGTTCGATGACGAGTCTTACCAAAGCTACCCGCTTTCCTGGCGCATCGAAGAAATGGGCGCTGCCCCGAACAAAGTAGCGCTCACCTTCGACGACGGTCCCGATCCCGATTGGACTCCGAAAATTTTGCAGATACTGAAGGAAAAACAAGCGTCCGCCACGTTTTTTGTGATCGGCGACGTCGCCACTCAGTATTCCGGCATCGTGAAGCAGGAGTACGCGCAGGGCAATGAAGTCGGAAATCACACATTCACGCATCCGGACTTTGAAACCATCTCGAAATCACAGTTGCAGATCGAATTGAACCTAACCGAACTGCTTTTGGAAAGCAATTTGGGAGTGAAAACGCTGCTCTTCCGCCCGCCATATGGAATTGATCATCAGCCGGAAACAGCCAGCGAAATTCAGATGCTCCCGATACCCCAGTCCATGGGTTACATCATCGTTGGTGCAAGGGTGGACCCGCACGATTGGGGCGAAGTGAATGGTGGGGCGCCACCTTCGGCCAGTACGGTTGTACAACGCGTGCTGCACGACGCCACGTTGGGCAAAGGCAATATCATTCTGATGCACGATGGCGGCGGCAACCGCGCCAATACCGTTGCGGCGCTGCCACAAATCATCGACGGGCTTCGTGCCAAAGGCTACGAATTCGTTTCGGTTGCGGAGCTGTTGCACCAGACGCGCTCCCAGTTGATGCAGCCGCTCTCGCAGGAAGAATGGCTGCTAGTGCGCGCCGACGCTTTTATTTTTGAGGTTTTCCACTGGTTCCGCGCGGGAATCGCGTTCATTTTCGTTGCCGGGATTTTGCTGGTCAGCGGGCGGGCTCTGATCATCGGCTTACTCGCGCTGGTGGAGAAGTTGCGGCCCGCTCCGGCCGATCACCCTGAGTACAAGCCGAGAGTCACCGTGTTGATTCCGGCGTACAACGAACAAGCCGCCATCGTTGACACGGTGCGCGCGGCGCTCTCCTGCGATTATCCCAAGCTCGAAGTCCTGGTCGTAAACGACGGTTCGACGGATCGCACCCCCGATTTAGTGCGCGCGAATTTCAGCAACGATCCCAGGGTGCGGCTGATCGACCAACCCAATCGCGGTAAACCGGCCGCGCTGAACCACGGCCTGGCGGCAGCAACCGGAGAAATTATCGTCTCGATTGACGGAGACACTATCGTTGATCCCGAAGCGATTCCGCGGCTGGTCCGGCATTTCGCGGATCCTAAGGTGGGTGCTGTCGCGGGCAACGTGAAAGTAATGAACCGCAACCGCTGGCTTACTCGCTGGCAGGCGCTCGAATACATCACCAGCCAAAACTTGGAAAAGCGCGCGTTCGATTTGTTGAATTGTATTCCGGTGGTTCCTGGCGCCGTCGGCGCGTGGCGCACCGATTTGTTGCGCGCGAATCATGGATTCTCTGGAGACACGGTGGCGGAGGACACCGACTTGACGCTGACTATCCGGCGCAATGGCTGGAAGATTCTCTACGACGAGGACGCGATCGGCCGCACCGAAGTGCCCGAAACCGTGGAAACGCTCATACGCCAGCGGTTTCGCTGGACCTTTGGCACTTTACAGGCTGTGTGGAAGCATCGCGACGCGGTGGGCAAGCCGCGCTACGGCACTCTGGGCTGGGTAGCCATTCCCAATATTTTTCTGTTTCAGATTGTCTTACCGCTGGTCTCACCGCTGATTGATCTTCTGTTCTTGCTTTCCATTGCGCTTTGGGGCCTGGCGCAACTGCGCGTCGCGCGGCTACCGCAATTGTGGACTCTGCAGGACGTCGAGCGTTCGCTGATTTTCTTCGCTGTCTTCATGATGATTGACCTGTTCACCTGCGTGGTTGCCTTCATCCTCGAACGGCACGAAGACTGGACGCTGCTTGCACCGCTGATTCTCCAGCGTTTTTATTACCGGCAAATGATGTATGTCGTCTTGTTCCGCGCGCTGAAAGAAGCGGTGCAGGGAAGGCCGGTCGGTTGGCGTGGCGTTGAACCCCAAATGCCTGCGCCCGTTGGGCAGACATCAGATTGACGCATCGTTTTTCCCTACAGCGTTAGATCACACCCTCTAAAGCGAATACCTGATGGGGAGTATTTTCCCCGCGGTGTAGCCTACAAAGCAGCCTAGGTATTTCCCAGCGTATCGTCGAATCGAAATCTTAATCCGAACGAACCAACTCGAACTCACAGGAGGAATTAGCCCGATGCGGAATCGTTCAAAGATTGGTTTTTCAGGCCAGGCGGCCATCGGCCTCGCGGCACTGGCGGGAATGTTTATCTTTACTGTCCCGCAAGCCCGTGCGGATGATGATTGTCAGCGCGAGACTGCCAAAATCGACCACAAGCTGCACGAAGCCATTGAGCACAACGGCCCGGACAGCAAGCAAGCCGATCACTGGCGTCACGAACTGGCGGAACAGCGCGAACGCTGCTGGGGCAAAGATCACAAGTGGTGGGACGAAGACGGGCACCGGTGGCGTACGGATCATGACTGGGATGATCACGACCACGATCACTAGATCAGCTGGTTCTGTAAATTAGAATTGCATCCTGGGCTGCGTCGCCCCCTGCGGAAGGTGGCGCAGCCCTTTTTTTGCTTCTGGACGGACGGGCGTGATACCAAGAACGCGCTCGCCTCGACGTAAACTTTTGCGGAGACGCCTGGTCTTCTGGTAGCATCCAAGAGTGTGATGGGCTGTATCCCGATTTCTGGGAGCGGCACCGGAGGTCACAATGAGTGTTGCACCGCGTGCGGGCAACGGGAAAGTCACCGTGCCTGACATTCTTTCCCGCAAGACGCATTCTCTCGCCGGCCGTTTCGAAACAAAGCAAAAAATCACCTGCCTGACGGCGTACGACTATCCGACAGCGCGTCTGCTCGACGAAGCCGGGGTGGATATTTTGCTCGTGGGCGATTCGCTGGGCATGGTGGTGCTGGGCTACGACAGCACTTTGCCCGTTACCGTGGATGAAATTCTGCATCACACACGCGCGGTACGTCGCGGCACGCAACGAGCCTTGCTGGTTGCCGATATGCCCTACGGCAGTTTCCATGTTTCGCTCGAGGAATCGGTACGCAATGCTGTGCGCCTGGTGAAAGAAGGCGGCGCGGAGGCGGTGAAGGTGGAGGGAGGCGAGCGCCGCATCGAATTGATCGCGCGCCTGGTCGAATCGGAGATCCCGGTGATGGGCCACGTGGGTCTGACGCCGCAATCCATTCACGCGCTCGGCGGATTTCACGTGCAAGGCAAGACTGTCGATGCCGCGCGGCAACTGGAACGCGATGCGCGCGCCGTCGAGGCTGCGGGTGCTTTTGCAGTAGTGCTGGAGTCCGTGCCGCGCGAAATTGCGTCGCGTATTACTGAAAAGCTGCACATTCCCACCATCGGAATTGGCGCCGGCCCCGATTGCGATGGGCAGGTGCTGGTGTTCCACGATCTCGTAGGCCTCACGCAAGGCCACAAGCCAAAATTTGCGCGACAGTACCTTAATCTCGCTGGGGAAATCTCGAGCGCGGTCGCGAGTTTCGGCGACGACGTGCGCCGCGGCGATTTCCCATCCGATGCCGAATCCTTTCACTCGCCCGGGCAATTACGCGAGCAACTGTTGGCGCGCCAGCGAACCTGACTTAAGAAAGACGCTGCGCCGGACTGCGGACAAATCAAATAAGCGGGAGTGTTTCCATGAACGTGGAAGATTTTCGCCTGCTCTATGATTACAACGCCTGGGCCGACCATCGCACACTGGAAGCCTGCGCGGGATTGAACGAAGAACAATTCAAGCGCGATTTGGGTTCCAGTTATCGCTCGGTGCGCGACACGCTGGTGCACATCATGCTCGTCGAATGGCTTTGGCTGGAGCGGTGGCACGGCCGCTCGCCGACGTCCTATGCCGCCAACGAGGAATTTCCAAATCTTAAATCCGTGCGCGCCCGCTGGTCGGAGATTGAGCGCAACTTGCTTGATTACGTGGCGTCGCTCGCGCCGGAGGAAGTGCAGCGCGTCGTCCAGCACAAAACCACCGCTGGCGTGCCACAAGCGCAGCCGCTTTGGCAAATGTTGCAGCACCTGGTGAATCACGCCAGCTATCACCGCGGCCAGGTAGCCACGATGATCCGCCAATTGGGCGCGAAACCCATCGCAACGGACTTGATCTTTTTCTACCGCGAGCGCGCGGCGCAGGCCAAGGCGTGATTCGCATCAGCTGCCGTGAAAGCGCAAGCGAACTTTCGCACCCCAAGCGCCGGCGACATCAATATGGAGTGCGGCGGCTGCCGCCGCCTGGCGAATTCAAACGCTCCCACCTAAAACTATGATCGAAGCATCCAAATCGGGCAAGGCCAGCCTCGCCTCCACGAAAGCAAGCTTCCGCACTCCATGCAGCGCCACCGCAATCCCCAATTCTCATCTCCTACTAGCCTGATGGAAACAATCCACACAATTGAATGGATGAAGCAGATTGCGCACGCAGCACGCGCGTCCGATCGTCTCCTTGGCCTCGTGCCGACGATGGGCGCGCTGCACGAAGGCCATTTTTCGCTGATCCGCGCCGCGAAACGCGAGTCCTCGCCGATAGTGGTTTCGATTTTCGTCAATCCCACGCAATTCGGCCCGTCGGAGGACTTCAGCAAATATCCGCGCCGCATGGAGGACGATCGCGCGGCGTTGGAAAATCTCGCAGTTGATTATTTATTTGCGCCCACGGCGCAGGAAATGTATCCGCCGGGCTTTCGCACGTCGGTTACGGTGGAAGGATGGAGCGACCGGCTCGAAGGCCGCACGCGTCCAGGCCATTTTCGCGGCGTTACCACCGTGGTCCTAAAGCTTTTCGAAATTGTGCAGCCGCGCCGGGCCTATTTCGGACGCAAAGACGCGCAGCAGGCGCGCATCATCAGGCAAATGGCCGCGGACTTGAATTTGGACACAGAAGTAATCGTGCGTCCGATTCTGCGCGAAAGCGATGGGCTGGCGCTTTCTTCGAGGAATGTGTATCTGCAGGGAGACGATCGCCGCGCGGCGACGGCGTTGTCGCGATCGCTGACAGCGGTGCGCGACCAAATCAATAAGGGCGAGCGGGATGTCACGCGATTACTTTCCGCGTTGCGCCATGAGCTAGATTCCGAGCCGCGAGTGGCGCTGGATTACGCGGAAATTGTGGATGCCGAGACGCTGGAACCGGTCGTGAGCCTGCGCGGCGCTTGCTACGTCTTGATCGCGGCCAAGGTAGGAGGCACGCGGCTAATTGACAATGCACTGATCGAGCAGGTGGGTGAAGGCTTCCGAGTGTCGGTGTAGTGCAGTATCGCGGTCGCGCGCCGCGGCCGGGACCTGCGCACGGGCGGCCCTAGTCTTTCCCTTCGATTTCCGCCAGCACCTCGGCGGCGTGCCCCTTCGGTGTGACTTTATCCCAAATTTTTCGAATCTTGCCGTCCGGTCCGATCCAGTACGTCATGCGCACGATTCCCAGAAATGATTTCCCCAGAAAACTTTTCATCCGCCGCGCGCCATAAGCTTCCACCACTTCAAATTCGGTGTCCGCCAGCAAAGGGAAAGTGAGCTTGTGCTTGGCCTTGAATTTTGCCTGCGCTTCCACGGAATCGCCGCTGGCGCCGACGATGGCGGTGTTCAGCTTTTCGAACTCCTTGAGGGCGTCACGAAACTCGGACGCTTCGTTCGTTCAACCGGGTGTATTCGCCTTCGGATAAAAATAAAGGATCAGGTTTTTCGCGCGAAAACCCTTCAGCGAAACGGTCGCGCCGCTGTCGTCAATACACTTGAAGTCCGGTGCTTTGTCGCCTTCTTTGAGCATTTGGATTCTCCGCGCCGGGTGCGAGCCAGGACTCCGCCAGTGCGCACTGCAAATGTGTTTACGACTTACCGGTCGGCGCGGCGGCCGATGCAGCGTCGTTGTGGCTGTCCGCGGGCTGGCCGCCTTGCAGCGCCTCCAGCACTTCGGCCGCGTGCCCTTTGGGCACCACGCCATTCCAGATTTTCACGATCTTGCCGTCCGGACCGATCCAGAAGGTCGTCCGCACGATTCCCAAGAACGTCTTGCCGAGAAAACTTTTCATGCGCCGCGCGCCGTACGCTTCGATCAGCTCGAATTCCGTATCGGCAAGCAGCGGGAAATTCAGGTTCAGTTTCTCGCTGAATTTTGATTGCGCCTCGACGGAATCGGCGCTCACTCCGACGATCTTCGCGTTCTGCGCCTGAAAATCGTCGAACATGTTGCGGAAGCCGTTCGCTTCGTGAATGCAACCCGGCGTATTCGCCTTCGGATAAAAATACAGAATCAGATTGTTGCCGCGGTAGTCGGCGAGTGATACGGTTCGCCCATCGTCCGCCAGCACTCGAAAATCCGGAGCCTGATCGCCTTCCTTCAGCACGATGTTTTTCCTTCCGCCCATCGACGCCTTGCCTCGGCCGCGCGCTGCGCTCGCTGCTACCCCTCCACCAGCACGCGCTTCAGAATTTCGTTGACGATCTGCGGGTTGGCCTGCCCGCGCGTTTCCTTCATCACCTGGCCCACGAAAAACTTGAACACGCCCTCGCTGCCGGAGCGGTACTTTGCCACGTTGTCCGGACTTTTCGCAACCACCGCGCGCGCAATCGTTTCAATCGCAGCCGTATCCGAAATCTGCGCCATGCCTTCCGCAGCGATAATGTCGGCGGCTTTCTTGCCGCTATCGAACATGACGGCAAACACCTTCTTGCCGCTCGCTGCCGTGATTTCGCCGCGTTCGACGATTGCCAGCAGCTCCGCCAGCGCGGCGGGCGCGACGGGACAATCCTCGATCTCCTTTCCGGCGTCCCTCAGCCGCCGCAGCAATTCCACCGAGATCCAGCTCGCCGCCCCTTTTGCGGGAGCGCCTGCACGGACTACGGATTCGAAATAGTCGGCAAGGGCGCGCGTCGCCGTCAGCACACCGGCATCGTACGCGGCGATGCCATATGCGCTTACGAACCGGGCGTGCTTGGCGTCCGGCAGTTCCGGCATTTCGCGCCGGATGTCTTGCACGAGCGCCTGCGAAGAAATCAGCGGCAGCAAGTCAGGATCGGGAAAATAGCGGTAGTCGTGCGCGAATTCTTTCGATCGCATCGGCTCGGTGCGTCCGGCGGCCACGTTCCACAGCCGCGTTTCCTGTACGATCGCGCCGCCCGCCTCGATCACGCCGATCTGCCGCTCG
>DATEVZ010000242.1:0-4753 GCA_035258265.1 Candidatus Acidiferrales bacterium
ATTTACCCGACGCGATTCCACCGGTGAGTCCCACGCGGAGCATCAGCGTTGCACCGCAGCAGCGGCTGGAACTTGCGCACCGCGACGCCGCGCGGCGGCGCGCACCGTGTTGCTCATGAGCATGGCGATGGTCAGCGGACCCACTCCACCGGGAACGGGAGTCAGCGCGCCGGCGACGCTCGCGACGTCCGGGTGCACGTCGCCTATCAAGGATGTGCCCCTCTCGCGGAAGGCGGCGAGGCGCTCAGGAACATGCGCGAAGAATTGTTCGGCTTGGGCTGCATCGGTGATGCGGTTGATGCCCACGTCAATCACTGTGGCGCCGGGTCGAATAAAGTCAGGCGTAACCATTCCGGCGCGGCCGAGTGCGGCAACCACGATGTCGGCGCGGCGGACAACGGCGGCCAAGTCGCGCGTTTTCGAGTGGCAAATGGTCACCGTTGCATTGGCGTGCATCAGCAACAGCGCCATGGGCTTACCCACAATGTCGCTGCGGCCGAGTACGACCGCATTCGCGCCTTCCAGCGGAACGTTGCTGCGCTTAAATATTTCCATGACGCCGAGCGGTGTGCAAGCGACCAGCGTGGGGCGTCCGGCGACCAGGTAGCCGACGTTGATGGGGTGAAAGCCGTCCACGTCTTTTGCTGGGTCCACGGCATCGAGGATTTTTTTAGCATCAACCTGCGACGGCAACGGAAGCTGCACGAGAATGCCGTCCACATCGTCGCGGCGATTCAGATCTTGCACGATCGCGAGCAATTCGGCCGTGGTAATCGTGGCGGGCGGCGTGACTTGAATGCTCGCCAGACCAAGCTTTTCGCAGGCCGCAATTTTGCTTTTTACGTAGACCTTCGACGCGGGGTTTTCGCCAACCAGCACCGCAGCGAGGCCGGGACGAATTCTGGCGGCGGCCAGCGCAGAAATTTCGCCGGACAACTCGGCGTAAATTTCATCGCGGATTGCGTTGCCGTTCAAGATGCGTGCAACCAAGCAAAACTCCTGGATGTTGCGTCGAAATATTTCGGAGTCGCCATGATAGCACAGCGAAATACGCCGTGAGTCCGCCGGAAAGTGGGGCTGCAAGCGTGTGCTGCGGAATCGGCTTAAAATGGATGATTGAGGGTTTGCGGGAGGGAGTTGGGGAAATGATATTTGGCCAGGGCAACGAACGAAAGCAATTAGAGCGTGCCATGCGCGAAGCGGGACGATTGCCACCTGGACAGTCACTCACACTCAAATGGCCCGTGCTGCATGCGGGGACGGTGCCGCGATTCGATCCGAAGATTTGGGATTTTCGGGTGACGGGGCTGGTTGAAAAGCCGCTGCGTTTGACTTGGGACGAATTCTCGCACCTGCCGATGACCACTGTCACGGCAGATATGCATTGCGTCACGCGCTGGAGCCGGTTTGATGTGCGCTGGGAAGGTGTGGCGTTCAGCGAGGTGATGAAGCTCGTTTCGGTGAAGCCCGAAGCGAAATACGTGATGGTGCTGGCGGAGCAGGGATACACGTCGAACGTGCCGCTCGCTGATTTGCGAAGGCCTACGACGCTCTTTGCGCTGAAGCACAATGGCGAGCCGCTGCCCGCCGAGCATGGCTATCCCGTGCGAGGGGTAGTGCCGCATCTTTATGCGTGGAAGAGCGTGAAGTGGGTGCGCGGACTCGAATTTATGGAGCACGATGCCCCGGGATTCTGGGAGCAGAACGGATACAACATGTACGGCGATCCGTTCAAAGAGGAACGATACAGCGGAGAGTGAAAAACCCCCGACGGCATGCACGCTCTCGCCATTGTCATCTGAATGCGACCATCTCCCGATATTTTCATGTCCGAACTCAGGGCCTAGAGATGACTGGGTACGACCCCGAAGCTCGCCGATCTCGATTGCTTGACCGTCGCGCTTTCAGAGATGACAACGCTTAGCCGTGGTGGCAGTTCGTTCCAGCGTTGACCCGGCGAGCGGCTAAGCGGCCGCTACAAAGGCGGCGCTAGTAGATGTCGTATTGTTCCCAGTGGAGCGTGGGGTCGGCTTGGATGATCACGCTCTTTTTGGTCCAGCGCTCTAGCTCTTCGATTAGCGAAGACTCGCGGGTTTTCAGTGCTTTCGAGATTTCCGGGTGGACACGGAGCGTTAAGCTGCCGGAATCCATGTCCGGGGCCATTTTGCGGGCCTCAGTTTGAATTTCGTAGCAAAGAGTCGGGATGGATTTCACCATGCCGGAGCCCGTGCAATACGGGCACGGCTGGCAGAGCGTGCGCTCGAGAGCTTGCTTGGTGCGCTTGCGCGTGATGGCGACAAGGCCGAATTCATTGAAGCGTAGAACTTTCGAGGGTGCGCGATCGGCACGCAGGGCATCTTCCAGAGTGGCCATTACCTTTTCGCGGTTGCGGCGCTCTTCCATGTCAATGAAGTCGATGATAATGATGCCGCCTAAATCGCGCAGGCGCATTTGCCGGACGATTTCCTTGCAGGCTTCTAGATTGGTGCGGACGATCGTGTCTTCCAGCCGATTCGAGCCTTTGCCGACGAATTTGCCGGTATTGACATCAATGGCTACGAGCGCCTCAGTGTGGTTGATGACAATGTAGCCGCCGGATTTCAGCCAAACCTTGGGACGCAAGCCCTTGTCGATTTCCTGCTGGATGCCGAACTCTTCGAAGACGGGCGTTGACTTGGTGTAAAGCTTCACGCGGTTTACGAGCTGCGGCTGGAAGCGGCTCATGAAATCAACGACCTTGGTGTATTCATCCTCGGTGTCTACCCAGATCGCGTTGAAATCCGGCGTGATGAAATCGCGGAGGATGCGTTCGACGAGATTCAGATCGCGATGGAGCAATGACGGCGCTTTGCGCTGTTCCGAGCGCGCTTTAATTTCGGCCCACGTACGCGTGAGAAATTCGACGTCGGCGCGGACTTCCTCCGGAGCGGCGCTGGCTGCGGCAGTGCGGACGATGAAGCCGCCGCCCGAAGTGCCCTTGGCGTCGTTTACCAGATGACGCAGACGGGAGCGCTCTTCGGCGGAAGCAATCTTGCGCGATACGCCGGTGTGATCGAGCGTGGGCATGTACACCAAAAAGCGACCGGGCAGGGCCACGTGGCTGGTGATGCGCGCGCCTTTCTTGCCGAGCGGCTCCTTGGCAATTTGAACGATGATTTCCTGGCCCTGCTTAAGCATGTCCGCGATGAGCTGAGTGCGGCGCGGCTGCTGCGGGCGATGATGGCCATGTCCGCCGCTGTGTCCGTGCTGCGGACGGCGACCGCGATCATCGCGACGTCCCCGATCCCGGCCGCGACGAGACGGATTTTGCATGCGCGAGCGAAAATCATTGCGCACGCGCGCTTGGAAAGGTTGCTGCGCTTGGCCGCCGGGATTTTCACCAGGCAGGACAGCGCTATTTTCCTCCGATGTTGCGGCTGCCGCGATTTCCTGTTCGTGTGCGCTTCCTGGCTCTTCCTCAGGATGCGCGATCATGCCTTCTTCTTCGGCTGCGGCCTCCTCTTGTTCGAGTTCGGCATCCTCGGACTCTTCTTCGGAGGCGTCTTCCGTTGCGTGTGCATCCTCGTCCGCGGTCAATCCAGCGGCTTCCGCGATCGCATCTGCTTCCGCAAAGCTGCGTTCCTGCGCGTTTCGGGCTGCGAGCTCGTCCTGCGCGTCGGCGATGTGTTCGGCTACCGCGGTAGCTTCGTCTTCAGTGAGTTCCGGGTGCAGGTGGTCTTCGTGGTGCGCTGATTCAAATGCTCCGGCAGGCTCGTCCGACTGGTCATGATGGACAGTTGCTTCGGGCTCCTCGATGTGAGCGTCTGGGGTGGATGCGGAATCCACCTCGGGTCCCGTGGGAACCAACGGAGATAAGGGCGCGAAACGGACCGCGTCGGGAACCGGCAAATCATCAACCGGTCGGGCCTCGGCATTACGGGGTTCTGCAGGGAGATGTTGATGCGTCTTCCATTTCGAGAGCGACTCGCCGGGCAGGGGTTCCAGGCCGTGCGATGACGATGAGGAAGCGCGGTAGGAAGCAGTGCGAGGCATATAACTATCGCGTGCCGGAAAGGACTCGCGAGTTGACGGCTCGTGCGTAGCAGGCGGGTGTTCTGCCGCCTCGACGGTGGAATGCAAATGCGCTACCGATTCGTCAGCTGCAACTACAGGTGCGCTCGATTCGTGTGAGCCCGGTTCATGCTCGACAAAGATTGGACTAGATGGCGAAATCGCCGTGGCATCAAACGGCTGAGTGGTCAAAGCCGGAGGATCCGACGGGCTCCTCTCCTTGAACTTCGCCAGCGACTCCCCGGGCAGCAGGACTGAAATGTGCCCTTCCGGCGCTCCCGGTTCGCTGGAGTGATCCTCGGGTGGCCGCGACGACGCGTATTTCGACGAAGGAAGTTCGCGACTGAAGCGGCGGTCGCCTCCGCGTCCGCCACTGCCGCCACCGCTACGTCCGCGTCCTCCGCGACGGCCAAAACGGCCACCGCGATCTCCACCGGGCCGTTGGCCGCGCGAACGATTCTCGAAACGACCGCGATCCCCGCCGGACGTGGTTCCAGACGGACGAGGTGGCGCAGATGTGAATGGTGCTGGTGGCACGTGCGATCCTGAAATAGATTCGCCAGCGAGCGGCTCAAGGGCAGGCGCAGGAGACGATTCGACGTCTACCGGCTCGATGATGGGCGCCGAGCCGGTGTTGGTGGGAAACACCTGACCGCCTTCGGCTTCCATTTTCTGAGTCTTGTCTTCGACGGCAGTGACGACG
>DATEVZ010000243.1:0-4571 GCA_035258265.1 Candidatus Acidiferrales bacterium
CCGCCAGCAGGGCAAATTCGCCGCGCTTAGCAGCACTCCACTTCGGGAGTCCACCCATCCTGGCGAGCATACGCCAATCGCCCCGACGGTCTTTTCGGGGGCTTGCATCATGACGGCATCGATCGCCTCTTGCACGGCGCGAAATCCTTGCTCCGCGCTCCCCCGCGCAATCATGTGAGATCGTGCTGCCCTCAGTACTTTTCCGCGCAAGTTCACTAGCCCGGCGGCCACTTTCGTGCCGCCAATATCAACTCCCAGCACGAACTTTCCCAGTGCTCGATCGCTGGCATGCTTGGGCAAGATTAGGGTCCTTGTTCCCGCTATGAGGTCTCGGTTTGCAGGCGAGCGCGCTGATAAACGCGGGGGGCACGCCGGCCCGATTTTATTGCATATTTCGCGGGTCAGTAGCAACGCCAATTCACCATTCGTCGCAGGTTGGAGCGCGCCTGGCGTTGGTCGCGGCGCGGCTTGTGAACGTGCCTGCGCTTGCGCCATCTACCTGAAATTGAATGAATTCAGTGTTAATCTCGAGTTCGAAACCGAAACGAAATCTCTGGCAGGAAGCGACGTGACGTCATCGAATCTTGTTCGGCAACAGGCTCGGATTCTGCAGGACCAATTCAAAGAGCTGTATGGGCAAAATGCCCGAGTCTATTGCGCTCCAGGCCGCGTAAACCTGATCGGCGAACACACGGACTACAATGATGGATTTGTGATGCCCGTGGCCATGGACATGTACACATGGGTCGCGGCTGCTCCGCGGGAAGACACCCAAGTAAACGTTTACTCTAGAAATCTATCCGCGCATGCGGAAATGGATTTGCGGGATACAAATCTGCACGTCCGGGGACATTGGAGCGCGTACGTTCTCGGGGTTGCGGCCAGTTTGCGTCTGGCGGGACAAAAGGTTTGCGGCGCCAATCTTTTGGTCGAAGGCAAGGTTCCGATTGGCGCCGGACTTTCTTCGTCGGCATCCGTAGAGGTAGCGGCGGGCTTCGCGTTGCTAGCAGCGTCCGGACTTTCGGTCAATCCGGTCGAGTTGGCGACAATTTGCCAGCGAGCGGAAAATGAATTCGCAGGCGCGCGTTGCGGAATCATGGACCAGATGATTGCCTGCTGCGGACACGCGAACTACGCCCTGATGCTGGATTGCCGCTCCCTGGAATTTCAGCTGCTCCCGCTTTTCCCCGACGCCCAGTTCGTCGTGTGCAACAGCATGGTGAAGCACGATCATGCTGCCAGCGGGTACAATGCCCGGCGAGCTGATTGCGAAACGGCGACGCGGATTCTCTCGGGCGAAATTCCCGGGGTGCGAGCGCTGCGAGACCTCACTCTCATGGACCTCGAGCGTTTTTCGCAATCGCTGACGGAGGTCGTCTACCGGCGGACCCGCCACGTCGTCAGCGAAAATGCGCGCGTAATCGCCGCGCGGAGCGCTCTGGAACGCGGCGATCCGGAATTATTTGGACGCCTGATGCGGGAATCCCATCGTAGTCTGCGCGACGATTACGAAGTGAGTTGCCCTGAAGTGGACATGCTGGTCGAGCTTGCCTGTGAGCAGGATGGCGTTTACGGCTCGCGCATCACCGGCGGCGGATTTGGCGGATGCACGATTAGTTTGGTACCGCGTAGCCAGGTTGAAGAATTCGGACGCTCGCTCGCGCAGCGGTACGAGCAGGCCACCGGGAAGAAATCAGACATCTACATCTTTCAGGCTTCGGACGGTGCGCGCGAAGCGCTGCAATGAACGACTCGTCGGCTGTTATTTCTGTTGTGGCCATTGATCTTGTCCGGAGCTTGTCGTGTCCTTTGATTTCGAAAAACAGTCTCATCGCCGTCTCAATCCCCTAACGGGAGACTGGGTTCTGGTTTCGCCTGGGCGCACCAAAAGGCCGTGGAAAGGGCAGACCGAGCCTGCATCGCCCGAAAATGTCCCGGCCTACGATCCGCAGTGCTATATGTGTCCTGGCAATACGCGCGCGAGCGGCGAGCATAATCCCCCATACGCCAGAACATTTGTTTTTGAGAATGACTATGCTGCGCTGCGCCTTGCCGGTCAACCTCACGAGCAGAATTTGTCAGGCTTGCTGGTTGCCAGCGCCGAAAGAGGCATTTGCCGCGTCGTTTGTTTTTCTCCGCGACACGACTTAACGCTCGCAAGGATGAACGCAGCCGAGCTTCGTGCCGTAGTGGATGTCTGGATCGAGCAATACCGTTCACTGGGAAGCGATCCCACAATCAATTCCGTACTGATTTTCGAAAATCGCGGCGCGATGATGGGAGCAAGCAACCCGCACCCGCACGGCCAAATATGGGCCAATACCACCGTACCCAACGAACCCGCCAAGGAACAAACATCTTTGCTGGCCTACCAACGGCGACACGGGTCTTGTTTGTTGTGCGAGTACTGGAAGATAGAGAAGAAGCAATCGGAGCGCCTCGTTTGCGAGAACGAAGAATTCGCCGCCTTCGTGCCGTTTTGGGCTGTGTGGCCGTTCGAGACGATCGTGATCAGTAAGCGGCATTTTGGCAGCCTGGACGAATTTTCGGACTCCGAGCGGGACACTTTGGCGGACATATTGCGACGCCTGACTTCGGGCTACGACAAGCTCTTCGAAACTTTTTTTCCGTACTCCATGGGCTTTCATCAACGTCCCACCGATGGCCAGCCCCATCTCGAGTGGCATTTCCATGCACATTTCTATCCGCCGCTGCTCCGCTCTGCCGCCGTACGGAAATTCATGGTGGGTTATGAATTACTCGCATCGCCGCAACGGGACATCACACCGGAAGACGCAGCTGCCCGTTTGCGTGAAGTCGACGCGAAAAGCTAGCCGGATTTCATGCTGTTCCTTTGGCCAAGCTCAGGCTATCTTCTGGGCGTGCCACGCCAAGAGCCGGGCGAAATTCGGTTCGAGCTGACCTCCCAGTCCCGGCTCGACCCAGTCCACACTTATCACCAATTTGACCCTAATTAATCGGCTCGACGACAAATTGATGACTGGGGCGGCGGAAATGGATGGTGCAGAAAAGCGGCGTTGTTCCGGCGCTTGGTCCCGTGCCGGACGGTATCGAGGTTTGCCGGCGCGAAGGCGCACGCGGAAGTGTGTTCGACGTGATTAATTTTTTGCAGACGCCGCAGCATGTGGCGCTGCCTCGTGCGATGAAGGCGTTGCAGGGCGGGGCTGATGTCAGTTCCATTGACCTTGCCGCTTACGGAGTGGAAGTTCTCCTCGAAGGCAAATAATCCGTAGTCAAGTTCCGCGCGTCCCGCTACTTGTCAGATTTAGTGCGCCCAAATTTTCGCTGGATCGGTTTCGTAGGGGTAGAGGTGAACCATCCAGTTGAAGATTTGCGGGTACCAGCGGCCGCCGGCTTGTTCGCAGGCATCCTGCGTAGCGATGGCGCCGCGGAATCCGAATTCTTTCTGGTCCACCTGCTGGAACGTGGCGCCCTTCGGCGGGAAGCAGAGATTCACGTGTTTGTGCCAGCGCGCGACGCTGAGCGGAATGCGCGCGTTCAAATCATCTTCGGTGGCGCTTTTGGGAGCGGTGTACATCGCGCCTTCGAGTTCGTAGCCATCCTTCGTTTTCTTGTAGAGCAGTGATGTCGGATGCGCTGGGTTGAATTCGCCTCTAGCTTCAAACGCATAGGCGTAGTTCGTGAAGTGATAGTGGGGCTGCGGAACGTTGGGCAAGAAAATCTGGAAGCCTTCGGCGAGCGCGACGCGGTAGTCTTTGTACTTTTCGATAGCCGGACGCAGAACCGCGAGAACTTCGGCGGCACGTTTTTGATCGGCGGCGTTTGCCGGACGCAGGTCGGTCATAAACATGTGCGCGCCCATGTCCATATCGTGATCGGACATGGCGTCGTTGGCGGCTTTGGCGGCGTCTGGGTTCTGGTCCGAGCCATGCTGCATGCTGCCCCGGTCCATGCCGGGCATGCTGTCGTGATTTTGATTTCGCGCCGGCGATTGTTGCGAATTTTGCGATTGCTGCGAAAGCGCGGGCAGCGTGAGCAAGCCTATTGCGGCCGCTACGACGATCACCGCGACTTTCGTGTTGAAGATTTTCGATCTCATAACTGGGCTCCTACTATCTTAAACGCTGCGGCGGGCCGGAAATTTCACCCTGATTGAACCGGATGCGAATTGACAACGAGCTTTCTGGACGTAGTCAAGCTGACAATGAAAATGAGAGAAGGCTCGGGGGCCCGAGCCCTCTCGTGGGGGTGCAGCGTTAGGACATACGTGGTCTGGCAGTTGGCGTGTGTCCCAAAGAGCACGCCGAACTACCGGCCACAATGATAAAACACGGGATTGCGGTAAAAGTTGCGGGCCGTTGGAGGCCATGAAGCCGCTTGAAACAGGATCTTAAACTGGGAGCAACTTTGGTTCCACAGGCGGCGTCCAATGCTTCACCGCCGCCGGGCATTTATTTGCACTTTCGCGCCGTGTACTCTTGACGGCGGCTTTTAAATCTGTAAACTGCGGTTTTCCGTTATGGCGACACTGGCAAACCCGATCGAAGAGACGCTGCCGGAATTCGAACTCCCGCAGCGGGAGGCGGCCT
>DATEVZ010000244.1:0-3078 GCA_035258265.1 Candidatus Acidiferrales bacterium
CCCGAACCATCACGCGCTCGATAACCTCGAAAATATCCTGTTGGCGCGGGAAAGACATTTCCAGGTCGAGCTGCGTGAATTCCGGCTGGCGATCGGCGCGCAGATCCTCGTCGCGAAAACAGCGCACGATCTGGAAATAGCGGTCCATGCCCGAAATCATCAAAATCTGCTTGAAGATTTGCGGCGACTGCGGCAACGCGTAGAACTGGCCGTGATGCACACGGCTAGGCACCAGATAGTCGCGAGCGCCCTCCGGCGTCGAACGCGTCAGCATCGGCGTTTCGATTTCGAAGAAGCCCAACTCGTTGAGAGTCTTGCGCATTTCGAACAGAATGCGATGGCGCAATTCGATATTGCGATGCGGGCGTGGCCGGCGCAGATCCAGATAACGATGACGCAGGCGCGTTTCTTCGCTCGCCGTCACTTCGTCTTCGATCTGGAACGGCGGCGTCTTCGAATTGTTCAGGATGTACAGGCGCGTGGCCATCACTTCCACTTCGCCGGACGGAATCTCCGGATTCGATTTCTGCCGGCGAATTACTTTCCCTTCGACGGCAACGACAAATTCCGAACGCAGCTCTTCGGCCTTCTTGTGTGCGTCGGGATGCAGCTCCTTGTTGAAAACGATTTGTGCGATTCCGGCGCGGTCGCGCAAATCAATAAAAATGAGCTGGCCCAGGTCGCGGCGGCGATGCACCCAGCCCATCAGGACGACGTCTTTGTCGGCGTCGGATGCGCGCAGCTCGCCACAATAGTTCGAGCGTTTCAGGTTTCCAAGTGTATCGAGCAAAATTGAGTTCCTTCCGTCTGCGTGAGCTTATCGCTGGAACCCCCGAGCGAAGCAGCCGTCAGCCCCGCGTGCCGCGTTTTTCGGATTCCAGATATTCTAGCAGGTCGTATTCGGAAAGCTTCTGCTGTTCGGCGTCAGCCAAGCGCTTCAATGTAAACGTGCCGGAAGCCACTTCGTCATTGCCAATGATCAGTGCGTAACGCGCGCCGAGTTTATCAGCCAGATTGAGGGACTTCTTGAATTTCATTTCTTCGCCCGGAAGCTCGACGGAAAGCCCCGCGTCGCGCAGCTTTCTCGCAATCGCTACCGCCGCAGGATACGTTGGTTCATCCATCCAGGCGACAAAGACGTCCAGCCTAGGCAGTACAGGCAAATTCCTTGATTCTTGGATGGACAAAATGGCGCGATCGCTGCCAATGGCAAAACCGATGCCCTTCGTCGGAGGCCCTCCGAGCAATTCCACTAATCCGTCGTAACGTCCGCCGCCGCAGACCGCATTCTGCGAGCCCAGGCCCTCGGCGGTGACCTCAAACGTCGTGCGGGTGTAGTAATCGAGGCCACGCACGAGGCGCCAATTTTCCTCGTAGGCGATGCCGCGCAGCTTCAGCTGGTTCCTCAGTTTTGCGAAATGCTCACGGCATTCGGCGCAGAGATGGTCGGAGATGCGCGGCAGCTTGGCTATGATCTCCTGTTCGTGCGGCAATTTCGAATCAAGAACGCGCAGCGGATTTGTTTCGATGCGCCGCTGGCTGTCCGGGCCGAGCGAGTCCTTCACTTTGCGCAACTCGGCGCGCAACAATTCGACGTATTGCGGCCGGCAGTTTTTATCACCGATCGAATTAATGTAGAGCGTCGTGCGCGTCAGGCCTACCCGCTTGAGAAATACGAGCAACATTTCGAGCAGTTCAGCGTCGATGGCAGGTGCGTCCGATTGTCCCAGCACTTCCACGTTCAACTGGTAGAACTGACGGTAGCGCCCTTTTTGCGGCCGTTCGCGCCGGAACATCGGCCCGACGGAATACAGTTTCACGTTCCCAGGCAAAGCCTGCATGTTGTGTTCGATGTAAGCGCGCATCGTGCTGGCTGTCGCTTCCGGACGCAAAGATACTTGCTCGCCGGCCTGCGGGACACCCTCTTCCCCATCTTTCGCCGAGCCCTGAAAACCTTCGGCGAGACGGAAAGTGAACATTTCCTTCGAGACGATATCGGTCTCAGCGCCCACGGAACGTGCGAATAAGTCCGTCTGCTCGAAAATTGGCAACCGGATTTCGTGGAAACTGTAGGATTCGAACACTTCGCGCGCAGTCTGCTCGAACCAATTCCAGAGCGATGAATCGGGAGGAAGTATGTCGCGCGTACCTTTGATGGCGCGGAACTGCTTCTTTTCGGTCACTGTGCGCCCTCGGCGCGATATGTTTCTTTGTATTCCACGTAGCGGCGGCTGTAGGCATCAATCGAAGCGAGATCTTGGGCGGTGAGTGAGCGACGCAGCTTAGCTGGCTGTCCCATCATCAGGCTTCCGGCCCCAACGATAGTGCGCTCGGGCACGAGCGTCCCGGCTGCGATGATCGAGCCGGTGCCAATAACCGCACCATTGAGGAGGATGCTGCCCATGCCGATCAGGCAGCGCGATTCGATGGTACAGCCGTGCAGCGTGACGCTGTGCCCGACGGTAACGTCATCGCCCAGCACCAGCGCATTGGTATCGCGCATCACGTGCAGCACCGAGCCGTCCTGAATATTCGTGCGCGCGCCGATGCGGATGTAGTGCACATCGCCCCGCACCACGGCGCAGGGCCACACGCTCGAATCTTCCCCGATCACAACGTCGCCTATGATGACGGCTTGTGGGTCAATGTAGGCGCTCGGCGCGATCCGGGGCGTGTGCCCGCGATAGCTGCGAATCAAAAGGAAGCTCCTGAATTGCGGGGGTGCCGCGCCGCCGTCACAGAATCTGCACCACCGGCGCGCCAGCCGAGGAATTCACCACGTCGAGCCGCGCGGCCACATTGCGCGCCACTGCGTACACACTCTTGCCGCCCGGAGCATCTTCGCCGAGCGAAGCGACGGGCTTGCCGGTATCGCCGCCGATGCGAATTTGCGGATCAATTTCAATCTCGCCCAGAAACGGCACGCCAAAAGTCTTCGCCATGTGCTGACCTTCGCCGTGGCCAAACACATCAATGCGTCCATCGCAATGCGGGCAGTTGAAGTAACTCATATTCTCGACCACGCCGAGAATCTCAACATTAACCTGGCGAAACATCTCGATGGCCTTGCGCACGTCG
>DATEVZ010000245.1:0-15711 GCA_035258265.1 Candidatus Acidiferrales bacterium
CGGGCGTTTCTGTGATGGCCAAGGCAATTGCGGAAACTCCTGGCTGTCCGCTGGTAGCGCCGTACGGATCGTTGGCGAGCGTAGTCCAGCCTGGAATCCCGCCACTGACGTTGGCAGCTCCCGGCGACGACGAAGTGAAAATCACGCCCCCACCGCCACCGGCGCCGGGTCCATGCCGGTTTCCAGGGAAGGCGCCGGGCGCCTGCTCCGGCCAAGTGACCCCGCCGTTCCCGCCCACCGCGCTTGCCGTCAACCCGGTCAAGCCGCCGGTGTTCGCAAACACCAGTACGGTGCCGCCCCCTCCGCCTCCCCCTCCGCCATCGTTCTCGGTTTCGAGAGCTGCTTGGCCGTTTGATGTGATCGCTCCGGTGCCCACTACTGAGCCGGTGTGAATGATTACGATTCCGCCGCCGGCCGTGCCACTGCTATTGATTCCAGTGCATGGAGTAGAGCAGGTATTCGAAGTGCTGCCGCCGGTATCTGTGCTCGGATTCCAGAACGAACCGTTATTCGTGGTTCCGGCGCCACCACCACCGCCCATCAGAATCGCACTGGTCGTCGCAGGAAAAGCTTTGCCGCCGAAACCACCCTCAAGACCTGCACTATTCCACCCAAAACCGCCTGTGCCTCCGCTGCCACCGTTCGCGCCGCCTCCGCCGCCGTCGTTCTGGTCATTTGCGGTCGGGTGCGCGTCTGTCGCGCCACCAGCCGCGTTACCCGGAGCTCCCCGCGCGAAGCTGCCATTCGGATAACCTTCGTTGCCGGTGTTCGTCATGGCCGTAAGCGTGGCATTGGCAACATACTTTGGCGTCCCGGCGATTCCTTCGCCCTTGGACGCGTTGGTTGTTTGCGTTGAAAGTGTTACGTAGTCAGTCGCAAGCGGCGTCGGTGGTGTCGTTGCCGCAGTGTAGAGCTGGCCCGCGCCACCTCGGAAGCCTTCCGCGTCCACGGCTACGGTGCCGCCCAGGGTAAGCTGCGAAGCGATGTCCAGCGCCAGCACGCCGCCCGTCGTGCCGTTCCACGCCAAAGCCGTGAGTCCCGAACCCAAAGTTGCGGAGGTGTACTGCG
The DNA here is from genome assembly GCA_035258265.1 of Candidatus Acidiferrales bacterium. GTDB lineage: Bacteria > Acidobacteriota > Terriglobia > Acidiferrales > UBA7541 > Palsa-295. Next base: position 1,069 of record DATEVZ010000245.1, read on the forward strand.
GCACGCGTATCACCTGGAATGTGGACTGCCCCGCGGTCGGATTCGTCGTCGGTGCCGCCGCGGCGTTGACGTAAGTATTCAACAGGCCGCCGGTCGGGCCCGTTCCCGTGAACGTGAGCGTCCCGCCTGTGACCGGCACCGCGCTGGTCGCAGTCACAAATTCGAATAATCCGGAGCTACCCGGATTCGTCGCGCCGTAACCTGGGTCACCAGGAACTCCATCTCCATAAGCGCCCGTGTTCGTCGAGTTGATGGTGGCGTTTTGCATCTGGATGATCAGCAAGAGATCACCGCTCGCGATGGCTGTCTGCGCCGCTGGTGCTGCGGCTGCGGCCCCTAGGACAACGGAAGTGGCGCCGGCATTCACCGTTCCGACTGCACTACCCGAGGGATAGTAAGCGTTCACGATTCCTGTCAGCGTGCCAGCCGCGCCGTCTTTGCCTGGAGTCGCGCAGACCAGCGGCTGCACAACGGTCAGCAGAGTCACAGAATTATTGGCGGCTACAGGATCCGTACCGGTCGTCGAAACTGTGGCCACGTTCGTCATCGTTGTGGCATTGGCGGGAGTAGTGCCTGTGACTGTGATAGTTATCGGAGCCCCAAGAGGATAAGCAACCGCCCCTAGGGCGCAGGTAATCACGCCGCCCGAGGGCGCGCCACAGCTTCCTACCGAGGTCGTTGCCGAGGCGTTCGTTAGCGTAGCCGGCAGCGTATCTTTTAGTGTCACGCCAGAATCCGATGCCAAGCCCAAATTAGTCACCTGAATCGTGTACGTAATCGCGGAAGAGATGAACACCGGCGTCGGCGACGCGCTCATCGAAACGGCGAGATCGGCGTCCCCTGTTGTCTCCACCAATACTGAAGTCGTAGTCGCGTTGTTGGTAGGGACTGGATCGGTCGTTTGCGAAGTCACGTCCGCGGAGTTCACGATCGTGGTTCCCGCCGCCGGAGCGCTGCCGCCGGAATTCACGGTGACGACCAAGGTAAATGCGGTGGTAGTTATTCCGCTCGCGAGGGCAGCACCATCGGTGCAAATGATTTGGCCCGTTGCGCCCACTGCCGGCGAAGTGCACGTCCATCCGGTCGGCGGCGTCATCGACGAAAACGTGGTGTTAGGTGGAGTCTGCTGATAGAGCACGGCAGTCGTCGCGGCGTTCGGTCCGTTGTTGGTGACTGTCTCGGTGTAAGTAATCGTGGCGCCTGGTGCGACAGCTGGAGCGGACGCAGCTTGCGTCATCGCAAGGTCGGCGCCCTGCACTGTTACTGAAGCTGTCGCCGTGTTGTTTGCCGTATTTGGGTCCGTCCCCGTCTCACTTACCGTCACGGAATTCGCGATCGTTGATCCGACCGTTGCCTCGGGGCTGACCGAGACCACTACCGTGAAACCTACCGATGTCGAGGTGCTAAAGTCACCATTGGCGGTGCAGATGATCGCTCCCGTGGCCCCTACTGCAGGCGTCGTGCCGCAGGTCCATCCGGCGGGCGGCGTCACCGACGAGAAAAGCGTACTTGCGGGCGTGTTCTGCGTGAGCGTGGCGCCAGCTGCAGCCACCGTCGTGCTGTTGTTCGTTACCGTTTCCGTGTAGGTGATGGTACCGCCAGTCGCCACTGGATTGGGAGCGACGGTCTCCGTCACCGAAAGGTCGGGAGTCGCGCCGACTGTTGTTGTTGCGTTCGCTACGGAGGCGCCTGGGTTCGCCGTGACCGTATCCGTGATTATCGTGCCCGCCGGTGCGCCTGTGGCAATCGTCACCGTGACCGTGAAAGTGGTCGTGTTGCCATTGTTGTAACTCACTGCGCCGCTCTTGTCCGTACACGTGACCGTGCCGCCAGCCAGCACACAGGCCCAATGTGTGCTGGCCTGTCCGCTTACCACAGTACTTACGTAGGTGGTGCTATTCGCGAAGGTCAGGCTGGTCGGAACCGGCTGCGTCACTGTAACGGGGTTGGCAGCGGAAGGCGTGAATGGAAGAAAACCGGTATACGTCAAAACTTGGGTGTAGGTGATCGTGCCGCCGGCTGCGATTTGCGTTGTCGGAGCGGCAGCATCGGAGATCGTAAATTGTGCTGCGGCAGGCGCCCCGTACAAGAATAATGCGAAAAGCAAAAACACGAATGGCGCCATAACCGAGCGCACACGTGGCGCGCGGCGTGTGGCGGCAAGCAGTACGCGCCGTGTTTGCGTGCGAACAGTGTGCAACAGGTTGGTTCCGGGCGCGCCAAACAGAATCTTTTTCCCGTTGCGCTCGATCGCGATGACCTTTCCCAAAACGATTTCCGTTGGTTCATCATTCTGCTGGCCGGCATCGCCGCGCGTCACAATCCTGCCCGTCACTTCATCCCAGCCGACGATTCGATGAAGCCGGAAGCCTGCGCGACCGCGCGCCAGCACGATGTCGCCCCGCTGCGGTTGGCCCACGGAAATCGGCGCCACCTCCACGGTGTCGCCATTCAGCACGTTCGGCTTCATGCTTTGTCCGCGTGCCTGAAACCGCATTGTCAATCCACACTGTAGCGTTGCTGCGCACACCAGCGCGAACTGCTGCGAATCGCTCTTCCCGGGCGCTTTAGGCTCACGCACGGCAAACCGCCTCCACAGCCGTGAAATCCGGAACGAACGAGAATCCGAAACACGGCACGCTGGACGTTACCGCATGAAAGAATTTAAGCACCGAGGAAAGCCCTTCGTGCGAATGGTGTGGCACGAAACTACGCGCGAACAATTCCGCGGCGCCCTCGGCAGCGCCGAGTGGCCGCAACTGGTTCGCTTGGCCATGCTGGAGCACGAAGATGGCATCCACGGGCGACTGCGCTGCCTCGGCAATTCCGGCGTCACCGTGCCACGGCGTGCCGTACATTTGAATCCGGCCATTTTCCTGGCGAAGAATGATGCGGTCGTCGCTGAGCACGCGGGCCGCATGATGCTTTGACCACAATCGCGCCGATGTGCTCTTGCCCGCACCCGAATGACCGGTGAGCAGCATGCCGCGCCCGTCCGGCGCAATCACGCCGCACCCGTGAACCTCCACACCCTCGCCCATCGCCAGTCGATGAATCCACAGAAGTTCGTCCAGCGGATATTCGAGCGGATTCACTGGCTTTGCCGCCGGGAAATATTGCCGGGCCAGTTCGATTCGCCCACAAGAAAAATCGTCCGAGACACGGGCTTGCTTGTACGGCGTCGGTCCCAAATGCGGCGTCGCAAAACGAAAGCAAAATCCTTCCGCGTCGCGATAAAGCTTCCACAACCCGCCCGAATCAAAAATCAGTTGCCCATGAGGCGCGCCAATGGGATCGCTGAATCCCACTTCGAATTCCACGTCGCAGCGCTCCATATCCACCAGAAAATCTTCTAGCGCCTCATCCGCGATCAGCAACGGACCGCTTGGTTCAGAAGTCAATCCGAGTGAAATTCCGCCGATTCGCGCAGCCAGGCGTTTCCCAGCGCGGTCGTGGCGAAAGTCTTCCGGAATGCACGCGGAGGTACTCATGACGTTACCGGTCAGGACCCCGGCGAACTGCACTTCAGCGCGGTGCAGCTTCCTGGATTCACGGGCCCACCGGATCCCGAGATCTTGCAATGCCCCAGCACGGCTTCATCCGGGCGCAGGCTCACGCGAATAATCTTCGGCGCCTCGTAAGGCTTCCGGTCGCTCGCCGCCTTCTGGTCTTCTTCAGTCATGCTTCGCTAGACCTTATCCCCATCAAACGTGCGTCGAACTGCACGATCCGCAGCCTGTGCCCGCTCCGCAGCCCGAAGCTTCCTGGAGAATTGGCAGGACGAGCGCGGGCATCGCCGGAACCCATGAACCCACATCAATCTCGCCATTGCGAATTCGCAATGCTGAGGCGGTCATTTTTGCGTGCGTCTTACTATCCGTGCAGCATTCGCAATTTCCGTGCTCAGGCACTTCGATTCCCAGCGCGAACGCACGCAAATGAGCAACCTCGCACAGAAACTCCACGGGCGACTCGGCGTGGCCGCTTTCCAGTTCGCCATTTGCCGGACACATGCTGCACAGCGACTGAATGCGGCATTTATCGCATTTCGTCTGGCGGGTCTTCGGTTTCATCCGGGTGCGCAGCAGGAAGTTTTCCCAACCGTCCTTAAAGCTTCCACCGCGCCAGCTGTAGGTCTCTTGATGCGATAGAATGCAAATGCTCATCTGGCCCAAGGGATCGATGGCGCAACTGCTGATCCCTCCGCCGCAGAAATAAACGTGATCGGGATCGTGATCCGTACCGGGCTTGGACATCTCGCGGTCCACTAGTCGGCGATATTCAGGAGGGCGTCGCGGATCGTGAAAGTCCAGCGCTACAGCTTCTTCCGGGCTCAGCCGGACGGCGACCGGGCTCTGCGAGCAATCAATCCGCGGATTCACGAGCGGGTCGAACTTGAATTCGACGCCAAACTCCTGCTCGGCCATGCGCTTCATCTCGAAGACTTCGTGCCGGTTGATCGTCGTCGGCACGGTCTTCAGCTTCAGCGGCAATTTGCGTTCGTTCAGCAGACGGATCCCGCGCATACAACGATCGTACGATCCAGGAATTTGCGTTAGCGCCTCGTAGGTCTCGCGCGTCGCGCCATACATCGTCACTTCCACGGCAAACGGGCGCCACTCCGCGAGAAAATCCGCGATACGCGGTGTGATCATCGTGGCGTTGGTGAAGAGCGTGATCAGGAAGCCCTTGGTCTTGGCATATGCGTAGATATCAAGAAAATCTGCTCGCGCGAAAATCTCGCCGCCCGTGAAAAGGATCCAGAGGCAGCCCTCCGCGGCGATCTCATCCAGCAGGCGGCGGTACTCTTCCAGCGAGAGTTCCCCTTTGCGTGCGGCGGTGTCCGACATGGGGAGATTGTTGTAGCAGTGCAGGCATTCAAGCGGACAACGGCGCGTAACTTCGATGGACACTTCCACCGGTGCGCGCTTGCCGAAGTAGCGGGTGTGGACCCCGCTACTGAATGCGGTGTAGGTTGCTTCGTTCATCCCAAGCACCCGGCCGCCTTCGCCGGATAACGCTTTCTTGCTCGTTAAGCAGGCTCGACCAGTCCCTCTTCGCTTAGTTCCTTCAGAAATGCTTCGGCGTCCGCCGTGGCCTGCTCGCGGGATAGTCCGTATTCCGATTGAAGGTGACTAACCAACTCGGCGGGATCCAAACCCTTTTCGATCAATGACCACAACTGCGTGCCGGATTCGTTGAAGGTGTAGATGGAATTGAGGTCGGCGACGCCACGGCGTATCGGCACTACGATCGCTTCATCGGCGACGACGCGCGAAACCACATTCGAGCTGCGACGCAAGCGCGCCGCGGCCATATCCCCCAACACCGCCATAACCCCGCCCAAGGCCTAGTTTTGTAGTTGCATTCCAGTTACTGCGGTAACGCCTGGGGTTAACTTAAATGGCATGGGGGAGGGACTCAACTGGAATGTAGGTGGGGTGTGCCAAAGTGCTAACCGCTGACGAATCAGGGACGTGGCTGGCGAAACATACTGTCCTCTAGTCCAGCTTGAGCTCTCAGAGGCGCGGGCTTCCAGCTTCTGCATAATCCACTACTTAGCTTCGGTCGCCTTGGCGCTTGACGCGATTTTTTAGTTTTGAGGCGCGTTTGGCGCGGGCGCGGTGCCGCCTGACGTGATTTCGGGCTTGATCGAAATTAGCTCCACTTCGAAAACTATGGTGGCGTTGGGGCCAATGTCGTTTCCGGCGCCGCGTGGGCCGTAGGCTAGATCCGGCGGAATGAAAAGTTGCCACTTTGAGCCCACCGGCATCAATTGCAGCGCTTCCGACCAGCCCTTGATGACTCTGCCGACCGGAATCGTGATGGGTTCGCCATGTTTGTACGAACTGTCAAATTCAGTGCCATTCAGCAGGGTGCCGCGATAGTTGCAGACCACGGAATCGCTGGCTGTGGGCTTAGGACCAGTGCCTTTGGTTACGATCTTGTATTGCAGACCGCTCGGCAGCGTGACGACGCCGTCTTTGGTTTTGTTCTCGGCCAAAAACGCGTCGCCTTCTTTCTTATTGGTGTCTGCCGCGACTTGCGTCTTTTCTTCCTGGGTCTTGCGCACCTGGGCCTGCAGCGTGGCCATCGCGGCCTTGGCTTCTTCTTCGGTAAGCAGGGTCTTACCGCCGGCCATCGCGTCCTTCAAGCCGCGCAACAGAATCGTCGGGTCCACGTCAACGGCGTCGCGGTGCAAGCTTTTGCCGATGTTCATGCCGATGGCGTAGCTGTCCTTATCCTTATCGGTCGTGAGGGTGAGATCAGAAGCGGTTTTCGCTGCTGCGTGATGCGTGGAGCCCGTTGCCGTAGTGGTCTGGGCCTTGGAAGTAGTTGAAGAAGATTTCGCCGGGGTCTGTGGGGTTGTCGCCGGAGTTTGCTGGGAATTCGATGCGGGCGTTTGTTGCGCTGCCGCAGCGCCGAGCAGGGTTAGAGCTGCCGCCAAGACGATTGCTGCTGTAAATGTCGTCATCTCAAATGTTTTTCGCATGAAGACATTCTCGCATTGGTTCAGCGGATGCGCAAATTGGAGGGATGGAGGGAGCGACAACCTGCAAGAAAGTGACGATTAGAACCCGATGCCATTCTTTGTTTTGTGTGAGTTGCGGCGAATTCTAATAACTTGGAGTGACGATTTAGAAATTCCGGGATTGGTGATTTGTGACTCGTGATTCGTGACCCCGAATATGCGTGAAAGTTGGCGATTGAGACGCGTCGCGGCTGTTTGTTTTCTTGGAGTTACCGTGGTTTCTAATCGCCTGGGTGGGCGATTGGAAAAGTGGTGATTCCTGAGTTGTGATTGGTGAGTGGTGAGGCGCGAGGCACACTTGTAGTCGGAGACGGACACAACGCGGGGCAGTGAGCAGCGGCCCACCGGTTCGGGCGACACTATTGTCGCCTGATCGGCTTGCTCGCTCCGTCGCCGGTGTTGCGGCCAGCATGTTGCATGCTTAAGATTGCTGTCCGCGCGCGACGGGCTGGGGCGCGAGCAGTCAAAAGCTCGCGGGAAAGGCACCGCATCCCTGCGCAAGGACCGGAACTATTGGGCCCGTAAATTCAAGGGCAGGTGGTTCGCTCGGTGGTATGCTGCATCGCTTCATCAGGTTCTCTTCACAGCATTAGCATGAAGGGGCGACCGCCTTGCGCGTGTTTCTGGGCGATTCTGGGGTATTGGTCGTGTTCCGAACAGACGCGGACCGCGCTGTTGCGGACGATGTTTCGCTGACGGGTGCGGGAGAGCCAGACGATTGATGCAAAGTGAGTAAGCGATGGGGGTTAGGCAGCATTGGGATTTCTTTATTGCTTATGCGGTGGAGGACAAGGAGGAGATTGCGCGCCCCTTGGCGGACGGTCTGAATGCGCGCGGGTTGCTGGTTTGGTATGTGGATTACTCCTTGAAGGGCGGGGACGATTTACGAAAGTGCATTGACTATGGATTGTCGCGTTCACGATTGGGCATCGTGATCCTGAGCGAGCACTTTTTGGAGAAGCAATGGCCGCAGGAAGAGTTGAACGATTTGGCGGGGCGCGAGGTGGACGGGAAGAAGGCAATTTTGCCCATGTGGCATAAGGTAGGGTTCCAGCAGGTGTTCAAATATTCGCCGGTCTTGGCGGATCGCGTGGCGGTCAGCATGGACAAGGGGCTGGAGTACGCGGTGCAGAGGATTTTGGAAGCGGCGAAGTAGGGCTTCGTTCGGTGGTTGGGAAATCCCTTCCGATTAGACTGCGAGATCCAGGCAAAGCCATTCTACCGCAGAGGCGCAGAGAACGCATCAGTACAAGGGCAAACCAAAAACGGACGCAGCAAGCAGCGCCCCTAACACAGACGCGAAACGCGAGCGGCCCTATGATGACTTCAGGGGAAATTGAATTTCGAGCATTTCGTCCAGGTAAATCTCTCGCTTCGGACCTGCCAGCTGATAATTCGTGACGTTCATCCATTTTTGCAGGGCGTTGTAGGCGTGCTCCGCGCTGTCGTCGTCCGATCCGCAGTATGTGGAGGCTACGGTGGCGGCGGGAAGTTCCTTGACGTCGTAAAAGCTGCGAAACGGGACTCTGCGTTTTAGCGCGACGAAGGGCTCGCCTTCGAGCGAACCGGAGTCGGCGCAACTGTGCCAGAGCACTCCACGCAGGTTTCCGATGGATTCGGGCGGAAGGCCATTCAGCAGCTCTTGTTCGAACGCCACGATGTCCTCGTAATTCGCCACTTTTGCGCGTACTGAGGCTACGGGAGCGGCCGAACGACGCTTCACAACCACGGGCAGCGGACGCCGCAAATCGTCGAGATCGTTCAGTGCCGCGTCGACGAATTTCAAGGATTGGGTTGCCGTTTCGATGGATCGCTCGATGGTCCGCTTCAGTTCGGACAAAACCGCGCGCCGGTCTTTACTGGCTCGCGCGCTCCTGAGCAGATTGCGGACGTCGGTGAGCGATGCGCCGAGACTCTTCAGCGCCAGGATCGAGGCCAATTCCTCGAGTTGATGCGGACGATAGAGCCGGTAGCCGGTACGGGCGTCCACGCCGGCGGGACGAAACAGGCCGATCTCGTCGTAGAAACGCAGCGCCTTGGTGGAAACACCGCTTAGATTCGAGAATTCACCGATTCGATAATGTGCGGCCATAACAGCACCTTCTCAGTGGCAGATTGCCCTAAACAGTAAAACGATACCATTCCCGCAGATGGCACCGCGCTGATTTTTAGCTTGAACCTTCCCCTGCACTGGAATGTTTTACTGCGAAGAGGAGAAAAACGATGGCTACTTTACCGACGCATCTGGGATTTCTTTTGATGTCTCTGTTTCCGCTCGGCCTGCTACAGGCTACACGTGCTCAGACGCCAGCTGAGCCGGCGACGGATGAGGGACCGCGAACGGCGGTCGAGGGTTACTTCATGGCTCATGCTCTTGGCAGGGGCGAATTCATCACACAGAACTTTGCTGCCGACGCCAAAATCCAGTTCGTCGAGGACGGCCAATCGAGGGTATGGACGCGCGACGAATTTGCGAAACGCTTCCAACAGCCGGCGGCGGACGAATACCGCAGGGTCCGGCGCGTCGAGAGGCTGGAGGTGAGCGGAACGGCGGCGAGTGCGGTGGTGACGCTGAATTACCCGCAGGTTCTTTTCACCGACCATCTTTCAATGCTGAAAATCGATGGGCGGTGGAAGATCGTCGGGAAAGTGTTTTTCGCCGACCGGAGGGACGCCGGGAAGGAAGCTGTGCAGGAGACGCTGCGGGATTGGATGCTGCCATTCGAACCAAGAAAAATTATCGGCAACGTCTATTACGTGGGCTCGAACCTGATTAGCTCGTTTCTAATCGTCACTCCCGCGGGGAACATTGTTTTGGACACTGGGCCGATCGAGATGCTGCCACAGGTGATCGCAAACGTCGAGAAGCTCGGTTTTAAGCCAGGGGACGTGAAACTTTTGCTGAATAGTCACGCGCATTTCGATCACTGCGGCGGATTCGCGGAATTCAGACGGCGCACCGACGCGGAAGTGGTGGCGAGCAAGCTCGACGGCGAGCTGATGGCGCGCGGCGGCAAAGGAGATTTCTTTTGGGGTGACGAGCTGGCCTACACACCCGTGAAGCCGGATCGCACTGTTGCGGACGGCGAGCGCGTCGAACTCGGCGGAGTGAGTTTGACGGCTCATTCGACGCCGGGACACACCAAGGGATGCACGAGCTGGTCAATGCGCGTGAACGAAGACGGCAAAGATTACGATGTGCTTTTCCTGTGCGGCTTGACCACATCGCTTTACAAGCTCACCAACAATGAACAGTATCCCGGCATCGTGGAGGACGAGCGCGGCACGTTACAAAAGCTCCGCGGGATGCACGCAGATGTGATGCTCGCGTCGCATAGTTTTTATTTCGATCTAGCGGGTAAGGCAGCGCGGCAGAAGCCAGGGGCACCCAATCCTTTTGTAGATCCGGCCGAGCTTGGGCGACACGTGGCGGAGATGGAAAAGGACTTCGAGCAAGCGCTGCAGGAGCAGGAAAAGCAGCGCTGACGCCGTACCATGTGTTCCCGTCCGAATGTCCGCACGGTCTGCCTACGAAGCTACATAGCAACGTTCACCCCTACGAATTTTCGTACACGAACGCGGGCAGACAATGTTAATTGCATGTCGCGGCCATAAAACGAACGTGAACGGCTAACCGTTTAGAGACTGTGCCGTCGTAACTGAATTATGTGTCCTCGCGGGCCGATCGCGTTTATCGGGCTGCTCCTCCTCACCGCCGCCTCCTTGCTTGCGGGCACCGCAGTCGAGCGAGCGGAAGCACTATTCGAAAATGGACTCTTTCCGGAAGCGGAATCCGCCTACCTGGACGCGCTCCAGAAGAACCCCAAAGAGCTCAGGATCAGTACACGCCTCGGCATGATTGCACTGTTTTCGAATCGCCTGGACGATGCGGAGAAATATCTCCGGAGGGCGGTACGACCGGGACCATTTGAAGCCGTTGCCAACAATCTGCTGGGCGAGGTGTCTTACCGGCGCGACGAATTTCCCGAGGCTGCAAGAAGGTTTCGCGCGGGCGGAAGCGGCTACCGAGCCGAGCCGCTGGAACTTTTCGGAAACGCAGCGCCATACACAATCAGCGGACCGGGTGATGAAACGCGCCTGAAGTTCGTGGCAACCGATCCGCTACCGATTGTGCGCGTTCGAGTGAACAGCAGCGAGCCGGCGAACTTCCTAATCGACACGGGCGGCGCAGAAGTCCAGCTCGACGCGGATTTCGCAAAGCGGCTTCATCTCAGTTCCGTCGGAGGAACTTCTGCGACTCTTCTCGACGGGAACCAGACGGCGATGCGGTACAGCCGAATCGCTTCGCTTACGCTGGGAGGATTCGAGGTGAAGGATGTTCCGACCGGAATCCGGCCGCTTCCTGTTTTCGACGGACGAAAGCTGGACGGCGTGCTGGGGACGGTGCTGCTGTATCACTTTCTGGCGACGCTGGACTATCCGAACGGCGAGTTGATCCTGCGGCGGCGGTCAGTGGAAGCTCTGCACACCTTTGAGGCGCGCGCGGAATCGGAAAAGCAAATCGTGATGCCATTCTGGATGGCGAGCGACCACGTGATCGTGGCACAAGGCCGCGTAAATGATGCACCGCCGGCCCTGCTATTTGTGGCTACGGGCCTTGCGAGTGGATTCACTTGCCCGGAATCCACGATCGAGCAAACCGCACTCTGGTCGGCCCCCCGGAATTCCATGGTCCCCGCGTCTGCGCGGGAAATGAACATGGGGTCATTTCTCGTGACTGATTTGTACTTGGGCGAAGCGCACCGGCAAAATGTGAGCGCGCTCGCCGGCGCGTTCCCGCCGGTTCTTGAATATGCTTATGGATTCCGCATCTCTGGATTGATCTCGCATCAATTCTTCCGGCCGTATGCGGTGACGTTTGATTTCACCGGCATGCGGCTCTTCCTCGACGGGTCATCGCCAAAACCGATCAAGAAAAAGCCGATCGATGTTGAGTCAGCATTATTGCCGCATTGATAGAAAGAAAGAGTACAGCCAAGAGTGGCTATGCCACTAAAGTCGGAAAGCATGAGGACCAATCCGCTAACAGGCCGATTCGCCGGTTTGGCCTATGGCTTCCAGCGGCAGCGAGGCGGTTGCCGAATCTTGCTGCGCGGCGGCGGCGGTGGGTTGGGGTTCACGGCGCTGCAGGAAAGGCGCCCACGTTTCTGCGATCGTGCAAGGGAGATGGACTGGTTGGAGGCGGACCAGGGGCAGCGGGAGCGCAGATTCCAGCAAGCGGCGAGCGCGTGGGCTGTTGGTCAGGTGAAAATGTTCGCGCAGGATGTGGCGCAGCCATTCTTCTTCCAGACTGCGCACGCGTTGACCGTCATGCGCATCGTCTCGTCCTCGCATCGTTTCCAAGGTGGGGCTGACTTCTTCTGATGTGCCGATTTCTGCCGGGCGCACGAATTCGCGATTGTAATTTTCGTCGTGAAGCGCGTCGCGGGAGATGTAGGTGAGGCCGCCGGTCATTCCGGAACCGAGATTCATTCCAGCTGGGCCGAGGATGATGACGACGCCGGCGGTCATGTATTCGCAGCCGTGGTGGCCGACGCCTTCGACCACTGCGAGCGCGCCGCTATTGCGGACGGCGAAGCGTTCGCCGACGCGGCCGGCGATGAAAAGTTTTCCGCTGGTGGCACCGTAGAGAACGGTGTTTCCGGCGAGAACGTCGCCGCGCTGTGCGGCCGCGGCTCCGGCGCTGATCGCGATAGTGCCGCCGCTAAGGCTTTTGCCGACGTAGTCGTTGGCGTCGCCGAAAAGTTTGAAGCGCAGGCCCGGGACCAGGAATGCGCCGAAACTCTGTCCAGCGGAGCCGCGAAATTCGCATTGGACATTTCTGCCGGCGAGGCCGTCGAAATTCGTGCGGCGGAGAATGTAGCCGCTGAGATGCGCGCCGACGCTGCGGTCGGCGTTGCAGATGGGCAAAAATTGCTGAAGCGGGGCAGGCTTATTGCGATCGACGCCGCCGACGAGTTTGCGGCGAATGTCCATGGCGCTTTCGGGTAGCTCGATTTCGATGGGCGCGCTGATTGCGGGGCGATTGGGATGATTTTGCGGCGACGCGGGCTTGAGCGGTCTCAGCAGAGGCGCGAGTGCTCCGGCGGCCCATTCATTGCGTGGGCGCAATTTTTCTACGGCGCCGATTATTTCGTCGAGCGAGCGAACACCGAGCGCGGCCATGCGTTCGCGGACTTCGGCGGCGACTCCTCGGAAATAAGACATCACCATTTCGGGATTTCCGGCGAAGCGAGCGCGGAGTTTTTCGTCCTGCGTGGCGATGCCGACGGGGCAAGTGTTCAGATGGCATTGGCGCGCCATCACGCAACCGATGGCAAGCAGCGTGGCGGTGCCGAAGCCGAATTCATCGGCGCCGAGGATTGCGGCGATGAGGACGTCGCGGCCGAATTTGAAGCCGCCGTCCGTGCGAAGGCGCACGCGATCGCGGAAACCCGCACGCCGAAGCGCGGAGTGCGCGTCGCGAAGACCGATTTCCCAGGGCAGGCCGGTATTTTTGATCGAAGTGAGCGGCGATGCGCCGGTGCCGCCGTCGAAGCCGGCGATGGTGATGACGTCAGCGCCAGCTTTGGCGACGCCTGCAGCGATGATGCCGACGCCCGCGCCGGAGACGAGTTTTACGCCGATACGGGCGGCGGGATTGACGGCGCGCAGATCGTAGATTAATTGAGCGAGATCTTCGATGCTGTAGATGTCGTGATGCGGCGGCGGCGAAATCAGGGACATTCCCGGCACGGCGTGGCGCAGGCGCGCGATGTACGCATTCACTTTTATCGCGGGGAGTTGACCGCCTTCGCCGGGTTTCGAGCCCTGTGCCATTTTGATTTCCAGTTCGTCCGCGCGGCAGAGATACTCGGCGGTGACACCGAAGCGCGCGGAAGCGACTTGTTTCACGCGATTGGCGGCCTCGGGATCGAAACGATAAAGGCTGGGATCTTCGCCGCCTTCACCGGTGTTGCTGCGCGCGCCGAGGCGATTCATGGCGATCGCGAGAGTGCGATGCGCTTCGGGGCTGAGCGCGCCCAGAGACATTGCTTGCGCGCTGAAGCGGCTGAGGATGGCGGATGCGGGCTCGACTTCGTCGAGCGGGATGGGCGCGGCAGGCGCGAATTCGAGATGGTCGCGGATGGCGACGGGCTCGCGCGTGTCGGACAGTTCGACGAAAGACGCGTAATTTTCGGCCGTCGGAGATTTGATGTAGCCATGCATACGGCGCACTAGCTCGGGAGATGTGGAGTGGCGTTCTCCAGCATGGCGGAAGCGGTAGAGGCCGGCGTCTTGCATGGCCGCGGCGGGCGTGGCGGCTGCGAACGCGCGCGTGTGGGCTGCGATGGTTTCGTCCAAGATATTTTGCAGGCTTTTGCCGCCCAGGCTGGTGGAGGCATCTTCGAAAAAGTCCGCGCAGATTTCTTCGTCGAGGCCCACTGTTTCGAAGAGATGACTATTGCGATAGCTCGCGACCGTGGAGATGCCCATGCGGGCTAACACCTTGCGCAGGCCGGCTTCGACTGCGATGCGATACTTTGCGGCGCCCCCTGCTTGTAGATTTTCGGAGAGCTCCATCGCCAGATAGGGGTAAACGGCGCTGGCGCCGGCGGCGATCAGCAGCGCGATGTGATGGGTTTCGATTATTTGGCCGGATTCGACTACCAGCGGAACATTGTGTGCGCCCTGAAGGACCATTTCTTTCCACGCGGCGGAGAGAGCGAGCAAGGCCGGGAGGGCGGCGCGAGATTCATTCGTGCGGCGATCCGTCAGCACGATCAGTGACGGATTCTTTTTGGCTGCATCGGCGACGTCGTCGCGAACACGATCGAGCGCGGCTTCGGCGGCTGTGGCACCTTTTGCGGTGTCGAACGTGAAGTCAATTCTTTGGACGGCCGGGCCTATTTTTCGCGGGACGAGGCGGGGGCTGGCCGCCGCGCTCCAAAGCGAATTTGCTTCCGATTCGTCTTCCAGTTCAGCCATTTGTCCGGCGTCGAGAATCGGTGAGTCGGCTACCAGGTTTGCGGCCAGATATACGTTGAGCGACATTACGTGGACTTCGCGCAGCGGGTCTATCGGAGGGTTGGTTACTTGCGCGAAACGCT
>DATEVZ010000246.1:0-10727 GCA_035258265.1 Candidatus Acidiferrales bacterium
TCGTGAAAAATGTATTCGTACATGAAATTGGCGATGTGGCCGACCACTGCTTGCGGATGGACGTTGTAAGAGGATGGATTTTCCGGCGAGGTGCCGTCGAAATCGAAGGTGATGCGCGAGCCGCTTTTCGTGAGGGTCAGGTAGCAGGCGCGGACGAGCGCGGGCGTCCAGCCGATGGCGTCGTTGAAGACGACCGCGCGGAATTTGCCGTCGGGCAGAGCTTTGATTTTTTTCAGTGCCCCGGCTTCGGCGGTTTCGCACATTTTGCGCATCAAGCCGACGACGAATTCTGGGCCTCTCTTTTCGACTAGTTCCAGGACGCGGACCCGCACACGATCGGCGGTGGTGCAACGCGCGCGGAGGTCGGAGATGAACATGGCCGGAGCGCGGAGACCGTAGACCGAATAGAACTCGAGGAAATCGTTGCGCAGTTCGAAATTCTCTCCGACTTTTATGGGCGGAAGGTTCAGACCCTCCTCGAATCGCGACTTGGCGCTGACCGGCATGCCGCCCGGCTCAATCGCGCCTGTTTCCGTGGTGTGCAGGGCGGCAGAAGCCCAGGCGAGGAGTCGGCCGTTGTGGAAGATGGGCATGAGCGCGACTTGATCGGGATTGTGGATCCCGCCGTAGAGAGCGTCGTTGGTGTACCAGATGTCGCCGTCGCGGATTCCAGGATTTTTTCCGTAATACTTCAGGATGAACTTGATGACGATGGGTTGAATGATGGCGTGGAGATAGGTGCCACAAGATGCGTTGATGAGATCGCCGCCTGCGGTGAAGAGCGCAACCATGGAATCGCCGGAGACGCCGAAATAGCTGCGCGAGGAGCGCACAAAAACTTCCATGGCTTCGTCAAGGATGTCGTTGGTGACCTGCACGCCGATTTCGTAATCGCCCTGTGGGACTTTGGCGGCACATTCTTTTTCGTAGGGCGTGGCTGGGGAGGGCTTGAGCCAGGCTAGTTTTTCGGACAGAGTTGGAATGGGCATGATTCTCCTCGATTTTTCCAGCTACCTATTTTCCAGAATGCCGAGACCGCGCTCGTCAATTGAGAAACGCATCGTAGGTGGCACGACGAGCGTGGTGTATTCGCCTTCCACAACCGCGGGACCTTCGACTACGTTTCCGGGACACAATGCTTCGTAGGAGAAGGTCGACGTATCGCGAAAATCTTTGTGGGTTGGCCAGTATACGGGGCGTGCGCCTTTGCGAGCGGCCGCGGGATTGTGGCCTTCGAGAGTCAACTTCGGCAGCGCGACTTTTTTTGTGGGCACGATGGCCTTCAAGATGAAACTCTCGACGAAGATGCCGCCTTCCGGATTCACCACGAACGGGCTGAAGGCTTCGCTGAACTCTTTGTTGAACGCGTCACAGATGGCGCGGACGTCTTCCTGCGTGTGAATCGCGAGCAGCGGAGAGAGCGTTCTTTTCACGTGGAATTGCCCACCGTAGAGCATGTCCAGTTCGAGAACGAAGGAGGCTTCGGCGAGATTCAAACCGTCGCCGGCGAGATCGCGGCGCGCTTGTTCGAGGAGCTGCTCGACTGTTTCGTTGAAAATTGTGAATTCGCTGGAGAGTTGCTGTGTGCGCGGCTCCATCAGCGTAAGTTTTTTGGAGGCTTCGTAGACGTGCATGATGTCCATGGTGGAAGAGCCGAAGGCGCAGAAGACCGGCGAGAAAGCGAAGGTGACGGCTTTGGGGATGTCGGCTTTGAAGCCTTCGGCATGGGTGGGCCCGGCGCCACCGCCGACGAACAGGATGAATTCTTCGGGGCTGTGGCCGCGGAGGTGAACTTCTTTCATGATCGCGGAAGCCATGTTGCCGTTGACGATTTTTCGGATGATTACGGCGGCTTCTTCGACGCCAATACCCAGAGGCTTAGCGATTTTTTCGCGCACGGAGTGGATGGCGCGATTTTTGTCCAAGCGCATTTTCCCGCCGAAATAAAATTGCGGGTTGAGGTAGCCCAGCACGACGTCTGCATCGGTGACGGTGGGTTCGGTGCCGCCAAGATTGAAACACGCGGGACCGGGGATGGAGCCGGCGCTGCGCGGGCCGACTTGCACGCGATTTTCGAGGAGTTTATTAACGTACGCGATCGAGCCGCCACCCGCGCCTATGGAAAGCGTCTTGATCATGGTGATGCCGACCATCCAGCGGTCGATGATCGGACGGAAATCGTAGCTGCGGACGCTGTCTTTGACTACGAGGCCTACGTCGAAGCTGGTGCCGCCCATGTCGGTCATCACGACGTTTTGGTAGCCGAGGGTTTTCGCGACGTGATGCGCGCCCATCAGCCCGGACACTGGTCCACTATTAAAGGTGCGGCTCGCGGCAGTGCGAAATACTTCGGCGATGCCGCCGGAACTTTGAATCATTAATAACGGCTTGGAGTAGCCCTTCTCGCGGAGCTTGTCCCACATAGCGGAAAGCTCGATTTGCATGGAGCGCTGGAGATAGGCGTCGAGGATGGCAGCGAGGGTTCGCTCGTATTCGCCGAGCTTGCCGACGACCTGGCCGGCGAGGACCACCGGCAGATAGCCGATGTGAAATTCCTTATACTCATCGCGAATGATTTCTTTCACGCGCCGTTCGTTTGCCGGATTGAGGAAGCCCCAAAGAAGCGCGACGACGAAGCCGCGCGCGCCGCGGCTGGTGAGATAGCGGACTTTTTCGCGAACATCGTTTTCGTCGAGTGGACGGATTACTTTGCCGCGAGAATCCACGCGCTCTTTTACGCCGACGATCATGTCGCGCGGAATCAGGGGATCGGGCTTCCTTTGCACGGAGAGGTTGCGGCGCTCGGCAACGCGCGTGCCGTCAATCCACTGGGCGCCTCTGCCGATAAGCACCACGTCTTCGTGGCCTTCGGTGGTGATGAGCCCGAGGCGCGGGCCTTTCTTTTCGATCAAGCGATTCAGAGCGATGGTGGTGGAGTAGCGGATCATGTCGATGGCGGGAAGGAGCTGATCGATTTTCATGCCCAGGGCGCCGGCGCCTTCTTCGATCACGCGCGTGAAGCAGACGGAGAGGTCGTAGGGCGTGGTGGGAGACTTGCGAATCAGAGATTTTCCGTTGTAGTTCAGAACCAAATCCGTGAAGGTTCCGCCGACGTCGATATCAATCGAATTCATTCGATGGCCTCAAGACGCTGGTCGCGGATGACGAATTCGCCTGCGCGCAGGCGTTCTTTCAGGCGGTCCACGTCAATTTCGATATCGTGCGTGACGGGATGGCCGGGCGGCAGATATTCGGTTTCGACCTGGGTGCCGCATCCGGGGCAATAGAATTCGACGATGCGCACCCAAAGCGGATCGGGAGAGAAATTGAACGCGCCGGTGACTAGCGGCGGATGGATTTCGCGCGGATCGCGGTCGTGGACCAAGCAGCCTTTTTTGTAGTTCTCGCGGGCTGGGCCGAGTTGGTGATTGCAGCGATTGCAGAGCCATTTTTCGGTGTCTAGGTCGAGATCGAGATACTCGGTTATGCGGAGGCGATTTTTTTGTTCTGCCGACATGGGCATATCCTTTTCATCGAGTAATCGTTTATGTCTTCTTCGCTTCGCTGGTGAGCGTGGCGTTGCCCAAGCGATCCATTTCCATTCGCCAGCCCTCGGGGACGAAGTAGGTGGTGTTGGCGTCTTCGAGAATGGCGCAGCCTTCTACGCGGTTGCCGGGTTGGAGAGCGTCCCAGTCGTAGATTCGCGCTTCGCCTTTGCTGCTGCCCCAAAAAACCTTGCGAGTCCCTTTCCAGGCTTGCGTGGAATCCGTTCCTTGCGTCGGGCGCTCTGCGAGTTTGGGCTTGGGCATGATCTTTTTCACGGAGACGCGCAGTAACTCGAGGCAGACAGCTTCCTCATGCTTGCTGCGGTCATGCTTGCTTCCGGCTTGTTCGAGGGCCGATGCGAGTGACGTGCGGAGCGCTCTTTCGTCGCGCAGAGATTGTTCGGAACATGGGACTGAAATTGAGTTGCCGTCATGGTCTGAGACTTCGATTTCGACGGCGTATTTTATGCCATCGGGCCGGATACCTTCACCTAGCAGGTCCTTTACGCCTTCGGCCTTCATTTCTTCGATCATTTGACGAATGCGAACCACGCCGTCTTCGGCAATTGTGATGCCGGCTAACGAGTTTTCGTAAACGTGCAGAATGTCTGACACTGAGGAGCCGAACGCGCTAAACACCGGGCCCAGCGAAAAAAGTTGGACGCGCTCGAGTCCGGTTTTTTCGGCGACACCGCAGGCGAACAGGCTGCCGTTGCCGCCATAACCAAAGAGCACGGACTTGGATAGGTCCTGATGTAGTTCCCTGCCGGAGGTGGCAATCATGCCGGCGACGGACTCGAACGCGCGGTCAATAACAATGCGGCAGGCTTCTTCGGTGGAAACATTCAGCGGCTGCGCGACTAAATCGGAGATGGCTTTGCGGGCGAGCTCGAGGTCAATCGTTTTGGCTCCGCCGAGAAAATAATCGGGATTGATCAAGCCGGCCGCGACGAAGGCGTCGGTGAGCGTGGCCTGATCGCCACCGAGACCGTAACAGGCGGGACCGGGATATGAGCCCATGCTCTCGGGACCGAGTTGGACGTCGGGCGGCTGAGCGTCCAGGAGAGGTTTGACGACGCTGCCGCCGCCTTGCGCGGTCGAGCGCAAATCCGGGAGCGAGATTGCGACCGGGATACCAAAGAAGTCGCAGGGCTTTCGGTAAACCGGCTCGCCATCGCGCAGCACGCTGATTTTCGCGGTGGTGCCGCCGATGTCCATCGCGACCACGTCGTTGAAGCCGTAAGCTTTCGCTAGATAGGCGCTGGCATGAATTCCGAGAACTGGGCCGGACTCGATGGTGTCGATGGCTTTGGTCTTGGCGACTCCGGCGACACCGCCATTGATATGGCTGACAAGAAATGTGCCGGTGAAGCCGGAAGTTTCGCGCAACTCGTCTTCGGCTTTAAAGAGCGTGGCGGCTAGCGCGCCGTGCGTGTAGGTATTGATCAGGGCGGAGTACGTGCGCGTGGCGTCGTCGGATGATTTGGAAATGTCGCTGCCGGCGAGGACTGGGACGGAACCGAGAAAGTGATCGGGATATTGCTGGTCAATAATGCGCTTGATGGCAATTTCGCGGCGGGGATCGCGGTGTGAGTCCTGCAGGCTAACGCAGATGCGGCGAACTCCGCTTTCGAGCAGTTTGCGGGCGGCGTTCATGACGTCGGTTTCACTCGAGGTGTGATCTAGGCCAATGACGTCGCGTTCGGACACGAGACGGTTCAGGACACCGTTGCTTGAACCGTTGGCGTAGAGGCTTTTTTCGTGGCCGCTCGAGACGAGCAGGCCGATGCGCGGGCCGCGCGATTCGGCGAGAACGTTGGAAGTGATGGTGGTGGACCAGCGAATGAGCTCGACGTGTTCGAGGAACTCGTTCGAAGCGGCAAAGCCGAGCTTGCCGGCCGCTTGCGAGAGGCAGTCGAACAGGCAGACGGTGAGGTCGTGTGGCGTGGTGTCCACTTTCACGCAGAACACCTCGTCGTCCTTGGTGAAAAGGGCGTCCGTCAGAGTTCCGCCGACGTCAATGTCCACGGTCCACACAAAATCCTCACGGAGGTTGCGGCAGCCAGTATTTCAGTCGTTCGCCAAGCTCTATGGTACGTCCGAAGGCAGAAACGAAAAGCGCGGCGAGGCTGGCATCTGATCGAGTGCGCGCGTGACCCGGGGCGAGTTCTCCTGAGGAACCGCGGGACCGAGGCAAATCAACGCCTCTGACACAGAGATAACCCACCGACAGTATTTGCGGCCGCAGCGGTCAGAACGAAAACTTGGCCGCGAATTGGAACTGGCGCGGATTGAGCATGGTCCTGGGCGCGCCGAAAAGACCATTCGGCACCGGAGGAGCCGGGACGGGCCCCAGGCTCAGAGGGCATGTCGGTGGTCCAGTGCCGGCGTCAAAAGCAGCCACAGCTTCCTGGGTCGCGATCGTGGCAGCGTCTTTGTAGCGCTTGGGGGCTGCTCCTGATCCGCAGAAGACAGCCGCGCCATAGACGGAGGTGACCTCGTCCACGTTGGGCCGATTGAGTGCATTGAAGACATCCACCATCAGGTCAAGCCTGTAACGTTCCTTGAACGGAAAATAGCGAGCCACGCGCAGGTCCCAGGAATACAGGTCGTCGCCGTAGTAACTGTTTCGGGAGGAAAGTCCCACGCGGTCCGTAACCGGATTGGTGTCTCCATTGGCGTCGAAGCCAACGAACAGAGTGAAGGGACGAGGGCTCTGCAAGGTCACGATATTGCTGAAGGTGAAATTCCGCAAGAAGCTGTCCTTGGGACCCTCCACGCTGAAATTCGCGACGAACCGGTGGCGAACATCCTGATTTGAATTAGCGCGTTCCAGGCTGCGATCGTAAAGGTCCTGGGGCGTGCTGACGAAGGTCGTGAAGGTGCCATCGTCCAACGTGTGCGAAAAAGTGTAATTGGCGTTGAGGGTGAAGTTCTTCCTAAATCTTTCAGTCACTTGGAGTGTGAGCCCGTTGTAAACGGAATTGCCGGTGTTGTCCGTGTAATACAGCAGTCCGGAGTTGGAATACGCGGGCGAGCCCCCGGGATTCAATCCGTTGTAAAAAAATGCCTTTCCGGCGGGCCAGCCTGCCGGAGGCGCCTCGGCGGGCGGACACGCGGGGATGCCGGGAGTGACGTTGGGAACTGTGGTGCTCGCAGCGGCGCCGAACGGCGGGCAGACGTTGAGGTTTTCCGCGCGAACCAGATGATGCGCGGCAACCCAGATATAACCGGCGCTAATCGTGAGACCGCTGCCGATTTGGCGGTCAATTTCCAGATTGGCCTGTTCGGAGTACGGAATCTTGCTGTCGTGCTGCACCATTCCCGCGCCCGCTGTGCAGGACGGCGGGCAAGTGCCGGTGATCCACTGGTCCGGCACTTGGCCTGTCAGGATCAAGGTCTTGGCTGCATCTGATGGGAATCCAGCAGCCCCGGGCGTCAGCTGGTTCAAAACCCACGTTGCCGTGTTTGCGCCTTTGCGAATCCCGGGCAAAGTCTCGCCAGGGATGATCACCGGCCTCTGCGGCTGGGTGATAAACAGGAAGGATAAATTGTAACGATCGTCGAATAGCCCAAAACCAGCGCGGACAACCGTCTTGCTGTTTGGCGACCAAGCCAAACCAACGCGAGGCTGGACGCCGTTATAGTGTGGGTTGATTTGCTTCGAGAGTCCCGTTTCGAAGTCGTAGCGCAGTCCGTAGTTGATCGTCAGGCTCGGCTTCACGCGCCACTGATCCTGTGCGTAAAAGCCATAATAGGAGTGATTCAAAGTCTCCGAAAAATTTATGGTTTCGGTGGGCAGATAGGCGTTCTGCCAGTTCGTAGGAATAGGCGGAGGAGTTGGAAGTTGGCCGCTCGGTGGATTCGGAACAGTGCCCACGGGGGCTCCCCAGAACGCGATCGGAACGCCATTCAACGGCTGGTCGTTGTTATTGGGACCAAACGGAGCGCCAGGTTGCGTGGGAAAGAAGGGAGGCGTCGCCGTTGGACACGGCCCGTCGGCGGGATTGGAGGCGATGCCCGCGGTGGGGTTCACGAAGTTGGCAAAATCCACCAAGCAATTCAGGCCGGGCAGGACGATGCGCATGGGCGTGAATCCCGGCCAGATCACGAAATTGTTGACGTAGTTGTAGTCAACGCCGAATTTCGCAACGTGATTGCCCTTGACCCAAGCGATCGAGTCCGTGATCTGGAAGCGGCTTTCGTAGATGGCATCGAGAACGCCGAAATTGTGCCCGAACAACAGCGTGTTAGGTACGTCCAGGTTGGGCTCACCGGTAACGCCGGGGAAGTTGTAATGACGCCGGCCATACTGCGCGAGGAAAGTATTCACCAAGTCGGGCTTCAGCGTCGTGGCAAGATCGCCAACGAGGGACTGGTCGCGAAGGAACAGATTGTGTCCGCTGCTGGGGGCGCCGATGCCGCCGCCATCGAGCGTGCTGCCGACCAGCTGATTCAGATCGCGCCCGTCTTCGATGTTGTAGCGCAGGGAGAAGTGGTTGTTCGAGTTCACCTGATAGTCCAGTTTTGCGATGCCGTAGTCGTTGTCCTTGGTCTTCAGCACATTGAGATTTTCGGGCGCGATTCCCAGAGCGGCCTTGGCGGCATTGATTAAGTCCAAATTCTGATAGAGCACGCCGGGAAAAGTGGGAGATTCCGCGCGCCGCTGGCCCTCGTAGTTTGTGAAGAAGAATATCTTGTCCTTCTTGATGGGGCCGCCGATTGCGCCGCCGAATTGATTCTGCCGCAGAACATACGGATCAGGCGCCGGCTGGAGCAGAGAGCGCGCGTCTGTTGCATTGTTCTGCAAGTAGTCGTAGATCGAGCCGTGCAAAGTGTTCGTGCCGGATTTTGTAACGATGTTGACGATTCCGCCTAGGGCGCGCCCGTACTCAGCGCCGAAAGCATTGTTCACCACGCGAAATTCCTGGACGGATTCCTGCGGCGGAGTGGAGCGCTGCGAGCCGGTGGCGGTGTTGACGTTGTCCGCGCCGTCTACCGTGACCATATTGCTGAGGTCGCGCATACCCGCGAAGGAGATGCGGGTGGTTTCAAACTCCGTGATGGTGGATTGCAAACTGGTGCGGCCAGTGGCGACGCCAGCGGTCAGAAGCGCAAAGTCGGTGAACTGCCGTCCGCTGATGGGCAGGTCTTGAATTTGCTGGGAGTTGATTACCTGGCTGATTTCCGTCTTGGTGGGTTCGATCTCGGGGACTTCGGTGGTAACGGTGACTTGCTCGCTTTGCGTGGCGACTTTCAAAGTGACGTCAACCGTGGCGGTTTGGCCGACGGTGAGAACAATTCCTTTGTCGATGAGGGTGGCGAAGCCAGTGAACGTGACGGTCAACTCGTACTGCCCGGGGGGCAAGTTCGGTATCACGTAGAACCCTGAGTCGTTAGAAGTTGTCGCGTAGCTGGCGTTGGTGGAGGTTTCGCGCAAGGTAAGGGTGGCGCTCTTCACAGCGGCTCCGCTTTCGTCGCGGACGGAACCGTTCAATTGCGCGACGGTGATTTGGGAGAAGGCAGAATCGGCGCAGGCGAGGATTAATGCGATTACCAGGGCCGCGAGCAGCGCAGAACGTGCGCTCATGGATCACCCCTTCGCGGATTTGAAGCGTAAATCGTCCGCATCCACACGCTTTATGGGCAGAATCTCTAACGTCGGGCTGTAGTTTGTCAAGGCTTTAATCGAGCGCTCGTGCGAATATCGGCCAGCGGGCGTTGCGACTTCTGTTGACTTCGAGCGAGCAAAGCGATACCCAGACAACGCGGCCAGCCGTTCGCGAGCTGAAGATTCCGGAGAAACATGGCACGGAGAGAAATTCTGATCGCTGGGATGATCGCCGGTGCTGTGATTTTCGCGGGCTGCGGGACGCATGGACCACGTTCGATTGGGGAAGAGCGATCGGCTGCGGGCGCGCGAAAGGCAGTGGACGAGGCTCGAATTATTCGTGCAGATGAAGAGCCTGGGAACTGGATGACCCACGGGCGCACTTACAGCGAGCAGCGTTTTAGTCCATTGAAGGAAATCAACGACAAGAATATCGGCCAGTTGGGACTGGCATGGTTCCACGATCTGGATACGCGGCGAGGCCAGGAGGCTACGCCGATCATAGTGGATGGGGTGATGTATTTCACCACAGCGTGGAGCAAGGTTCTTGCGTTGAATGCCGCGAGCGGCGCGCTGCTGTGGTCTTACGACCCGAAGGTGATTCCTGAATGGGCGGTGAATGCCTGCTGCGACGTTGTGAATCGCGGCGTGGCGGTTGGGGGCGGCAAGGTTTTCTTTGGCACGCTTGATGGACGGCTGGTAGCGCTGGATAGGGCGACGGGAAAATTGGTGTGGGAAAAACTGACGATTGATCGGAGCTGGCGTTACACGATTACCGGCGCGCCGCGCGTGGTGAAAGGCAAGGTAATCATCGGCAATGGCGGAGCCGAAATGGGAGTGCGCGGATACGTTTCCGCGTATGACGCCGAAACCGGAGAGATGGCCTGGCGCTTCTATACGGTTCCGGGCGATCCAGCGAAACCATTCGAAAACCCGATTCTGGAGGAAGCGGCAAAAACCTGGTCGGGCGAGTGGTGGAAGTATGGCGGCGGTGGAACTGTGTGGAATGCCATCGCATACGATCCGGAACTTGATCTTCTCTATATTGGAACCGGCAACGGCGGACCGTGGAATCCGCGAATTCGCAACCCGCGCGGCGGGGATAATCTTTTTACTTGTTCGATCGTGGCGTTGAAGCCTGAGACCGGCGAGTACGTCTGGCACTACCAGGAAAATCCTAACGAGGCTTGGGACTACGACTCGGATGAGGACATTATTCTGGCCGACCGAACGATTGACGGGCAGCCGCGGAAGGTATTGCTGCACGCTCCTAAGAACGGAATTTTCTACGTGATCGATCGGGCGACTGGAGCGTTGATCTCTGCGAAACCGTACACGCACATTACGTGGGCGAGCGGAGTGGATATGAAGACCGGGCGCCCGATCGAGACTGCAGCCGCGCGGTATTCGGGAGGCAAACCGGAATTGGTCATTCCCGGACCATTGGGCGCGCATAGCTGGCAGCCCATGTCTTACAGTCCGCTGACGGGACTGGTCTACATTCCGATTCAGGATGCGGGCTTTCCGTATCAATCGGATGCGGATTTCAAGATGCGGGCTTTGGCGCACAA
>DATEVZ010000247.1:0-9031 GCA_035258265.1 Candidatus Acidiferrales bacterium
GGTGCGCGCCGCCGCGCGGCGTCGCGGTGCGCAAGTTCCAGCCGCTGCTGCGGTGCAACGCTGATGCTCCGCGTGGGACTCACCGGTGGAATCGCGTCGGGTAAATCGACGGTCGCATCTTTGCTGCGAGACATGGATTGCGCGGTCCTCGACGCCGATCCGCTGGGGCACGAGCTACTCGAGCAGGGGCAAGCGGCCTATGACGAAGTCGTGCGCGAATTCGGCAAGGAAGTTCTGGATGACTATGGCAACGTGGACCGCCGCAAGCTCGGTCCAATCGTCTTCGCGGATGCACAAAAACGCGCACGCCTGAATCAGATCCTCCATCCGCGCATCCTGGACGTGGTGCGCAAATGGTTTGCCGCCCTCGATCAGCCGGGCGGGCCGGATCTTGCCATTGTCGAAGCTGCGCTGATCATCGAAGCGAACTATCACAAAGAGCTCGATAAAGTGATGGTCTGCTGGTGCCGGCCCGAACAGCAAATCGAGCGTCTGAAAGAACGCGGCCTTACAGCTGAGCAGGCTCAAGTGCGCATCGCGGCGCAAATGCCTATGGCAGAAAAGCGGCGACTAGCCGATGAGACGATAGATTGCTCAGGTTCGGTCGAGGAGACGGAGCGTCAGCTGGCCGAAGCCGTGAAACGCATGTTGCAGTCGGCAACCTCAAATGAAAATGCTTAGAAACATTTCCTGCATTCGCCACGTATCACAGTGCGAGGCGCGACTGCGCGGCATTTGGACGCCACGCGCCAGAATAACACCGCGGCGCAGGATCGCGATTTTGTCATGACACGCTCGGGGCGCGCAGTACGGCTGCTGGCAATCGGCCTGATAATTGGCCTCGCCGCATATTGGGCCGGCACGCGCTACGGTCAACGAAATCCTTCTTCCGTGGACGCATTGCACGCGTTACTTCCGGCGCCGAGCGCCGCCGGTTCACTCGATCCCAGCGAGGCAGAAAATGTACGCATCTATCGTCAGGCGTCTCCGGCAGTCGCTAATATCGTTACGCGCACCGTCGAGTACGATTTCTTCTACAATCCCGTGCCGGTCGAAGGAGCGGGTTCGGGATTCCTGATTGATACCGACGGACACATTCTGACGAACTATCATGTGGTGCAGGGCGCGCAAACCATCGAGGTCACCCTTGGCGATTTGTCGCGCTACAAGGCGAAACTCATCGGCGAGGATGCTCGCAACGACATCGCCCTCATTCAGATTGACACGAAGGGCCATAAACTCACCCCGCTGCCGCTCGGCGATTCACGCAACCTGCTAGTCGGCCAGCGTGCTCTTGCGATAGGCAATCCGTTTGGATTTTCCAGCACGCTCACCACAGGCATTGTCAGCGCGCTCGGACGCACGGTGCAAACCAGCGAAAGCACATTCATTGACGAGGCAATCCAAACCGACGCCGCCATCAACCGCGGAAACTCCGGCGGCCCGCTGCTCGATTCGCACGGCCAAGTGATCGGAATCAACAGCGCGATCTATGCGCCAACGGGAACAACTGCGGGCATCGGTTTTGCGATTCCCATCAATACCGCACGCCGAGTAGCCGAAGATCTAATCAAGTATGGCCGCGTGCGCCGCGCCACTCTCGGCGCCGAAGGCCGCGCGCTCTGGCCGGGTCTTGCGGACGCATTGAACCTGAATGTGCAGCAAGGAATCTTGATCGAGCGCGTTGAGCCCGGCGGTCCGGCCGCGAAAGCAGGAATTCGCGGAGGCAACAAATCCATGCTCGCGGGCTTGCAGGAACTTCGGATCGGTGGCGATGTTCTCATCGCGGTGGATGGCAAAGCGGTGACGAGTCAGATGGATTTGAACTTGCTGCTGAATCGTTCACAACCAGGCGACACCGTTACGCTTACGATTTTCCGCAACGGCCAGAAAGTGAACGTACCGGTTACGTTGGGCGAAGGCTAGCTTCTGGCCGCGATCGAAATCTTCAGCCGTCGGTTATTTCCATTTGTTCCACTGTTCCCGCAGTTCGTCTTGCTCCTCTTCCGTAAGCTGAAACCAAGATTCCGCAGTGTCGCGCACGCGTTCGAGAGCCGCCTGCATTTCCGCCTGCTTCGCGTGCAGGACATCGCTGCCGGCATCCACCGGAACGCAAATTGGCGGCGCCACGAACATCACCGCGCGCGAAAACGGCAGCGGAACCTGAAACAGGTCCCACGACTTCTTGAACGTGAAGGCCCGCTTCAGACCAACGTGAAAGACGGAGATTCGACTGCCAGAGCGGCGCGCCAAAATCACGGGACCGGGTTTCGCCAGGTATCGCGGCCCGCGCGGGCCGTCAATTGTAAACGCGACATGCTTCCCTTCCGCGAGCCGGTGCGCCATCACCGTCAGGCCTTCGATCGCGCCGCGCGACGAACTGCCTTGCGCTGTGCCAAACCCGAGGCGCTCGATTACGCGCCGGGTCCATTGCCCGTCGAAGTTCACCGTGTTCATCACCACGACGCCGCGGTTGCGCCAAATCCATACAGCGGAAAAGATGCAGCGATGCCAAAACGCCCCGATTCCCGGCTCGCCGCTGCTGCGAATCTGGATCGCGTTCTCGATGCCGACAATCTCAGTGCGCAATGTCGGGCCGATCAGGCGAATCGCCCAATACACCAGCCATGCAATCACGGGAATCTGCATTCGCCGCCAGCGTGAAAGCTGCGGCCCGGTGAAATCGAATTGCGATTTGTTGCTTTCGCCGCTGGTTGTTGCGGCGGATTTCGCGTCGGTATTCACTGCGGTATAGTATAGGCGAACCTCGTACAGCTCGATGTACTCCCGAGTCAAAATCGCCAGCTTCTGTGTCGCCGCATTGCACGGGAGAGGCTCGCTTACGCGTGGGGCATTACTCGCCGCAGCGCTGGTAGTGCTGATGGCGTGCCCGTCTCTGCACGCACAGCAAATGCCATCTGGTGCTATTGGCCATGTCGAAGGCAACGACATTTCCGTGGAGAGTGGAACGGCATCGGGGGCCGCTTCGGCGAACCCCACGCCTGGGGGATATGTATTCAACGGCAGCGTCGTGACCGTGCATGACGGCAAGGCGCGCTTAATGCTCGCAGTCGGTGGCGAAGTGGATGTTTGCGGACCCGCGAAACTCACACTCCTGGAGTCCGGCGGAGCGATCACGCTCGCGCTGGATTTTGGGCGCATTCATCTGCAGCTTCTTCGCGGCACTTCGTTGCGGATATTCACGCCGACCATTATCGCTACGCCGCTCGATATCGGCGGCGAGGCGCGGGATATCACCGCAGGTTTGGATATGAACGATTCTCTCTGCGTGCTGGCGACCAGCGGAGCCATTCGGCTCGAGCAACAGTTCACCGGTGAAGGAATCATTGTGCCGCAGGCAGGGGAGTTCTTTCTGAATTCCGGGAAGCTGGTGCCGATCGCGGGAGCGCCGGGAAGCTGTGCGTGCGCCGCGATGCACGCACAATCCGCGCCGCCACCGCAGATTCCGGTGCTGGGAGTTTCTTCGTCCGCACGATTAGAGCCGGCGCCACAACCGGCTGGCGCCATGCCAGCACCTGCGACACCCGCGCAAAAGACTCCAGAACCTGTCCCTGAACCGGATGTACAGTTGCGCGTTCTGGCGCAAGCGGAGGAAATTCATCCGATTGCGCCACCAGCAAAAGATGCAGTGCCGCCTCCGCCGCCAGATGCGATGCCGCAGTACAAGATCATCATGCCGCCGCTGGGGTTCTCGGCGTCGTCGCCTACGCCGCCCGCGGATCCGCCGATGGATGCGGTGTTATTGGTGCGCACGGTGCACGTCGAGCCGGAGTACGAATTTACCGGTCACGTGGAGGCTCCGCGCATGGAATCGCTGGATCAAGGCAATGCCGAGCGTCAATCTGCGAAGAACTCGAATTCGTCCGGAAGCAAGAAAGAAGGATTCTGGGCGCGGTTAAAGAGGGTTTTCGGCGGCTCGTAACGATAAGCCTGACGTAACGCGGCTTCAGGGGCTGAAGCCCCGATTATCTCGAAGCGCTTACGGCGGGACTGAAGTCCCGCCCTTCCCACGGCCGTTCAGAAATTTGGTTCAGAGGCCGGCACGGACAACGCGCCTAAGTTAAAGGCGACGCCACATAACCGCAAACATCGTGCCTCACCGCTTACATCCCTTCGTAGTTTGGCCCACCGCCGCCTTCTGGCGGAATCCAATTGATTATCTGGTAGGGGTCGGCGATGTCGCAGGTTTTGCAGTGGACGCAATTGGAGGCGTTGATTTTCAATTTTGGCGCGCCTTTTTCCGTGACCATTTCGTAGACCGCGGCGGGACAAAAATATTGGCAGGGGTTCCCGTACTCGCGCACACAGCGATCCCCGCAGATGTTCGGGTCAAGCACGACGAGATGGCACGGCTGGTCTTCTTCGTGACGCGTGCCGGAGTGATAGACGTCTGTCAGGCGATCGAATGTGAGTTTGCCATCGCCTTTGAATCGCGTGGATTGATCCACCAGACCATCATCGCGGTTTAGCTTCGCATATTCCTGATAGCCGGGCTTGCAGCGCATTGGATCGGTGAGTCCGCGGCCGCCCGTGACGAATTGCAATCCGGCTTGCACGAGCCCTGAATATAGGCCGCCGTGAAAAGCCTGATGAAAATTGCGGACTGCCCACAATTCTTTTTTGATCCAGCTTTGTTCGATTTTTTGCGGATATGCCGCCAGCGTTTTTGCGGAAGTATCTCCGGCGCATAGCGCTTCGTAAATGGTTTCGGCCGCGAGCATGCCGCTCTTGATCGCGGTGTGAATCCCCTTCAGCCGCTGCGAATTCAGAAGGCTCGCGGAATCGCCGATGATCAAGCCGCCATCCACGTAACTGCGCGGCATGGAGTACCAGCCGCCATATGGAACGGTTTTCGCGCCGTAGCGGACGAGCTTGCCGCCTTCCAGAATTTTCCTCACGAAGGGATGAGTCTTGTATTTCTGGAACGCTTCGTGGGGGTCGAAGAGTGGGTCTTTGTATTCGAGCGCGATCACCATGCCGAGCGACACGCGATTATTCTGCAGACCGTAAACCCAGCCGCCACCGTAGAGATCGGAACTGAGCGGCCAGCCCAGAGTGTGTGCGACGTAGCCGGTGTCAATGCGTCCGGGCTGCACGTCCCACAATTCTTTGATGCCGATGCCGTAGACTTGCGGGTTCAGGCCGTCGAGCTTCCGCTTGTTGACCAATTCCTTGGTGAGTGAGCCGCGCGGACCTTCAGCTAGCACGGTGACTTTCGCGCGCAGCTCGTATCCCGGCGTGAAGTTGTCTTTGGGCTTGCCGTTTTTGTCTACGCCCTTGTCTTCGGTGAGCACGCCGGCAATTCCATTTTCGTCGTAGAGCAATTCCCTGCCGGCAAATTGCGTAAAAATATTGATGCCTTTCTTTTCGACCAAGGCGCCTAGCCACTTCACCAGCCTGTTGAGCGAGACCACATAGTTGCCATGATTTTGCAGAGGCGGAGGAGTGATCGGCAGTTTGTAGCTGCTGGACTCGGTGAAGTAGTAGGCCGCGTCGCCGGTGACGGGGGTGTCCAGAGGAGCGGTCTTTTCGAAGTCCGGGACGAGTTCGCGCAGGCCGCGGGGATCCATAATCGCACCGGAAAGTTGATGGGCGCCGATTTCGCGTCCTTTTTCCAGGACATAGATATTTTCGGCGGAAAGCGCAGGAGATTTTTTCGCTTCAGTGTGTTTTTCGATGAGGTTTGCCAGATGCAGCGCGCAGGCCAAGCCGCCGGGACCCGCGCCAATGATTAAAACATCCGCTTCGAGCTGCTCGCGCTCGACTTTAGGGGTGTCAGTCATGGCGCCATCTTAGCAAAAGCGGGAAATTGGAAAGACGAAATTGGAAAACGAGGGAGGTTGAAAGGTCACAGTTGAAATATTGAAAGTCAGACATCGCGTGGCTTCGACCGAGTCCTTGGGCTGAGGAGAATTGAAGCCGTGAAGTGCCTGAAAGTTGGCCATTGAAGGTGGTCGCGGCTGTTTGTTTTGTGTGAGTTACAGGTGTTTCTAATCGCCCTGGTTGGCGCTTGAAAAAAATGTGAATTGAGGAGGAATTCAAGCAAGTGCGCCTTGCGCGAATGGCTCGCCGGTCTTGGTCTGTGGCGTTTGCCGCCCTGTGAATCGAGCTGGCATGGTCGGACATGAGCGACGGGCAGGGTTGTGGGCCCAACCAGAGTGAGATGGCCGCTGCGTCGACGCAACGCTTGCAGCGAGGCGCTGAGCGGAAATTGCCAAAAACATTCACGAATTACGCTAGCACGGCGACGGAAGAATTGCGAATCAGGTGTGTGTACACACAAGGGTTATCATTGTGCGAGCAGTCGCGACTGGCGGATTTATTCATAGCGCAAGGCTACCATGGGGTCCACGCGCAAGGCGCGGCGTGCAGGAAAATAGCACGCAACAAACGCCACTATGGCGAGCATGAGCGCGACCCCAAGGAAGGTGCTGGGGTCGCTCGCACCGACCGCAAAAAGCTGGCTGGCAATGACTCGCGAGAGGCTGAGCGCAGCGGCCACACCTGCGAGCAATCCGAATCCGGCCAGGAGCATTGCATCGCGAGCGACTAGCTTCAGGATGCCGCGCTGTTGCGCGCCCAGCGCCACGCGGACTCCGATTTCGCCGGTGCGTTGCGCGACGCCGTAGGACATCACCCCGTAAATGCCGAGCGCAGCCAAAAGCAGAGCGAGCAGACCGAAGCAGCTCAGCAACTGCATGGTGAAGCGCCGCTGCGCGAGGGTGTCAGCAAAAAATTGGCTCATCGCCGAAAAATTGTAAAGCGGCACGCTTTTATCGAGCGCGGCAACCCGGTCTTGGACGGCGCGAGCGAGAGCCGATGAATTAACGTTACTGCGAATTACGAGAATCGGACTGCTGAAAGGCTGTTGAGAATAAAGCTCGTAGACTTGTGGCGTGACGGGCGAATCAAGCCCGTAATGATGAACGTCGGCGACGACGCCCACAATCGTTGCCCAGGGCTTTTTTTCGTCGCGGCCGCCCAATTGAATTCGCTTACCGAGAGGATTCTCAGCGGGCCACATTTGGCGTGCGGTGCTTTCGCTGATGAGCGCGACGGGCGACGGATTCTCGGCATCGGTATCGGTGAAACACCTCCCGCGCAGAACAGGAATATCCATGGCGCGAAGATAATCGGGGCTAACGAAGTAGGCGTCTACGCTGGGCACTTCGGTATCCGGGATGTGGCGGTCCTCAATGTGGAATCCGCGTTGGTCCCATTCGCCGAGGGCGCCGGTGATCGGCAGAACGCTCGCGATAGCTGATGCTTGAACTCCGGGAATGCTGCGAACGCGGTCAAGCGCCTCACGCTCGAACAGGACGACGGATTGGTCGTCCTGGAATTGGGGGCCAGAGAGTCGGAAATCGGCGGTGTACAAGTTTTGGGGGTTGAAGCCCGGGTTCACGTGTGAGGCGCGCCAGAAACTCTTGAGCAGCAAGCCGGCCGAGACGGTCAAAACAAAAGCGAGCGCGAGTTCGGAAACGACCAGCAGGCTGCGAAAGCGGCTCCTGGTGAGTCCCAGCGAGCCGCGCGCACCCTGTTGCAGTGCTTCGCGCTGGTCCACGCGGGAAGCTTGCAGGGCCGGCACCAGCCCCATCAGGACGCCGGTGGCCGTGGTGACCAAAAACGTGAAGAGCAGGATGCCGCCATCGAAATGAGTTTCGCTGAGGCGCGGAATCCGCTCGGGGGCGAGGCCGACCAGTAGGCTGGTGCCCCAAATTGCCAACATAACTCCCACCACGCCTCCGAAGACACTTAACAAAATGCTCTCGGTGAGGAATTGCCGCACGATGCGCCAGCGGCTCGCGCCTAACGCAGCGCGAAGAGCGACTTCGCGCCGCTTGCCGGTGGCTTTGGACAGAAGCAGGTTCACCATATTGGCGCAAGCGATCAGAAGAACCAAAGAAGTGGCACCCAGGAGCAGCCACAAAGCCGATCGTATGTTTCCGAGCCAGGTTTCCTGGAGCGGGCGTACGACTATGGTGGACGATGAGGGATAGTCCTTAGGAAATTCGCGCGCGAGTTGCGACGCGATCGAATTCATGTCAGCGCGAGCTTGGCCGATGCTGACGCCATCCTTTAGACGAGCCACACTGCGGAGATGCTGACACGAGCGGCAAGCGTCCGGATCAGAAGCAGCGTATCCCAGCGGGGCCCAGAGATCGCGAGGCGCAGCACCGTTGCCAAACGACAAGGATTGAAAACTTTCCGGGAGCACTCCGACAATTTGAAACGGTACCTGGTCGAGCAGCAACGTTTGGCCGACGGCGCTGGGGTTGCCGGCAAAATGGCGCATCCAGAACGAATGGCTCAGCAGCAGCACGTGCCAGCGGTCCGGACGATCGTCCTCCTGCGTGAATCCGCGGCCGAACAGAGGCTGGATGCCGAGCGTGGGGAAAAAGTCGTACGAGACTCGCATACTGTGGATGACTTCCGGAACGTCGCCACCCGTGAGGGCAGGCGTCCACCAGCCCCAATACAAAGCCATGGATTCGAAGGAGCGGTTGCGCGCTCGCCAGTCTTCCCTTGCTCCGAACGATACGTTGGTCGGCTTGCGCGTGTCCGCATCGCCTTCGGCGAGGGTAACGAGCCGAGCCGGTTCGCGATACGGGAGCGAATTCAGCAGCACGGCTTTGACGACGCTGAAGATGGCGGTATTGGCACCGATGCCGAGGGCGAGGGTGAGGACGGCGATGAGCGTGAAGGCGGGGGATTTCGCCAGCGAGCGGAGAGCGTATTTCAAGTCCTGAGAAAATGTATTCATGGAGATTCGCTCCGTAAGGACGGCACTGGATTTCTTGGGAACCCCAAACGAACCGCGCTCCTACAAACGAAGTTCCTATTCATAGCGCAGGGCAACCATGGGGTCCATTCGCATCGCGCGGCGTGCGGGAACGTATGCGGCCAGAAACGCGACTATTCCTAGCAGCGCTGCCACGACGACGAACGTCAGCGGGTCTGTGGGCGTCACGTCGAATAGAACGCTCGACATCCAGCGCGTCACCACGAG
>DATEVZ010000248.1:0-14948 GCA_035258265.1 Candidatus Acidiferrales bacterium
GATCTGAACGGGCTTTCGCGAATTTCGCACGATCGTCTTCGTTGCCGCCCGGCGGAAGCTGAGTCTTCTTATTGCGCGCCATCCAGCGCACAGGATAGACATTTTCCTCCCGGCAGTGCGGGCACACCAGCGTCATCTGCTTGGTTTCGGGCTTCTCGTCGTAATATCGTTTTTCGTCCATTCTATTTAGGCCGCCTGGTCATTATAGTGCGTGCCGTCCAGTTTCACGAAACGCAGACCCGCATTTTTCCATCGCGGCAGCCAGTGTTCGAGCGCTCGCAGCACATGTTGCCGGTCGCCTTCGGGCACGCGATGATCGCCATCGTGCAAAAGGACGATATCCCCGCCGCGCACGCGGCGCAAGCGTTGAATCACCGGCTCGGGTGATTGCGTGCGCCAGTCGCGCGCTGCTTTGCTCCACATCGCGACGCCTGCTCCGCCACGGCGACTCACAATTCCGTCGAGCATGGGGTTGCGATAGCCGAAGGGTGGACGCATCCACGCGGGTTTCTTGCCTGTGGCTGCGAGGATGGCCTCATCGCAGCGGTTCAATTCATTTTCTATTTGCTCCGATGAGAGGAACGTCAACGCGGGATGCGTTTCGGTGTGATTGCCGATGACGTGGCCACGCTCGGCGATTTCCTTGGCGAGCGCAGGGCAGGCTCGCACGTATTTGCCGATCAGGAAAAAAGTGGCTTCCGCGTTGTAACGGTCGAACAGGTCGAGGAGTTTCGGCGTTACCGTCGGATTCGGGCCGTCGTCGAATGTGATCGCAATCGAGGTATCGTCGCTAACGTGGCGGATCGTTGGTCCGAAGAGTTGCGACCATGGCGCCGCGGCGCCCCACGCAAATGTGCCACTGGCGGCGCACACTCCACCGGCGGCAAACCATCCTGGATTGATTAGCATTTCTGGTTGAATTTTCGCATGCGCGAGGAAGGACCGCTAGTGATAGCGCGGCTGAAGACTTGCAGCAAAATCGAAATCCGCCCTTCAGGGGCTAAAGCCCAACGGAACAGGCGTGTCTTTCAGCGGGCTCCAAGCCCCGCTCTGCGTTGTCGCAAAAACTGTGAAATCGGGAAATCTGACGGAACATTAGTAGGCGTCATGGGATTTGGTTGGTTACTTTGTTAGCATGGCCCGGGTCATCGCGAAATAATGAGCAAACTGGCTAGCGCGTCGCGCGGGAAAATTCCGGATTGGCTGCGCTGGCTGGCGGTGGTGTGGCTGGTGGTGTGGTTCCCGGTTTATTGGCACGCGTGGAGCCTGGCGAATTTTCTGCATTTGTGCGATGTGGCGGTGATTCTTACTTGCATTGGACTCTGGACTGGCAACGCGTTGCTGCTATCGAGCCAGGCGGTTTCGTCGGTTGTGATTGACACTCTTTGGGCGCTGGACGTGGCGACTTGGCTGCTTTTTCGCCGGCATTTTATTGGGGGGACGGAATATCTTTTCGACCAGACATGTCCCTTGTGGATTCGGTTGCTGTCGTTGTTTCACATCATTATGCCGGTGGTCCTGCTGTGGTCGCTGAGCCGGCTGGGTTACGATCGGCGAGGGTTCCGATTGCAAGCGGCAATTGCTCTGCCGGTGATAATCGCGTCGCGGTTCGTTACTCCCGAGAAGAATTTGAATTTCGCGCTGACGGCTCCGTCTTTTCATCGGCAGCTTGGTCCTGCTCCGGTGCATTTGGCGATTACTTACCTCGCGGTCGTCCTGGCCGTTTATTTGCCTACGCACTTGTTGTTTGAGCGCTTTTACTCGCCGCCGAAGGGCGGTGCGTAGAGGCCATCTTAAATCGAAACTTCAGCGGCCGAAGCCGCTGTGATTGCGCTGCGCTTACGCCGTAGCTAAAGCTACGGCCTACAAAGATTCTTGAGTTCTCATACAGACTCTGAAGCCCCGCCCTTCCGTTTGTCCGCGAACACTAGAGCCGCCGGCTTTTGTGCGGCTTGTGTCGCGGCTGAAGCCACGGCCTACAAACCTCGATCCCTTTGATGGTGGGGCGGCTCTGTCGTCGAGCCGGCGAGACGCCTACCTGTCGGTAGGCAGGCCGGCGGCACGGGTTATTCTGTTTGGCGGATGGCGCGGAGGTCAATTCCTAGCTGCTGACATTTCTTGTAGAGGTGGCTGCGCTCGAGGCCCAGGGCTTTGGCCGTGTTGGTCATGTGATGATGGTGCAGTTTCAATTCTTCCAGAAGCGTTTCTCGTTCGAAGGCTTCGACGCGTCCCGCGAGCGGGCCCGTTCCCAGCGCCGCGGAGAACGAAGACGCGCGAGGGCTCGCTGAGACCGCGGCGCGCGGCAAGGCTCGCGCGACCGTCTCCGCGTCAATCACATCGCCCGCAGCAAGTAGCAACACGCGCTCGACTACGTTGCGCAGCTCGCGCACGTTTCCCGGCCAGGAGTATTTTCCCAATTCCGCGATGGCTTCGAGCGAGCATCTCCGTTGCTTCCAATTGTTCTGGTCTTCGAGCTGGCGCGCGAAATGTTCGGCCAGGACGCGAATGTCTTCCACGCGCTCGCGTAGCGGCGGCAGAACGATCGGAAACACGAATACGCGATGGTAGAGATCCTCGCGAAAAGTTCCCTGCCGGACTTGCTCTTCCAGATTGCGATGCGTGGCGACGACCACGCGCACGTCCACGGCGAATGGCTTATCGCCGCCGACGCGCTCGATTTCGCCTTCTTCCAGGACGCGCAGCAATTTCGCTTGCATGGCCGGCGGCATGTCGCCAATTTCGTCGAGGAACAGTGTACCGCGATGGGCCTGCTCGAATTTTCCGGTGTGGCGCGAGGCCGCTCCGGTGAAGGAACCTTTTTCGTGGCCGAACAATTCGGTTTCCATCAGTTCGCTGGGAACCGCAGCGCAATTCAGAGAAACAAATGATTCAGCACGGCGAGGACTTTTTTCGTGCAGCGTGCGCGCGATCAATTCCTTGCCGGTGCCGGTTTCTCCGCGGATGCAAACGCGCGTTTCGCTGGCGGCAACATGCTCGACTTGCGCCATCACTTCCTTCATCGCCGGGCTGGCCCAGACGATGTGATGCCTACCAAGGCGGCGCTTGAGGTCGCGATTTTCTTCCTCAAGATGCTTCAGGCGCAGCGCATTTTCGACAGTGACCAGCAGCTTATCGCTAGAAATGGGCTTTTCGAGAAAATCGCTGGCACCCAGCCGAGTGGCTTTCACTGCGATTTCGATGGACGCTTGTCCGGACATTATCACCACTGGCGTGGTGAGGCCGATTGATTTGAAATCTTCGAGCAGCGCGATGCCGTCGCGGCCGGGCATCACGACGTCCGAAAGGATCAAATCGAAGCGCTCGGTTTTTGCGAGCTCCAGCGCGCGAATAGCGTTGTCGCAAACGGCGGCTTCGTGTCCCGCGAGGCGAAACGCGCGCGACAGCGAAGCGAGAGTATTCGCGTCGTCGTCAATGATAAGGATGCGGGCTTTGGCGGACACAGGCGGCTAGGCCTCGTCTTCTTTTTTCTCGAAGACCATCGGAAACGTCTGAGGTTTGAACGGCGGTTTGATCGGCAATTCGATGTGGAAGGAGGTGCCGACGCCGGTTTCGCTTTCAACGGAGATGCGTCCGCCGTGATCGGCCACCACAGCTTGCACAATCGCGAGGCCGAGTCCGGTGCCGTGCTGCTTGGTGGTGTAATAGGGCGTGAAGAGACGCTCGGTTTCTTCGGGCGTGAGGCCCGTGCCAGTGTCGGAGATTTCGAGGTTCACCTCGGTGGCGGTGTGCTGCGTGCGCAGCATCAAAACGCCGCCCGCGGGCATGGCGTCCATGGCGTTAAGCACAAGATTTTCTATAGCGCGATGAAGCAGCGTCGCGTCCGCCTGGATCGTGGGCAAGTCTTCCTCGAGATGCAGCTCGGGGGTGATCGCGGGCCGACCGACGGCGCTGAATTCGCCTTCGAACAATTTCACGACGTTGCGTACGATTTCGTTGAGGTTCACCGTGCCGAGATCAGGCAGCGGCATCTTCGCAAAATCGCTGAAGCGCCCCACGATGGCTTTCAGATTTTCGATTTCGGTTATCAGGATACCGGTCGATTCGCGGAAGACTTCATCGAACTGTCCGGAATTTTGCTCGCGCGCTTTTTGCAGATTTTCCACTGTTGTCTGCAGCGGGAAAAGCGGATTTTTTAGCTCGTGCGCTAGACGCCGGGCGACTTCGCGCCACGCGGCAACGCGTTCGGCCTGGACAAGGCGTTCGCGCTGCTCGACGAGCTGTTCCGTCATCTGATTGAACGATTTTGCGAGCTGCCCGATTTCGTCTCGCCCGCGGACGTCAACTCGCGCGCTCCAATTCCCTTCCGCGACTTCCCGCGCGCCTTCGACGAGTTTTTGTACCGGCCGCGTGACTCGTGCCGCACCCCACCAGCTCAGCATCAGCCCAAACAACAGGCCAACAGCGACCACGCCCAGCGCCAGCCAGCGGATGCGGCGCTCGAGCGTCACCACCGTGCGCTGCGAACTGCCTACGAACAAAGTACCCAGCAATTCCTTGGAGCGCCCGAACAGCGGCACCGCGTGAAACATTTCAGAGTTCGCGGGATCGATGGACCATCTGATCTCTCCGCTCTGCTCGACGGGATTCGTTCTTACTTTTTCCACCAGTGGCTCGAAACGATTGGCGTCCTGCGCGGGCCCGCTGGAATCGATTAAATTCGTTTCCTGAAATTCGGGGGTGAGATTCAGATACAGCAGAGCGCGCATGTTCGAGGGCAGCACCAACGAAGCCAGAAACCCCTTGTCGAGGCGTTCGCCACCCACTACATAGAGGTCGCGGTCGCCTACGCGCACGGTGGCGACAGACAGCAGCGCGAGCGTGGGTCCCGATTCGGTGTCCAGTTTCGTAAGGAAGGCGCCACGGCTGGCCCAGTCCTCGGGCTTGGTGACCCATTCCATTTTGTAATTGAAACGCGCGGGCGATTCTTCAGAGGAAATGATGGTGCCGTCGTTGCTGACGAAGTCGAGGATGTCGAGCTGATGCGACCGGGAAACGCCATGCGCGTCGTTGACGTAAACCGAGACGTCCGCGTTCGTGCGGCTAAGGTCAATCGCCATGCGCACCGTGGCTTCGGCATCGGCGATGCCCTTGACGCGCTCGACGACGTCCTTGCCGCGCCGCTGAAATTCGCGCTGGAACTGGGCCAGGGTCGCATCGCTATGCTCGCGATTCAGATCATCGAAGGCGCGGCGGGTGACGATGGTGACGCCAGCGGCAACCAGCGCGACCGAAAGCAGCAGCGCGAACATGAAGCTGATGAAGAGCCTGGTACGAAACGTCACGATTTGCCTTTGGCGTCGCAGACGTTGCCGACTGCGCTTTTACTCTCCGGCCGCGATAAGGTGCTTTCTTCTGCGTGCACGGCGGGTCTTCTCATGGTTGTTTGTCGGCACCGGCGTCTGTGCCTGTATCGAGCCAAACATCGGCTAGCGGCCACTGCTCCGCGGGACTGGGAACGGTCCAGTCTCGCACGCGCGCGCTTAATCCGTAAACCTGCGGAAGCCAGACCAGCGGCACGACTGTAAATTTATCGAGAATTGCGCGCTGCTGATTGTAAATATCCTGGGGGGATGCGGAATCAGGAAATGGAGTGGAATTGACGCCCGCCAGAGGTCCGGCGTAGAGAAGCAGGAGAATGTCCCTTAGCGCATCCTTTGGGTGCGGCGAGGGCATTCGCCAACGCAGGAGCGTCACATCAACGTGTGACGCTTGCGAACGAACGGGCGCGTTCTTTGGCGCGGAATTCTGGATCGCTTCCGCCGTGATCGAGATTCCGGCTTCTTTGGCGTTCACCACAATTCGCTCCGCAACGCTTTGCTCCAACGGATCAGCGGAATGATATCCCAACACTAACTTGGGAGCAGGCGAGATTTGCGACCAAAGTTCTTTGGCGCGGGCAGGGTCCGTGGTCGTGGGGAAAAGAAATGCGGTGCCGCTCGACCATTGAGGCAGCAATCCGCCGGCGGACTCGCCGGTTTTCTGTAGGATGAAATTTACTACAGCGGCGCGATCGATGGATTGCGCGACTGCCTGGCGTACGCTCGCCTTGCGGCTGGCGGCGCTATCGGCAGTATTGAATACGAGCGCCAGTAATTCATCGGGTTTCGAGATGCTGACGCGCATGCCGCGTTCAGAGGCGCTGCGGGCTTCCTGCGGCGGGATTTCGGCGAGGTCGGCTTTGTTCAACTGCAGATCGAGCAAGCGATCGTGAGTTGAGACGCCCATCGTGAGTTCGATCGAGTCCACGAACGGGCGGCCCTCGCGGAAGTTGTCGTTGGCCTCGAGTGTCGCGTGCTTGCCCGGTTCCCAGGTCGTGACGCGGAACGGTCCGCTGCCCTGCTCGCCGGAGAAGGTGCCGTCGGCGTCGCGGTGATCGTAGATGAGTCCATCAATTTGCGATTTCGCGGCGGCTTCTTCGGGCGTCGAGACTTCGACAGCTGGGTCTAGCGAAGCTAGGGTCGCGCTTATTTCCACGTGGAGCGTGCCGCCGTAGCGCGGACGGCGGGCGGTACGCGCGGGCAGCGCAGCGAGCATGACGAATAACGCCAAGCTAATGGCTGCAAGTCGCCGTGACAATATATCCCTCGTAGTTGCCTGTTTTGAGATTGCGGACGATTGCGCGTGCTGCGTTTTCCCGGCTTTCGGCCCACAAGGCCGTTACCGGTCCATCCAGATCCATCGGCGTCCCAGAAGCAGTCGCTGGCCGATCGGCTTCTGCATGGACATACCCTTGGATCGAATCCGGTTGGGTCCAATCACCCGTTCCACTCGCAAGGACCACCGAGCCGGACCCACACCGCGCAAAAAGCTCGACGTTGAGGCTTCTTTCCCGTCCGGGAATATCAACCGTAGTCCGAGCGCCATTGAGCACGCGCGGTGGAGCGCAGCTGATTTTGTCCAAATCGAGAACATCGCCGATGCACTGGACTCCTGGCAAGGACACAATCTTATTTTCGACGCTAATAGTGCCCTGCAAATCGCGAGGCCATGGTTTCGAGTGAGGAATAGCGACCGCCTTCCGCATTTTCCATTGCGAGTCGCTCGAGCGATATGCAACTAGCCTCTCGGGTTCGAGAATTGCCAATATGGAATAGAACTCAGGTGGCCCCGCCAGCAGAGCAAAATCCAAGAATTTTCCAGGCTGCTGCCAGATCAGACGTTTATCGAGCGAGAGAAATTCGTTGGACTGCTGGTCTGCTATGCCGGGCGTTACTTTCGGAGCGCTGACGATTGCGATTTGCGGTCGGCTGTCGGGTTCCGAGGTGCTTTCAATCTCTGCGACCAGAACGTAGTCTTCGGCTGATTCCGCAAGCGTGAACTGCACCGGTGTTGCCGATTGAGCCGTCGCTGCCGCAGAATCCGCGGGTGCGATGCGAAAGCTGCGGTTCTTCAGCTCAGATTCCAGGGCGCTGCGCACGCTGGTGGCTTCGGTTGGACTGAGGCTCGACATATTTTTGGCTTCTAGTGACAGGGGATGCAGCGGGCTCACGTCGGCCGCGATTTTGTCTGCTAGCTGGCCCACGGCGTCATTCCATTGGGGCGGGAGCTGGGCTGAATTTTGCGCGAGGACGGCACGGGGGCAGACGACGAAACAAATTGCGAGTAGGACTGCTTGAAATTGGAGATGGAGTCGGCGGGACGGCCGCATCAGTGTGCGCGAATTTTGAAATGCGTTCGCGAATTGTCATCTTAGCACATCGTTTCCCTGCCTAGTTGAATGGGCACGGCCCTCCCGCGTTGAATCTCCGACATGCCGCGCCCCTACGGCCGAATATTTTTCATCAAACGCGGCGGCCAAGCATTGCAACTCGAAACCCGCGATCTCGGCTGCGCAAGATTGAAAAAGAAAGAGCACAGCCAAGAGTCGCTGTGCCACTTGGAGCCAGCGGCGCGTTCGTGCTGCTTTGCTGTGCCACCTCGCTGGGTTACTAGGCTGTACAACCTGAGGCCGGCTGGGTGGCTGCGGTTGTTGGCCCGGGCTTAAAGCTTCGCTGCGGCGGTCGCGTCGCGTTGTGCCCTGGATTTCAACCGTGCCACCCGCAAGGGTTTTTGGCCGGCGTTACTCCCTGGCCAGGCTGCCCTGCCTCGCGGGACAGGCCGCGAGATGCCCCCGGTCGGGAATCTCTTTGTCGCTGCGTCACAACGATCTTTCATTGCGCCTGACGACGCTATGAGCTTGAGTCGCAGCCGCTACACCGTACTTCAGAGGCTAGAGCCGCGCTGAACTCGCGTCGCCGATGCCGTAGCTAAAGCTACGGCCTACAAACATTTCCAGTGCTTCATGGCCTTCCGCCCGCGCGCGTGGGCGGGTCGTTCATTCCGGCCATGCCTGCTGCGCCTTGGACTGATTTCAGCACGTCATTGGCGAAGAAAAATTTGCCGTCGGTGGGGACCATCATGATTTGCACGCGGTCGCTCAGGCGCTGCGCGACGGTCAGCTGCACCAGCATCGGATTGGCTTTCAGCGCCGAGGCCTCAAGCTGCAATTTTTCGGCATCGGCTTGCGAGGTCTGACGAATCTCGTTGGCTTCGGCGTCGGCCAGCAAGTTCTGGCGCTCTTTCTCGGCTTTGCCGTCAATCACCTTAGCTTGCGCGGCGGCTTCGGCGCCTTTGATGGTTTCTGCATTTTGCGTTTCGGCGAGCAGAGTGCGGCGCTCTTTCTCGGCCTTGCTGTCAATCACTTTGGCCTGGGCTTCGGCTTCGGCATTTTTTACGCGGGCTTGCGCGGC
Source organism: Candidatus Acidiferrales bacterium (assembly GCA_035258265.1). GTDB lineage: Bacteria > Acidobacteriota > Terriglobia > Acidiferrales > UBA7541 > Palsa-295. Next base: position 8,751 of record DATEVZ010000248.1, read on the forward strand.
GGCCTCGGCGTCTTCGATGGTGGTTTGCTTGCGCGCTTCGGCTTCGAGGCGCGACTGCTCGATTTGTTTTTGTTTCAGCGGCAGCGTGTATTGCATGGAATCGGATTCCGCCTGAGCCATCAGGACGCGCGTGCGCGCGTCGGCTTCGGCATGTTTGATCTGGCGTACTTTTTGCGCCTCGGCCTGCGATTCAGCGATCTTCACTTTTTTCTGCTCGATGCTTTGGTCCACCGTGACGCGGTCGTCTTCCTGTTCCTTCAGCAGCAATCCTTGCAGGCCTTGCGCGTACTCTTCGGGCAGCTGCACTTTGCGCAGCAATACTTCTTTGACGACGATTTGGTCTTCAGCCAGCCGCGCGGTGATGGCTTGCGCAGCGCGCTCGTGAAATTCCTCGCGCTTGGTCGAGAAAACGTCGCGCACTACGTAATTCGGTCCCAGATCGCGAAAAATACTGGTGACGATCGGCGCGACGATTTGCTGGTCAATCGGCTGCGGAAGATTTGCTTGCACATAGTCAAGATGGCGGGGATCGAGGCGGTAGCGCACCGTGACGGCCAGTCCGACCGAGAGCCCTTCGCGGGCTTCGACGGTAAGGACTTCGAGGCCTTTGTCGCGTGGGTTTTCGGAGGCGGCGGTGGAGTAAACCTTGTCGCGGATGTCGTAGAGTTCGGCGCGCTCGACTAGCGGCACGATCAGGTGCGCGCCGGGGTATAACGTGCCGGGACGCACGCCGGAGACTTGGCTGATGCGCACGGCGCCGTGGCCGTCTGGAACTACGAGGATGCTTTTGCCCATCATGCTGCAGAGCACAGCCGCAACTACGAGTTTCGCGGCTGCGGACCAGCGGATTGCGCGGCGCGGGCCGGCGGAACGTGGCGGCAAGCGAAAGCTCGAGCGCGCTGTTGCCGGGGGCGTTGGTGCGGCGGCGGCAATCGGTGGTGTCGCGCCCTCAGTTGGGGTCGGTATGGCGGCGGCTTGGTCCGCCGCGACTTTTTCGGGTTGGCGTTCGCTGCGGCGCAGGATGCGGTTGAGTTCGAATGCTAGATAGATGTCGTAGAGGACCACGATGGCCGCCACACCTAGGAAGCCGAAACTGATCACGAAGAGCAATAGCCGAAGAAAAAGCATGTGAAGCCTCCTTCATCCTGACGCGAACCAAAGGGCACAGCCAAAAGTGGCCGTGCCGCCGCTACGCAGCTTTTTGGCTGTATGACTCGCCGGCCGCGCGTTGCTCGGCGCCTGCCATTCTTTGCTTCACCGTTTGCGGCATGGGACGCGCTGGCATCAGGCGCATCAGGAGCACCAGGCTCAGCCACTCCAGGCCCAGCGCGACGGCGAACGATACGAAGATCGCGCTCGCCACTCCTACGAAATCAATGGTGTATTCCATGGTCTTGTCCTCCGTTGTAGCTGGCTGCGCGTGGGTTAAATGCAGGACGATCACCAATGCCGGAGACCGACGCGTCTGTAGCCGTGGGCTTCAGGCTGAGCAGCGTTTTCAACACTTTGCGGTTTCGAGTTGATATGCGGTGACCCGGAGAGGACATGAACAAGCGTGGCGGCGCGCACACGACGTGGAAATTGACACTCAATCGAAGTGCCAGCGCGCAAGCGTGCTGGCGTCAGCAGATCCTCCGGCTAAACTGGAAAGCGAGGCGCAGCAATAGGCGGATGATTGCCATTGCATCCGTAATCTCGCTACATACATCTGTGCGATACTTCCGCGCTCGCGCGCGCAGGCGGCCTTGACTGGGAGAAAAACAATGTCCAAGAAACTCGAAGGGAAAGTTGCACTTATTACGGGCGGCTCGCGCGGGATCGGCATGGGAATCGCCAAGCGTCTGGCGGCAGACGGCGCAGGCGTGGCTATCACGTACACCAAAGGCGCCGACGCCGCGGCGGCAGTGGTCAAGGAGATTGAACGCGGCGGCGGTAAGGCGCTCGCGATCCAGGCGGACGCCACTGATGCCGGCGCCGTGAATGCCGCGGTGGAAAAGACCGCCGCGACCTTCGGCCGGCTTGACATCCTGGTGAACAATGCGGGCACAGCCATTCCGAAGACCTTCGAGGAGACCACACTGCAGGAGATGGACCAGATGATTAACCTAAATCTCCGCGGCGCCTTTGTCGCGACGCAGGCCGCGCTGAAGCACATGAAAAACGGGGGCCGCATCATCATGATCGGCTCCTGCGTCGGGGAGCGCATGATGACGCCCGGCTTGGTCGCCTATTCCGCGACGAAGGGCGCCATTAAGATGTTCACGCAGGGGTTGTCCAGAGAAGTGGGCGGGCGGGGCATCACCGTCAACAATATCCAGCCCGGTCCGATTGATACGGATTTGAATCCTGCGGCAGGCGATTGGGCGGCGCCGCAAAAGGCCGCCACAGCGCTCGGTCGCTACGGAACGGTTGACGAAGTCGCTGCGTTGGTAGCTTTCGTGGCGAGTCCCGATGCGGCATACATCACCGGCGCGAATCTGACCGTTGACGGCGGCACCAACGCCTGAGCAATTTACGTCCCGGCCGGGAGCGCGCGAAAATGGCTTGCGTCTGCTAGACTGGACACAGGGGCTTGCGATGGCTTCGCCTTCACCTGCCGGCGATCGGGATCACGCAGCGGATCAGACTCCGAGTCTCGGAGCGCCCCCGCCGGGGAATCGCATCCGCTCGGATCCTCCTGCGAGCGGTTTCCGCCTGGGCCGCATTTTTGGCATCCCCATCTATCTTCATGCCAGCTGGCTGATCATCTTCCTGCTGATCACGATCACGCTGGCGAAACAGTTCACGTCGCAACACCCCGGATGGTCGCCGCAGCAGCACTGGGCGCTCGGGATCATTACCAGCATCCTCTTTTTCGGCTCGGTGGTATTTCATGAGCTGAGCCATAGCGTGGTCGCCAAGCGTTACCGCATCCCGGTCGACTCCATTACCCTTTTTGTCTTCGGCGGACTTTCCCGCATCTCGCGCGACCCGTCCAACGCCTGGCAGGAATTCAACATCGCCATTGCGGGGCCGCTTTCGAGTCTATTTCTGGGAGGCTGTTTCTGGCTGGTAGCGCATTACGTGCATGGCAACGAACTTGTCGTCGCAGCGTGTACGTGGCTCTGGCAAATCAATGTAGTGCTGGCGGTGTTCAATCTGGTTCCGGGATTTCCGCTCGATGGCGGACGGGTCCTGCGCGGAATCGCCTGGGGAATCACCGGCGACTTCACGCGCGCCACCAAGATCGCGTCGAATGCCGGACGATTTTTCGGCTACTTGATGATTTTCGTGGGCGTGTGGCAAGCGTTCAATGGTAATCCAATCGGCGGACTGTGGACCGCGTTCATCGGATGGTTCTTGCTGAGCGCGGCGCGCGAGAGCTACGCGCAAGTGGCGATAAAAAATACGCTCACGGGATTGCACGCGTCGGACGTGATGACCCAAGACGTGCCCACCGTCGAACGCAACATTTCCGTGGAAGATTACGTCCATGAAGTACTACGGACGGGGCGACGATCGCACATCGTCACCGGCGCGGGACGGCCAGTGGGTCTGGTGACGCTGCACTCGGCGCGCACGGTGCCGCGGGACGAATGGGCCAACACTTCGATCCAGGCCGAGATGATTCCGTTCGATCGCATCCATGCGGCGACGCCGGAAGAGCCAGCGCTGGGCGTGCTGGAACGCATGCAGGCCGAAGACATCAATCAGATGCCGGTGATCTCCAACGGGCAAATCGTGGGCATGATCGCGCGCGACACGATCTTGAGGGTGTTGCAGACACGCTTGCAGCTTGGACCTCTGGCTTCGTAGCAGCACTAGATCAAAAGCACCACAGATGAATGCAGATGAACACAGATAAAGGCACGTAGAGGAAAACAAAAGCAAATGAAAGTGCTCGCGCATTGAACGACTCGGAACAGTCGCCAACAGAGAATCCTCGTATCACCCGCCGCGGGTTCAATCGGTGGGTGGGTTTCGGTGGGGCGCTGGCGGCGCTTGGCGCGCTTGTGGCTTACTGGCGGGAACAAACACCTTCGTATCAGGTGAAAGCGATTGCGCGAGTTGGGGAGATTCCCGTTGGGGGTTCGAAGGTCTTCGCCTACCCTGAGGATGATCGTCCCTGTTTTCTGCTGCGGCCTGCCGACGATACGTATCTTGCTTTCAGCCGCCTTTGCACGCATCACACCTGCCCCGTATTCTATCGCCCGGAAGAAAATGTTTTTGCTTGCCCCTGTCACGGCGGGATGTTTTCGGCTACAACCGGCGCGGTCCTCGGTGGGCCGCCGCCCAAGCCCCTGCCACAAGTGATGCTCGAGCGGCGCGGAGATGAAATCGTGGCAACCGGTTTTGTTAAATGCTCCTAAACGTGAGCTATTTCGTGATCGTTGCGCCGTTCTCCGCCCGGAACCCCCTAGCCGGTTCGAACGCTCGTTGTCTGTGGCCAATGCCGATTCCGGATTGGGAAACGCGGGCTCGACCACCATGCTGAAATACGGGCACCTTTCGCAAGTGTTGCCTTTACAGATACTTGGACTTGAAAAGTTCTCTTCACTGATATGATATATTGTGGCGGTCTAGCTCTCATGCCCCGGCAAGCGGTGACGGACGCGCCGCTCGTAGCATTCCCCGTAACAAATGAATCCAGACAAGCGTGCGTAGACTTGGGTTGTACTCAAGTTGGAGACGAGCTTGAACTCGTTTGACTTTGGCATCATTTCGTTTCTAAACCACTTCGCGCATCGTTCCCCGGACCTCGATTACATCATCATGCTCATTGGCTCGAACGCTCTCGCCAAGGGTGGCGTGATCACAGCCCTGATCTGGTGGGCCTGGTTTCGGCCTGGTGAGAATAAGGAACGAGATCACGAGTATCTTTTTTACGGAATCCTGGCCAGTCTTTTTTCAGTGCTTGCGGCGCGTGCTCTCGCGGATGCCTTGCCTTTCCGTGAGAGACCTTTCGCTAATGCTGCACTGAATTTTCAACTTCCCTATCACGTCGACTTCCTAGACCACATAATTCACTGGAGCTCTTTTCCCAGCGACCATGCGGCGTTGTTCTTTGCCCTGGCGATCTGCATTTTGTTTGTTTCAAGAGGCGCTGGAATCTTCGCGCTCCTTCACGCTTTTTTCGTCGTTTCGCTGCCGCGTGTCTATATGGGAATGCACTATCCGACGGACATCGTAGTGGGAGCTGCGATTGGGTTGGGTTTCGGTGGCTCGGCGAAAATCGTCGGCCTGAGAGCGCTGGTGACCCGCCTGCCGATGCGCTGGCTCGAGCTATCCCCTGGAACGTTTTATGCCTTCCTCTTTATTTTGACGTTTCTGGTCACAGTGATCTTCGATCCCGTCCGTAGAGTCGGGCTTATTTTATTCAAGCTCTTGGAACTCGTCATTCGAGGGCACTAGCCGAACCAGAATCAATCAGCGCGCTGCACAGTCTGAACTCTGCCAGGATTTCAATCACTGCCTTACTCGGGGTGGCGGATACTTGTCGGCCTTGGCGCCGACGCCTTCTGTTGCGATCACAATTACGTCGGCAGGGATATCCTTGAGTTCCTGGGCGTAGCCGCTGGGCCAGCGGATCACGATGGAGTCCACGTGATCGTGCTTGCCCAGACCAAAATAAATGCGCGGATCTTGCGCGGAGCAATAGCTCATGCCGCCTTTGGCCTGGTCGTAACTGGTGAGATCGCCAGCGGTCAATTTCAATGACGCGCCGATGCCGTCGCGATTAGACGTGACGCCAATCAAGCGCACTGCGATCCAGTGATTGTCCTTCGCCGCAGGAGAACTTCCGCCTTCATTCCTAAAAAGCTGCGCGTCCTCGCCATTGTTGCTTACCAGAAAATCCTGCCAGCCGTCATTGTCGTAATCGCCGACAGCCAAGCCGCGTCCGACGCGCGGCGCGCGAAAATCGGGGCCCTGGGTTCTGGTCGCGTCCACGAATCTGCCCTCGCCCAGATTGCGATATAGAGTCTTCTCTTCCTCGTAGCTCACTTCCGGGTGATACAGCTTGATATTGTCCAGAATGTGGCCATTGACGACGAGCAGATCGCGCCAGCCGTCATTGTCAAAATCGAAGAAGCGCGCGCCGAACGCGCTATTCAGAATATTGGTTTGCCCGACGCCGGAGGCAATCGTGTAGTCCGTGAACGTGCCGTCGCCATTGTTGCGGTACATGCGATTCAGCTCGAAATCCAGGTGGCTGACGAA
>DATEVZ010000249.1:0-10724 GCA_035258265.1 Candidatus Acidiferrales bacterium
TCGTCATGGGAAGTAGCGGCATTCGTCGCCGAGGGCGACCAGGAAGCGGAGGACCTGCGCCGCGCGGTGGTTGCCCGTGCTCTGCTAGCCGTAGCGATGGACGAGCGCAAGCGTTCCGGCGATCTGAATCAACTGGGCGCCGCTCTGACGCTCGCGAAATCGGAAGTCTCCTATTTTCAGGGACGCGTGGAACAAGCGAAACGCGCAAAGAACACTGAAGCCGCAGTGAACCTTGGGATCAGCACCAAGCGGCTGCTTTCCTTCATCGAGGAAGCAGAGAAACTTCAGCCCTAAACACGCAAAGTCTTGGGGGTCATCTCTTGACTTACGCTAGCGTCCTGATTGTCTCGGACGACACTGAATTTGCGCGCACTGTTGCGGCGCGCTGGCAGTCCGAACGCCGCGTGCCCGAAATTACGGTGGCGACGAGCGACGTTTGGCAAGCAGGGTCGGCGGACGGCTACAACCTCGTCATCATCGGACCAGTTCGAGACGGCAAGACCTCCGCGATTCTATCCGCTTTGACGGCATACCCTAGCACAGCCAGCCTGTGCGTCTGTGGCGATGCGCGCGAAGCCTGCGAGCTCGCCACGGAATTTTCGCACGTTCTAATTCTGCCTCGCGAAGATGGCTGGATCGGGACGCTAATTCTCGTTGCCTGCGAAGCACTGCGACGGACCGAGGCAGTTGCTCGCGCGCAGCGCGCGGAACGCGCGGGAATCGACAGTCAGCGCGATGCTGCGCTAGGGCGTTACATGATTGACGTGCGGCCCAGCGTAAACAACGCGCTAACTTCCGTCATTGGTAACGCCGACCTGCTGCTGCTCGATCCAGGTCAATTGTCGGCCGAGGGACACAGCCAAATTCGAACGATCCATGCCATGGCGCTTCGTCTCAACGAAATCATGCAGCGATTCTCATCCCTTGCGGCGGAGATGCGTGCTGGTGAGACGGAATCTCACGCTGAGACAGCAGACGCATCTCAGCGAGTTGTCACCGGTGCGCTGCGATAGGGCGGCTGCTCGTAACCCAAAGTAGCAAAGGGATATTGCTAAGTCGTCGCAAGGCGCGAAACTCCCGCGCGCATGGCTGCGGACTTGCAGTTCTCTTAGCGGATATATCTGTGGAGGTGCGTCAGTGCTGAAGAAGGTCCTGATTGTGGACGACTCGCAGGCGGAATTGCACCTAATGCAATCCATGCTGCAGCAGGGCGGTTTTCATTCCGTTGGAATTTCCGATCCAACGAAGATCGAAGAAGCGATTGAAGATGAGCGCCCCAGCGTGATCCTGCTGGATGTGGTGATGCCGCAACGAAATGGGTTCCAAGTCTGTCGCGATCTGAAGAGCCAGCAGCATTATTCGAATATTCCAGTAATTCTAGTCACGTCGAAGACCGCTCCCAGCGATCGCTACTGGGGCGAGCAGCAGGGTGCGAATGGGTATGTGGCTAAGCCGTTCACGCCGGATGAACTGATCAATGCGGTGAAAAGGTTCGCTTGATGCCAATTCAGCATGAAAACGCGGCGCTGCCCATTGAGCTTGCCGGCGAATTCCTCGAAAGCGAAATATTTTCCGAGGAGCGGCTGCCGGAGCGGCAGTATTGCGTATTTCGGGCGGGACGAGAACGGTTTTGTTTTTCGGTACTTGAGGTCGAGGAAGTTGTGGACTGGCCGATCGTGACGCGAATACCGCTGACGCCGGCGTTTCTGATGGGCGTTTTTAATCTTCGCGGGACGATCGTGCCGCTGGTGGACATCGCGTTTACCGAGGGCCGCCGGCCGGGGCTGCTACCCAAGCATGTGGTGGTCGCAGTGCTGAAAGGCGACGCACAACGCGAGGACATGCGGCTGGGAATTGCAGCGGATGAAGTTATCGGCACGTACTCGGCGACGGAAGAAGCATTGCTCGATCAGGCGCCGAATGATGTGCCGCACTGCCGCGGGATGTTGCGGCACGACGATCGTCTGGCGCTGGTTGTGGATCTGCGGCGTTTGATTGACGTTTTTCCGGTTCCAGTAATTTAGCGCGGAAGGTTTCGCTAAGAATTCGCTTCGCGCGATGGGGCTCTCGTTTCGGGTTTCGCAGGCTGCGCGCATTGCGGCCACCAGCGGCCGCCTAAAGCGCTGAGGCACACAAGTTCTTGGGAGGAAGTCATGAAAGCTCGTTTGAGTTCCACGATTTGGCTGCTGGTGTTTTGGGTGACACTGGCGCTCTTCGGAGTCTTGGGCCTTTCCTACTACGCCGGCGCACATTCAGCCAGCCAAGCCGCGTCCGACGTGTCGTCGGTGCCGGGCGGCGCAAACGGCGCATTATTGGGCGCAGCCGTTTTGGCGCTGATCGCCGCCATCTCCATCGTCTACGTGCTCAGCAAGCGCGTGTTGACGCCGGTGGACGAACTGGCGAAATTTTCGGAACGCGTGGTTTCCGGGGACGTGCGCGCGCGTGTGGAGATTGAATCGAACGATGAGTTTGGATTCATCGCCGAGAATTTCAATCGCAGCGCGGCAAAAGTGGCTCATGCCGTCACCAACCAACAAGCGCAAGATTCGCTCCAACGCAGCATCACCGACCTGCTCAATACGATCAATCAGGTGGCGCGCGGCGACTTGACGATTCGCGGCAAGGTCACCAATGACGCGCTCGGCAACGTCGTGGATTCGGTGAACTTCATGCTCGACAACTTCACCAAAGTTCTAGAGCGCGTGCGCAAGGCCGCTGTGGACGTCAGCGGCAGCGCCAATCAGATTCTGGACGCAGCGGACGACATGACCGCCGGAGCTACTCAGCAGGACCAGGAAATTACCAATACGTCTTCGGCCGTGGAAGAGCTTACCGTTTCCATGAAACAAGTTTCGAACAACGCGGAAGCGAGCGCCGAAGCGGCACGCAGGGCTCTGGATGCCGCGGAACAAGGCAACCGCGCGGTGCGCGATACGCTGGAAGGCATGCAGCGCATTCGTGCTTCCGTGCAAGCGACCGCCAAGAAGATCAAATCGCTCGGCGATCGTTCCTTGGAGATCTCGGAGATCATCAACGTGATTAATGACATCACCGAGCAGACCAACCTGCTCGCGCTCAACGCAGCGATCGAAGCAGCGCGAGCCGGCGACGCCGGACGCGGATTCGCGGTGGTCGCGGACGAAGTGCGAAAGCTCGCCGAACACTCACGCAGCGCGACGAAGGATATTGCCGCGCTGATCAAGGCCATTCAAGCGGAAACGAACGAGGCGGTGGTCGTCATGGAAGACGGCACGCGCGAAGTGGAAGTGGGAGCCGGATTGGCCGACCAGGCCGGTAAAGCGCTCGAAGCGATTTCTAGCGTTGTGCGTCAGTCGGCTGAATTGGTACAGGAGATTTCACTCGCATCGAAGCAACAGGTGCGAGGAACGGAGGGCGTGGCAAACGCGATGCAGATTATTTCGGGCATCACCCGGCAAACCACGCAGGGTGCACGGCAAACCGCTTCGACCGTCGGCAACATGGTGAAGCTCTCGGAACAACTGAACGAGGCGCTGGCGCAATTCCGTTCAGGCCGCTCGACAGAGGCCACGGAGGAAGCACGTCCCGCCGCGCCGGTAGGTGCACATCGCTAAGGCGAAGTGGTTCTTGGGCCGGTAATCCAACCCGGCAGCTGACTTGCGCCGAACATGAAACAACATCCAGCAACGACGGTCACGCTCACCGAGTCTGAACTCGATGAAATCCGCACGTTAATCGAGCAGCGCTCGGCGATTCTTTTTGACGCGTCGCGCGAGAGGTTTTTTTCAACCCGGATTCGGGAGTATCTCGAGGAAAAGGAAATCGCTGGAGCAAGAGAGCTGCTGCAGCTGGTGAAGAGCTCCAGCACGGAGTATGAGGAGCTGCTCGAACGCTTGCTGACGCAAGAGACTTCTTTTTTTCGTTATCCGGCTGTGTACGAAGCGCTGGAAAAGCGCATTTTGCCGGAAGTGCAAGAACGAAAATTCTGGCAGAGCCCGCGCACGCTGCGAATCTGGAGCGCCGGATGTTCGACTGGCGAAGAGTCGTATTCGATTGCAGTCACACTGTGCGATGCGTTGAAGTTCGCCGAGGCTTGGGAGATCGAGATTCTGGCTACGGACATCAGCCGCCGGGCGTTGCGCCACGCGGAGCGTGGGTCATACGCAAAACGCAGCCTGCAGGATCTGTCGCTGCGCCAAGTGGAGACATATTTCACTGCCACGAAGCACGGGTTTCAGGTGAGGCCCCGGATTCGCAAGATGATTTCGTTCGCGCAAATGAACCTGATCGAGCCCGTATATGTCGGCAAACTGGACTGCATCTTTTGCATGAGCGTGCTGATGTATTTCTCGGAAGAGCGGCGGCTGCAGATTCTGCGGCGATTTTACGACGCGCTCGAACCGGGCGGTTATTTTCTGTTGGGCCATGCGGAGACGCTCTCGAACGTGCCAATGAAGTTCGAGTCCATCGTGATGGGTGATTGCAGGATTTATCGCAAGCCTGTCCCCGCAGAGCCTCGAACTGCGGCAGTACTCGTGGAGGAGAGCCTGTGAACGGGCCGAATCAGGAATCGGTCGAACTGTTCCTCCAGGAGGCGTCTGAACACCTCCAGTATCTCCGGGAGTATTCCGGGATGTTGCAGGAACCGCAGACTAGGCCCGAGGATCTGGAAAAACTCTACATTGCGGCTCACACCCTGGCAGGCACGTCCGCAAGCTATAGTTTCCCTCAATTTTCCGAAGTGGCCGCGAAGATGGCGCACATTTTTCATTACGCGATGAATGCCACTCTTACGCCTGATATGCATGGCCCGTTGACGGAATTTATCTCCGACGCCATTTCCGTTCTGGAATTTGATCTATTGCAGATCAGCTCGAATGGCAGCGAGACTGATGGGGATATCGCGGCGTTTAAGCAGCGCTATTCGTTTGCGTTTCCGGCCCCGCCTTCCGCGCGAACTGCCAGTCAAGGCACCGAGGAGCCGATGCCGGCGGAGGAATCCGCCACCGAAGCAATCCCAGCGTATTCCTACGTCGATCACCTACCGCAGGACGGCGAAATTCCCACGGAAGTTCTCGAATTCTTCGTGCCCGAGGCGGAAGAACACTTACAGGCGGTGACTGAGTGCCTGTTGTCGCTCGAAGCCAATCCCAATGCGGAGGACATCAACCGTCTGTTCCGCTCGATGCATACGGTGAAAGGCTCCGCCGCGCAAGTGGGATTGCACCGGCTTTCTGCTGTGGCGCATCGTGTGGAGGACTTGATCGGACACTTGCGCGACGGCGTTCTGAAACCGAGCGCGCACATCGTTGATATCTGCCTCGAGTCTGTGGACGTGCTGAAAAAGTTCCTGCACAAGCAGTGGACCAGCGACGATGAGATGCGCGCGTCGGTGGATCCGCTGCTTGCTCAAATCGCGGAACTCGCTCCGGAAGAGGCGGCTGAAGAAGCGACACAGGAACAAGTTGCACAGGGCGCCGGAGCAGAAGCAGCTACCGAAGCAGTTGTGCCAGCCGGGTCGAAGCGCCGCGCGGCCCCTGAGGTCCTGCCGCAAGCAAAATCTGTGCGCATCTCACTCGAGCGCCTCGATCGAATGATGAATGCGGTGGGCGAACTGGTCATCAACCGTACGCGAATGGTCGGACGCCTCGCTGAACTGGCCAAGCTTGTCGAGGTTTTGACTTTTTCGAAGAGCCGCTTGTCGGGCAAGATTTCCGAATTTCAAGAGAAGCACGAGTTCAGCCGCATCAGTCCGTCGCTGGTTCCCGGAAGCCATGCGCCGCAGATGGACACTTTCCGGCCGAATTTCTCGGGAATGCCCGCAATCACTTCGAACGACTTGCTCGAATTCAGCGATCTCGAGATGGACCGCTACGACGACTTCAACATTCTTTCGCGGTCGCTCACGGAAATTTCAGCCGACGTCAACGTGGTGCTCACGCAGCTTGAAGGGTTTATGAGCCGCGTGGATTCGGATATTGACGAATTCACGAAACTCGCGCACCACCTGCAGGACGAAATCACCGCGGCGCGCATGGTGCCGATCGGGAACCTGTACACGCGCCTCTCGCGCACGGTGCGGGACGCGGCGAACGCCACAGGTAAGCTCGTCGAGCTTTCGTTGGAAGGCGCGGACACCGAACTCGACAACAATATCATCCAGCATGTTTCCGATCCTCTGATTCACCTCGTGCGCAACGCGGTGGCACACGGAGTGGAGGACCGTTACGCGCGCCAGCGAGCCGGCAAGAACGAAAAAGGCCGGATTAGCGTTCGGGCCTATCACCGCGGGAATCATATTTTCATCGAAGTGGAAGATGACGGGCGCGGAATTGACTACGAAAGCGCGCGCCAGCGTGTGGTTGAAATGGGGGCGATGTCGTCCGTCGCAGCCGACGAACTTACCGAACGGGAGCTGCGCGAATTTCTTTTCCGGCCTGGATTCACCACGGCTTCTTCGATGACGGAGCTGGCAGGCCGAGGTGTAGGGCTCGATGTAGTGCGCGCCAACGTTCATGCGCTGAACGGAGAAATCGAGGTCCGGTCCGAGCCTGGTAAGGGCGCGTGTTTCACTGTGAAAGTACCGTTGACACTGATTATTTCGCAGGCGCTCTTCGTGCGCTGCGGTACATCCGTTTTTGCGTTGCCGCTGGCCGTCGTGGAGGAAATTCGCCGGTTGAAACCGAGTGAAATCGAGGATGTCGGCGGAAAGCTGCTCACGCGCGTACGCGACGTAGTGACCGAGGTCGTGCGGCTGGACTTGCAACTCGCTCTACCGCCCTTGGAACCGCTGAACGGCTATTTCCACATGGTCATCGTGAAGGTCGCGGGAAAACAGGTGGGTGTAGTGGTGGAGGAAGTTCTCGGAAAAGACGAGATCGTCATTAAGAACCTCGGCGATTATCTCCGGAGCGTCAAACTTTTTCCAGGCACCACGATTGCGCCCGATGGCAGCTTGATTCTACTGATTGATTTGAACCGGTTGGCCTCGGCCGATACGGCTGAACGAAACGCGTTGCCGGCATCTTCGCCTGCGGCACGAGTATTTGCGCCGGGAGCGGAAGCGGTGGCAGCGGGAAGCATTCCGTCGGAGGCCGTGGACCCGGTTGAAAACGACCGTGTCGTGGTGGTGGCCGACGATTCGATCAGCGTCCGCAAGTTCGTGGGAAGAATGCTGGAAAAAGCCGGGTATCGCGTGAAGCTGGCATCGGATGGTCTAGAGGCTTCGGAGATTGTCGCTCAGTTTGGCTGCCATCTGGTGGTCACCGACCTCGAAATGCCGCGCATGAACGGCTACGAATTGATGGCGCACTTGCGGCAAGATCCGGTAACGCGGCGAATACCAGTGTTGGTGGTGACTTCGCGTGCAGGAGCGAAGCACAGAGACCGCGCGATGAAGGAAGGCGCTTCGGGATTCTTGACCAAGCCGGTGCAAGAAGATCAATTGGTCGCGAAGGTCGAAGAACTGATTGGCTCCGAAATGCCGCAGACGCGCCCGGTGATGAACGTGCCTGTGCGGCAGGATTGAGATGATGAAAGCGCCCGAAAAGAAAATTCGAGTGCTGGTGGCCGATGATTCCGCCTTCATGTGCAAGGTGCTGAAGGAAATCATCAATTCGGACGCGCAGCTCGAAGTGGCTGGGACGGCGCGCGATGGCCGCGAGGCCGTGGCGCTAGCGGAATCGTTGCGTCCGGACGTCATCACCATGGACATCAATATGCCGCATCTGGATGGCCTGCAGGCGACGGAATTGATCATGTCGCAGCATCCCCGGCCAATCGTGATCGTCAGCTCGGAATCGCGCGAGGGCGCGTCCGGCACGCTTCGCGCGCTGGAGTTGGGAGCTATTGACTTCGTGCCCAAGCCTTCCAGCGGAATTGATCTGGATATGAAAAGTGTGCGCGAAGATCTGACGCGGAAGCTAAAAATGGCGGCAAAGGTTCGCGTCGTTCGCACGGCGACGTTATCCAGGCTGCCGGCGACGCACGCGCCTGTTTCGTTACCGGCGAATTCTACGGGCGTCCCGGCGTTGAATGGCACCGGAGGTAAGGTTCCCGTTGTGGTGATCGCCGCGTCCACGGGCGGGCCGGCGGCGGTGATGCGTGTCGTTGCGGGACTGCCGAAGGATTTGCAGGCTGCCGTGCTACTGGTTTTGCACATGCCCGCTGCGTTTACGAAGCAGTTCACGATTCAACTCGCGGAAATCTCGCAGCTGCCTGTGAAGGAAGCAGAATCGAACGAGCCGACACAAGCGGGAATGATTTATCTCTGTCCCGGAGCGAACCACTTGAGGCTTTCTTCGATTGGGAAAATCGCGCTCGACGGCGGGCCAAGAATTGAGGGCTATCGTCCGTGCGCGGACGTCGCGCTCGAAACGGTGGCGGCGTACGCGCGGCCGCTCACGGTGGCCGTGGTGCTCACGGGAATGGGCAATGATGCGGCCAAGGGCGTGCTGGCCGTAAAAGCTGCGGGCGGTTACGTGATCGCGCAAGACGAAGCGACTTCAGTGATCTTTGGCATGCCGGCGGAAGCGATTAAGACGGGCGTCGTTGACGAAGTCCTTGGTCTCGACGAAATCAGTGGAGCGATCGAAAAGAGAATCGCAAAAATCTGCAGGCTAGTTCCAGCGGGCGCTCGATGAAGATTGCGAGCCAGGACGGTGCGAAGACTCGGCGTTCGCGTGCGGCCGAGGCGGTGATTCTTTTTTGCATTGGGAACCAGACGTTCGCTATCGCAGCAGAAGCCGTGCAGGAAATTCGCAGCACGGACAGTTTGGCGGGCGCCGCCGTAGAAATCGAGCAAGCGGAAGTTCCCAAGGTCCGCCATCTGGTTGAGCGCGGGCACCGGACGTATTACGTCGTTAGCGGATGCGCGCACTTCGGCTTGCGCGTTACGCGGCCTACTCTGGTGTTGATCTTGCGGCAGATTCGCGCGGCGGTTCTGGTGGATTCAATTGAGCGCATGGCCGAGATTCCTAGTGTGTATGCGCTGCCATGGGGCTTTCAAGGAGAAGAGCGGCAGTGGTATCGCGGCCTGACTTATTTGGAAGATCGCGTGATTCCCGTGATAAATCCGGCAGGATTTCTGACTCCTGAGGAATTCAGCAGACTGGATATTGCTTCAAAAGCGGCTCTGGCACGTGCGGACATGGAAGGAGCGGTGCAACAAGCATGAGCGGTGCGGAAAATCGCGGACGGGAATCCTGGGTCTTGCTGCAAGTCGGCAATCACCGCTTTGCCCTGTCTGCGCAATCGGTAATGGAACTGGCGCCCCCCGTACGCTTGCATCATTTTCCACAGACTTCGAAGTTGATCGCGGGTGTGATTGTGAGGCGGGGCCGGATTGTTCCAGTCTACGACGTTGCACCGATCCTGACCGGACGAGAATCGTCGGTGCATAGGTTTTACTTAATCGCGCTGCGGACTTTCGGAAAGAACCAAGAGGCAAGCGCGATTCCTGTGAGTGGGGAATGCGAACTCGCGACCGCTGAGATACTGCCGTCCCCTGCCGACAGCCCGAACTACTTCGCGGGGAAACTCGCAATTCAAGGTGAAGACATCTCTGTATTGGATTTGGAAAAACTCGTAGGCGCCTCACAGACCCTCGCAAACGAACCGCATCACACTGAGGGTCTGCGATGAACGCACTTTCAAACCTCCCGCGAATTTTGCTGGTGGACAGCAACGTCTATTTTGCGAAGCGAGTCGGGGATGCCTTGCAGCAACTCGGTTTTGAAGTGGTCCCGTGCACCCAAGCCGCCTATGCGCTAACCATGCTGGAATGGAACGCGCCTTCGGCAATCCTCTGCGCTACAAATCTGCGCGAGATGGGCGCGCTCGAAATGGCTCCGATTTTGCGCGCCGATTCCAAGACCGCGCACATTCCGCTCATCGCAGTCGGTGGCGGAAACGGAGATCAGGCGCTGCTCGAAGCGTATCGCGCGGGATGCGATGACTTTGTCGATCGTCGCCGCACACCCACCGACATTGCCGCGCACGTACGCAGTTTTCTGGTGAGCCGGCAGGAAGGTTTTCAGCCGACCCAAATGCTGACGAGCGCGGAAACGGATTTGAGCGGCAATCTTTCGCATCTCGACCTTCCCGGCGTGATTCAGATGCTGGAGCAGGCCCGCCAGACCGGCGCGTTGCACATCAACGCCAGCGAATTGGATGGAATTATTTTTTTCGAGGGCGGGGAGATCACTCATGGAGAGTTCGGCCCCTTGTTCGGTGATGAGGCAGTGACACAGATTGTTGCAGCGTGCCAGAGCGCCGAGAAGGGCGTGTACAAGTTCGTCTACGGCGCAACAGCCGCGCAGCGTACGGTGCTGCGTTCCGCTACCGACCTGCTGCTGGATGCGATGCGCGAGTTCGATGAATCCGAACGCGATAAAGTGGAGAACGAATTATCATGAGCGAAACACTCACGGCCACCGGCACTCCGACGGTGTACTTCATTGACGATAGCGCCACCATGCGCGAAGTCATCAAAATTGCTTTCCGCAAAGAGAACATCCACGTGATCACCTGTGCCGATGCCGCTTCGGCTCTTGCGCAATTCGGCGACGCGGCGCCCGATGTGGTGATCACCGATGTGATCATGCCGGACAAAGACGGTTACGAGGTTTGCCAGTTCATCAAGGACCATGAGCACTTCGGCAAAACGCCGGTGATTCTTATGTCCGGCGTAGTGAATCGAACGGTCGCCGAGAAAGCGATGTCGGTGAGGGCCGACGAGTTGGTGC
>DATEVZ010000250.1:0-3528 GCA_035258265.1 Candidatus Acidiferrales bacterium
GTCGATGGTCTTTGCATCCGCTGCCTTGGCTCCTGACGCAGGGGCGCCCGCCGCTGTATCCGGTGCTGCCTCGGGCTTGATCATATATTGAACGATCAACGAAATGCGCCGGTTGGCTGGATCGAGAGGCGCCACAATGAATCATCGGTCAAAAGCGGGGTTTAGACGAGGGGGTGCGGCAGTTTCGTCGAAATACATGAGGCTGCGGCCGCAGGGCGCAAGATTGAGATCGCTCTTGAAAATCAGAGTTCACGCGGCTGTAACAATCCCCTCATAATATGATTCGTTTCTTAAACGCCATCTGGTGAAGCACTTGCCGTGCAGTCAGGAGAGACGACTCGATGGAGAAGCGGAATTTCTTGTTTGTTTCACTTACCGGGCTGATCAGCGATATTGCCTGGCAAGTTTCGAAGGAGGGCCACGAGGTCCGTTACTACATCCAAGACAAAAAGGAACGCGATATCGCGGACGGCTTCGTAGCCAAGTGCAAGGATTGGGAAAAGGATGCGGAGTGGGCGGACATCCTGATCTTCGACGACACGCTAGGACAGGGCGAGAAAGCGCAGGCTCTGCGCGCTGCAGGCAAGAAAGTGATTGGCGGCACACCCTACTCCGATCGCCTGGAAGACGACCGCTCGTTTGGCCAGGAGGAACTGAAAAAAGCCGGAGTGAACATCATTCCTTACTTTGAATTTGCGAATTTCGACGATGCCATTGAGCACGTAACGCAGAATCCGGGCCGCTACGTGATCAAGCCCAGCGGCGAGGCGCAAAACGTGAAGCGGCGGCTGTTCGTCGGCGAGGAAGACGACGGGCAAGACGTGATTTACATGCTCGAGGCTTACAAGAAAGCGCTCTCGGATGAAATCAAGGTTTTCCAATTGCAGCGTCGGGTGACCGGAGTGGAAGTAGCCGTAGGCGCATTTTTCAACGGCAAGAATTTCGTCTATCCCATCAACATCAATTTTGAGCACAAGAAGCTTTTCCCGGGGGAAAACGGGCCGCCAACCGGAGAGATGGGCACGACAATGTTCTGGAGTGAGCCCAACAATCTATTCACCCAGACTCTGCAGAAGATGGAAAAGAAACTGGCGGAGGAAGGCTACGTCGGCTACATCGACCTGAATTGCATCGTCAACCACCACGGAATTTATCCGCTGGAGTTCACTTCGCGCTTCGGCTATCCCACGATCAGCATCCAACAGGCAGGAATGATCACGCCGATCGGCCAGTTTTTCTGGGATTTAGCAAACGGGAATGACCCTAAGCTGAAAGTCCGCAGCGGTTTTCAGATCGGAGTGCGCATCGTGGTACCGCCGTTCCCGTTCGATGACGACGAAACATTCGACTCGTTTTCGAAGAACGCTGTGATCGTTTTCAAAAAGCCGCCTACCGACGAAATGCACATCGAGGACGTGAAACAAGTGAACGGCCAGTGGCTTGTGGCCGGAACGTCCGGTGTGATTCTGGTGGTGGTAGGCTTGGGCCAGACCATGAAACAGGCGCAAACGCAGGTGTATTCACGCATAAAGAACGTCCTCATTCCCAACATGTACTACCGCACCGACATCGGCGATCGTTGGGTGGAAGACAGCGATCGCCTCCACACCTGGGGTTACTTGCGATAGCCGAAACTCGGACATTCTTGTCAATCGGGACCCCGTGCGTTAGAGTACGCGCTTTCTTGTCGAAGACGGAGCGCACATGCCAGTGGTGGTCGATGGCGAGAAGCTTAAAGTACTGATTCGCCGGGCGGCGATTCAGAAGCGCGTGCGCGAAGTGGCGCACCAAATCACCAGGGACTTCGCGGGACAACGCGTTCACTTGATAGGCGTGCTGAAGGGCGCGTGCATCTTTCTTTCCGACCTGGTGCGCGAAATCAATCTGAACACTTCCATTGATTTCATCGCCGTCTCCAGTTACGGCAAGAACAAGGAAAGTTCCGGTCAAGTGCGCCTGATAAAAGACCTCGACAGCAGCATCGAGGGGCTCAACGTAATTGTCGTCGAGGACATACTCGATACCGGTATTACGCTGACCTACCTTCTGCGCGTGCTCGAACAGCGCAAACCTAAATCCTTGCGCATCGCGGCGCTGCTCGATAAACCTTCGCGCAGAATCAAAGACGTGAAGGCGGATTACGTCGGATTCAAGATCCCCAACGATTTTGTGGTGGGATACGGCCTCGATTACGCCGAACGGTATCGCAATCTTAAGGACGTTTGCGTTCTAACGCTGCCTTCCGAATGATTATGGCGCTTACCCCCCAACAAATCGCGCGCTTGATTGACCACACGCTGCTGAAACCGGAGGCGACGCGCGACGAGATCAGTAAACTATGCGACGAAGCGCTGAAATACGGTTTCGCGTCCGTGTGCGTGAATCCTTGGAATGTGCCGCAAGCCGCCGAGTTGCTCCGGAGCAGCGCCGTGAAGGTATGCACAGTGGTTGGGTTCCCGCTGGGCGCCAGCCTTCCCGAAGTGAAAGCGTTCGAAGCGCAACAGTCCTTGGAGCGCGGCGCGCAGGAAATAGATATGGTGATCAACATCGGCGCCATGAAATCTGGTCTGCTGGACGCGGTCACAGCAGATATTCGAGGCGTGGTTGATACCGCTCACCGTGGCGGCGGAATTTGCAAAGTGATTCTGGAAACCGCGCTGCTTACAGGCGAGGAAAAAGTGGAAGCGTCGCTCGCCGCGAAAGACGCGGGCGCGGATTTCGTGAAAACTTCCACGGGATTCAGCATTTCCGGCGCGACTCCCGAAGACGTGCGGCTAATACGCGAAACGATCGGGACGCGCACTGGGATCAAGGCGGCTGGCGGAGTGCGGACGCTCGAGGACTTGCTGAAGATGGTCGAGGCGGGCGCAACGCGGATTGGCGCGAGCGCCGGCGTGAAGATCGTCGAGCAGGCGCGTTCCGGGAAGGCAGCGGCAGGTTCAGCGCCTGACAGCGGAAAGTATTGAGGAATCAACTTTTCCGGGTGCCCTCGGCAAGCGTCAGTTCTCGCCTGTTATACTGTATTGATCACGCATTTGCAGTAGCCTAGCTGCGACCGCATTCTATGCGGAAACAGACTCTTCCTCGGCGGGGGCTGAGGCGCTTTAATCTTACTCACATGGATTCAGCAAAACTCAATTCGAAAATTGAGGTTCCGGCGGAGACGCTCGCGATTCTGGCGGAGATCAGCAAGGAGATCAACGCGTCGTTGAATCTGGACGAGGTGCTGCCCAATGCGGCGGCGCTCATTAAGCGACTGATTGACTACGAAGTGTTCGCCGTGCTGTTGCCTGAAGAAGGCACCGACCAGATGTATTTCCGGTTTGCCATCGGACACCGGCAAGAAGTTGTGGACCACTGGCGAATTCCGATGGGCGAGGGAATTATCGGCGCGGCAGCGGCTACCGGCCAGGCGATTCGCGTGGGCGATGTGCGCGGAGATTCGCGATATCTCAATGCGCTCGACGGTGTGCGGTCGGAACTGGCCGTGCCGCTGATTGTGCGCGGCCGCGTGATCGGCGTATTGGA
>DATEVZ010000251.1:0-17195 GCA_035258265.1 Candidatus Acidiferrales bacterium
GACTAACCCGCGATGCGTCAGCGGATTGATCCCGATTGCGTAGGGCACGGGTTGTGGACTTGGCGGCGTGTTGGGATTGGGCAGGCTGACCGTTGTAACGGCGAGCGTAGTGAGATCGATTACCGAAACCGAATTGTCTAAGCTGTTGGTAACGGCGGCAATGTGATCGCCCTGGGTGCCGATAGACGTGGTGACCTGATCGTCAATCGCGACGCCGGTTGGGCCATGGCCAACCGCCACAGGCGAACCGGCCACAGGCGTGTTGGTTGCCAAATTGATGACACTGACCGTATTATCGCCAGTGTTGGCGATAACCGCGACGTTCAATGATGAATCAATAGCGATCGCTTGCGGCGAAGCGCCGACAGCGAAGTTCGATGCTACGCTCGTAGCGATGTCGCCCGGCCCAGGCTCGACAGCGATGTTTACCGCGGACATTCCCGGATTCGGCGCAACGACATCACCATTCCGCACGACCACTGGATAAAGACCAGGCGAAGAGACGCACGACCCCGGGACCGTAACATTCAATTGTTGACTGCTCGTGAGAGTAGCCGCCGCAGTCGTTCCATTGCATTGCACGCTGGTCTGTGGCGAGAAAAATCCTCCCACTAAATTCACTCCCAAGTTGGTTCCACCTGATATCAATGTGTCCGGCGTGGCGGCTACCACGGCAGGACGAGAGGGCACCACTGTCAAACCCTGTGGACCTGATAACCCCGTTGAAACATCGCCGTTCTGCGCTTGCACCACCAGCGGCACAAGTCCAGCGACCGATAACGGACTCGCCGGAATCGTGGCGCGCAACAAAGTGCTGGTGATAAAGAGCGTGGGTATGGCCGCAGGCGGCGTTCCCACGAGCACCACGTTGTTCGAGGTGAAATTCGTTCCGGTGAGATAGACGTCTTGCTGCAGCGACCCCTCGCCGACAATATTCGGGACCTGCGATGTCAGCGTCGGTGGGCCCGCTGAAGAGATGGTTACAGTCGCGGTCCCCTGTCGCGTGGGATCGAACGCCGAAACCGCGGTGATCGTCACGGAGCCTGGCGCGTTACTCACTGGTGCGAAGTATTCGCCCGCAGTGCAAGTAACTGTAATCTGCGAACTGGGACAGATGAACCCATCCGCTGCTGTGCCTCCCGCCACTCCTCCGACTTCCCACGTCACGTTCGTATTGGCTGTGCCGGTGACGTTGGCGGTAAATTGGAAATGATCGCCTGCGGCAATGGTCGCCGTCGCGGGCGTGACGTTAACCTCGATACCCGAGCTGAGCGTCACCGTGGCGGCGCCAAATGCCTTGGTGTCCACCGTGCTGGTGGCCACTACCAGGAAGGGATTGGTTGCCGGAGCCGTCTTGGGCGCCGTGTAGAGGCCACCGGCGGTGTTGTTCTGTCCGGTGGTGATAGTGCCGAAGCCGCTTGGCAATTGTGTTTGCCCGTTGGCGGCCGGACTGCAAGTGGTCGGTTGGGCATTGCTCGGTGTCGGCGGAAGGCAAATTTGCCACGTAACAGTGGTAGTTGCCGACCCCGAGACCGTTGCCTGGAATTGAAACTGTCCGCTGAGAGGAACCGTCTCGGTGGTCGGAGTAATCGTGACGCCTGTGGGCGTCGAGTTTCCGCCGCAGCCCGACAGGATTGCGAGCGCACAAACGATAAACGCCGTCTCACCGAACTTCAAAAACTTGTTGCCCATTTCTTCCACCCTCTCCGCTGAAGTCGTTGTGCGTTGGGATGATCCCATCGCGTCATCCGTAACTGCGCGGCCTGTCGCCTTCGATTCGAAAGGTCACACCCTCTAGAACGTCTTACCTACCGTGAAGCGGAAGGTATGCTGTGGCTCCAGCAAGTTCGCCGGAATATGTTGCGTGTTGGCGTTAATAATTGTCTGCAAAAACGGCGCAATCTGGGTCTGCAACACACCCGGCGGCAGACCATTCTTGATAGCGTCATCCAGGAAGTACCCGCCGCTTGTGCCGTTAATCGTCTCATTCAACCGCAAGTAGTTGTACGCATAATAGATTCGAAATGGCGCGTTGACGATCGGCAATACCACGTCCAGCTCGACGCCTGCGGAAGTGTGTGGCGTGAAATTCGTTCCTTTCACGATCGGAAGATTGTTCGAAATTTTCAAGTTGGGAAAGTCCGGGTTCGGATATTGCTGCTGAAAAATGCTGACTGCCGCGGGGTCTAGCGCTAGCTGTGATTTTCGCAGAATACCGTTAATGCCTATATCGTTGAAAAGGGTGAGCGTAACGGGGCCCGCGATTGGAATCCGGTACTCAAAGTTCCCAACGTTCTGAAAATCGCCGCCCGGCCGCGTAGGGAAGAACTGGATCATCGGCACGCTGATGATCTGCTGCGTAGGCCTTCCCTGCTGATTCAAGACCGTGGGATTGAAGAACGTCACCGGTTGGCTGGTTGCCTGTGGGATCTCCACGAAGGGCGCGATCGTGTAGAAATCGAACCCGCGCACGTCGTTCTCGCCGCCCAGGTAGAAGCGGCTGTACGGGGGAATGTTTTTCCCGCCGTAACCCGTAATCATCCCGGTTTGAAATTTTAGGCCGATGACGTTGCGGCGTTTGTTGACCGGATGGAAATACGTGGTCACGAAAGAGTTCGTAATCGTGTTGACATTGCCCTGCAGGGGTCCACCCTCGAGCGACACCCCGTAGTAAAAGCTCTTGCCGTTGGTCGGGTTTTGCGGATTGTTCACTGAACTGTACGAAATCGTCGGGGTAATTTTGCTCGAGTCAATCCCATTCAGCGCCGAAGGGCCCGCCAAACCGGTAAACTTGATGCTCTCGAACAATAATTGCGCCGAAGTACTGAACGTTTGAATGTTTGTGGTGGAATAGCCGTACGTCACTCCCACACGCGTAAAGGAAAACTTCCGCAACGGGTAGCTCGCAAAAACCGTCAGGCCTTTCGAATTGGTTGTGTAATTTTCCTGCAGCGCGGGATTGATGGCGACCTGCTGGCCGTAGAAAATGCCCAGTTGTTTGGCCTGGTTGTAGTCAAACTTGGTGGAAAAGATCGTGAAGCCGGTCGAAATCGGCCGGTCAAACAGATAGGGCTCGGTAAAGCCAAAGCGAATGTCGCGCTGAAAGCTGCCGACCTGGGCGGAAAGCGACAGCGTCTCGCCAAGACCGAGGAAATTATTCGTGGTGTACGAACCACCGATGAAAGTACCGGCAATACCGCTGACGCCGCCGTTGAAGCTGATGGATTGTTTGCCCTTCTCCTTCAGCTTCAGTTTGATGTCCACCGTGCCGGCTTTTACGTTGCGTTTCAGCTCGGCATTTTCGGGCTTGATCGTGTCGAAATAATTCAACTGGTTCAAGCGCAGTAAGCTGAGCTCCCAGCGGCGGTTGTCGAATACTTGGCCTTCATCGAGGAGCAATTCGCGGCGGATCACTTTATCTCGCGTCGTCGTATTTCCGGAAAACTCGATGCGCCGCACGAAGAATTGTTTTTGCTGGTCGAACTCCATGGTCAGATTGACTATTTTCTTCGTATCATCGATGTCCGTCAGCGGCGTCGCGACGAAATCAATGTAGCCAAATCCACCGTACAACTTTTTGTAGTTATCGAGCGCCTTACGGATTTTGTCCGCCGCAAAGACGTCGCCTTGCTTCAGCGGAAACGCGGACGCCAGGAATTCCGGTTTGAAAACCAATCCCTGTTCCGGATCGGCGCTACGGAACCTCAGGCTGCCCATGTGGTACTGTTGGCCTTCTTCAATCGTGATCGTAATATCGGCGCGCTTGCCGTTCCGCGACCCGACCAGCGGCCATGGTCCGGGGATCCCGCTG
Source organism: Candidatus Acidiferrales bacterium (assembly GCA_035258265.1). Lineage (GTDB taxonomy): Bacteria > Acidobacteriota > Terriglobia > Acidiferrales > UBA7541 > Palsa-295. Next base: position 3,812 of record DATEVZ010000251.1, read on the forward strand.
CGCACGTCATCCGTGATCTTAACTACAGGATCACTCAAGTTGACTTTAAAATATCCGTGATCCTGATAGATGCCACGGACTCCGACGCCCAGATCCTCATCCAGTTTGGCCTTGTCGTAGGTCTTGTTCAGGACCGGAATCTCCGTGAGATAGAGCGGAATTGCATAGGGGCGATCATTGCGCATCGAACGGATCAGTTTGCGGTCGGAAAAGGCCTTGGCGCCGACGAACTTGATTTCGCCTACCTTTACTTTGGGCCCCTCATCAATATTGAAGACCAATTTCACGGCGTTGGTCGCGGCGATGCGCTCGTAGGTGGGTTTCACGGTCGCGAACTGCCGGCCGTGCTCAGCAAGCAAAGCCTTAATCACCACTTCCGCGCGCTTGATTTTAGTGGGATCGAACTGGCTCTCCACCGAGAGCCCGACCTTTTTGTCCTTAAACGCGTCGAGAATGTCCGACTCGGTGATGGACTTGTTGCCTTTGTACTCGATGCGCCGAATGATCGGACGCTCTTGCACGTAGAAAACCAGGATTTTTGCATTGGCTTGGTCGGGACTGTCTTCCACTTCCAGACGAACGTCTTCGAAGAATTGCGTGTTCCACAGCGCCTGAAAATCGCGCCGTACAGCCTCTTCATTATACGGATCGCCCGGACGGGAGAAAATCCGGGCTAAAAGCGTGTCGCGCTGGATGCGCCGGTTGCCTATAAACTCGATTCGCTGAATGACGTATTGAGGCCCGCCGCCTTCCTGCCCCCTCTGAGACTGTTGAGCTGCAACGATTTGCGCGAACGGATGAGCGAATAAAGACACACCGGCGAGAATTTGAAATAAACGCAGAAAAATTTTCCTGCAGGCGGCCATGGTCAAGGCCGCAGTATCCCGCCCAAGATTATGTGCTCCCCCGCCGGACCGCTCCCGTCCGGCTTGCGCGTAGGATTCCTAGTGGGCCACTGGGGTTGCTTCAACGACAGGTCGGAACGCAAGGCCTTCGCTTCCGAGATAAATCTCGAGAGTGGCGGGGCGTTGCAATCCTCCCTGTATCAAAGCTTCCGACAATGGGTCTTCGACGTACTTCTGTAACGCGCGACGAAGCGGCCGCGCGCCATAATTTCGGTCGCTGCAGGTCTTCTCGAGGATCCACTGGCGCGCCTCAGGCGTGAGTGCAATTTGCACCTGGCGATGCACCAGCGTTTCGTTGATCTGGCCCACGAGCAAGTCAATAATCCGCAGTAGGTCGTCGTCCGTGAGTGAATTGAACAAAATCACTTCGTCCAGACGATTGAGGAATTCGGGATTGAACACCCGCTTTACCTCGCTCATCACCATGTCATCCTGCGTCTTGGCCACCGCTTCAAGTTCCTTCGACGCGAAACCAAGTCCGCTCTGCTTCTGCAGCTGCCGCGCGCCAAGATTCGACGTGAGGATGATAATGGTGTTGCGGAAATCCACCGTGTTGCCGAGCCCGTCCGTCAACTGCCCATCTTCAAAGACTTGCAGCAGGATGTTGTACACGTCTGGGTGAGCTTTTTCAATCTCATCCAGCAAAATTACGGAATAGGGCGTGCGCCGCACCCGTTCCGTTAATTGACCACCTTCTTCATATCCAACGTAGCCTGGAGGCGCGCCGATCAATTTCGACACGGAATGCTTTTCCATGTACTCGGACATGTCGAAGCGGATCAGCGATTTTTCGCTGCCGAAAAGGAACTCGGCGAGGCGTCGCGCAACTTCCGTCTTGCCCACGCCTGTGGGACCGAGAAACAAGAAGCAGCCCACTGGGCGTCCGGGAGCCTTCAGGCCCGCGCGGCTGCGGCGAATCGCGCGTGCCAAAGCCGTGATTGACTTGTCCTGGCTGATGACGCGGCGATGCAACTCTTCTTCGATGCGCAGCAATTTCTGTTGCTCGTCCTCTTTGATGGCGGACACTTGAATGCCCGTCCAGCGAGCCACGACCTCTTCGATGTCTTCGCGGCTCACGACGCCAGTCGAAGAATCGTCAATCTTCAACTTCTCGCGAAGCAGGCGCAGATGTTCCTTCTCTTTGCGCTCTTCTTCGGAATAGAACCGCGCCTTCTCGAATTCATGATTGGCGATCGCGGTTTCCATGCGGTGCGTGATGAACTTCACGCGCTTCTGAACTTCGGAAACTTCGTCGGGCAGCATGGCTTGGCGCAACTTCACGCGCGAGCCGGCTTCATCAAGCAGGTCGATAGCCTTGTCCGGAAGGAAACGGTCGGGGATGTAGCGGTTCGATAGATAAACCGCGTACTGGATGGCTTCGTCGGTGTAGCTGACCGCATGAAACTTTTCGTAGCGGTCGCGCACGCCTTGCAGCACGCGAATGGCTTCTTCCTCGTTGGGAGCGGAAACCTTCACCGCCTGGAAGCGCCGCTCGAGCGAGCGATCCTTCTCCACCGACTTGCGATATTCCCCGGGCGTGGTCGCGCCAATGCACTGGATTTCACCGCGGCTCAACGCCGGCTTCAATATATTGGCCGCGTCCAGAGAACCTTCCGCCGATCCCGCGCCCACCAGGGTGTGCAGCTCATCGATGAAGACGATCGCGTTCTGGCTTTCCATCAATTCCTTCATGATGGTCTTCAACCGCTCTTCGAACTGCCCGCGGTATTTTGTGCCAGCCACGATCAAAGACAGATCGAGCGACAAAATCCGTTTGTCCGCAAGGAACGGAGGCACGTCGCCGTCGGAAATCCGTTGCGCGAGCCCTTCGACAATCGCTGTCTTCCCGACGCCAGGCTCGCCAATCAGCACGGGATTATTCTTCGTGCGACGGCACAGAATTTGAATCGCGCGCTCCAGTTCGCGATCCCGTCCCACCAGCGGATCGAGCTGGCCTTCCATCGCCGCCTGCGTCAAATCACGGCTGAATTCCGCTAACAACGAGGCTTCTTTTGGCCGGTTCACTGGCACCTTCTCTCCCGCGCTGCGTCCCAACTCCTCGCGCACGGTTGAAAGCCGCAATCCCCGCTCCAGCAAAATCTCCGCGCCGAAGGATTTCTCCTCGCGCAGCACTCCTAATAACAGATGCTCGGTCCCCACGTGCTTGTGGCCCAGGCGCTCGGCTTCCTCAGCCGCGAAATTCAAAATGCGTTTGCACTCCTGGCTGAGCGGAACTTCCACTGAAGTCGAGATGCGCTCGCGAACGGTGATGCGCGCCTCGATTTCCTTGCGGATGGATTCGATCGAGCCGTGCGAGCGTAGGAAACGGTTGGCGAGTGCTTTATCCTCGCGCAACAATCCCAGCAGCAAATGCTCGGTCTCGATGTACGGGCTGCCGTACTGGCTGGCCTCATACCGGGCGAAAAAAATCACGCGCCTAGCTTTTTCTGTATAGCGTTCAAACACGGGTCACCCACGCTCTCCCGGAGTCTTCGCCCCAGCGCTCGCTGTCCGCGGAAGAGGAACCGTCGAACCTGCGAGCGCTTCTGTGCCCGAAGCCAACTGGCCATGTTCCAAACTCAGAACGCGGTCGGCACGGCGGGCGATTGAAATATTGTGTGTCGCGAGAATAGAAGTCAGCTGATGAGTTTTGTGCAGATGCTGCATTAATTCGAAAACGTTTTCCGCGCTGCGCTCGTCCAGGTCGCCGGTAGGTTCGTCCGCCAGCAACAATTGCGGGCCATTCACCAGAGCTCGCGCGATGGCCACACGCTGTTGTTCGCCGCCGGATAATTGACCCCCACGCTGTTCCGCTCGATCGGCCAATCCAACTTCGCCTAACCAGGTCGCCGCCGTGCGAAGAGCCTCCCCCAAAGAGGTCCCCCGAATCAGCAAAGGCATCGCCACATTTTCCGCGGCCGTGAAGTCCGGCAAAAGATGATGACGTTGCCAGACGAAACCTACGGCGCGATTGCGATACTCCGCCAATTCTGCTTCCGCAAACGCGTCGAGCGAATTCCCGCCGAAGTATACTGTACCGCTCGTTGGGGTGTCCAGCGCAGCTAGCAAATGCAGGAGCGTACTTTTGCCGGCACCGGACGGTCCGACAATCGCAATCATTTCGCCGCGCGCAATTGAGAGGTTAATGCCATCAAGCGGTGTGATTTCCTGGGTTCCGGAGCGAAACGTCTTGCGCAGAGCCGCGCCCCGCAGGATTTCGTCGGCGCCGGGAGCGCCTCCATCGCCTGAATCTTCCAAGACGGCAACGCTCGAATTGGATTGTGTGCGCATGACCTAGGGTTTAGTCTCTTTCACGTTAGATGCCGAACGCGCCCATTCGGTATGTCCTTCTTTTACAGACGACTAAACATTCCCAAATCGGCGCCCCCTGTTAGCAAATCCAAAGAATTTCTCATTATTGCCGTACCGTTACCTCAAGCAGCCCTTTTCTCGATGCGAATCGGTGTGCATTTACAACACCCCAGGTTCGCTTCTTGTTCGATTCTAACACGGAGCAGAGCGAAATGCTGGCCGGTTCGCGCATATTTTGCGCCCGCGGAACGCGATTTTATTCGAAGCGTAGGATCTCAACGGGAAGGACACTCGCTGCCGAACGAGCCGGCAGAATTGTGGCTGCGATGCTGATCGCCAGTGCCGCCGCGGCGATCCAAACGGCGTCCCAGGCATTTGCGTGGAATGGCACATATGGAATCGCGTATACCTCGGGATTGAGCGGGATCAATCGCCAACGATCGGCTATACCGGCAAACGTGTAGCCGATTAGCAAGCCTGCGATTGTCCCAGCGATACTCACGATCAATCCCTGCAAGATAAAAATCTTGCGAAGTTGCTGTCGCCTCGCGCCCATCGCCATCAAGACGGCTATGTCGCGCGCGCGATCGGTCACGGTCATCGTGAGTACGACCAGAATATTCAACCCGGCAACGAATGTGATTAGCCCAATGAAGAGCGCGGTCACCAGCTTTTCTAGGCTCAGCGCGCGAAACAACGCGCGGTTTTCGTCCATCCACGTCGAAGTCGTATACCCGCTGCCCGCACGCTTCAGTAGATCAGCAGCAATCGCGCCGGCATCGTCCATGTGGGTCACCCGTACCTCGAGCAGGCTCACCACGTCACCAATGCCCGAGAGCACCTGCGCTGCCGGCAGCGTGACGAATCCCCAATTTGCGTCGTAGTCGTAAAATCCAGAATCGAAAACTCCTGTCACCCGAAAACGCCGCGAGCGCGGCAACATTCCGAAAGGTGTCAAGTTTCCCTGCGGGCTGGTCAGCGTCACGTAATCCCCCGCCGTTATTTCCAGATCGTTCGCCAGAATCCGGCCCACCAGAACAGCTGGAATCCCGTCCGCGTCCGGCGCAAAATCTCCGGCACCCGCGACCAAATGATGCAAAGCCTCGCTCGCCCGACGCTCGAGCTCCGGGTCAACGCCCTTCAGCACGATTCCTCGTGCGTGGCCTCCGGAAGAAAGCAGAACGGTCGCATAAATCGCGGGTTCGATCGAGCGCACGCCGGGGGTGTCGCTGAGGCGCGCCATCAGCGCGCGATACTCTCGGATTCCGTTCGGCCCAATTGGTTTGAGGTTGACGTGCGCAGTCACACTAAGCAGGCGATCGCGGATCGCCTGGCGGAACCCAGTGTTCATCGAGAGTGCGATGACGAGTGTTGTAACGCCCGCCGCCACTCCCACTATCGCCAGCAGCGTGACAATTCGAAGCACTGCAGGCCGGTTCGGCGACCGCAAATACCGCAGCGCCACCAGCCATTCAAATGTCATTTGGTGTCGCCGCTCGCCGTGGAATCGCTTTCCGGAGGCTCCTCGGATTCCTTGCGCAACAATGGGAACAGGACAACCTCGCGTATCGCATGCGAATCGGTCAGCAGCATCACCAGCCGGTCGATGCCGACCCCTTCGCCGGCGGTCGGAGGCAAACCGTGCGAAAGCGCCCGAATGTAGTCCATGTCCACTTCCTTAGGCGCTTCCTGTCCGCCCTTTTCCACTTGCGCGCGGAAACGGCGCTCCTGGTCGAAGGGATCGTTCAACTCGGAGAAGCCGTTGGCCAACTCCATCCCAGCGACGAAAAGTTCGAAGCGTTCGGTCAATGAAGGGTCACCTGGCTTCTGTTTTGAAAGCGGCGAAATAGCTGTCGGGAAATCGTATATGAATGTCGGTTGGACCAAATGCGCCTCAGCGATGGCCTCGAACAGTTCGCCGATGAGTTCCCCAGCAGACACCTTTTGGACATTGGCGACAGACTCGGCGCCATACGCGCGCGCATAGGTATTGTACCGTTCGGCTACCGCAACGGGACCGCCTTCGGCGCCGAGTTCAGCTACGGAGGGCGCCGCGCCTGCCGCGGGCGGCCAAAACCTCACGATCGCCTGGCGCATCGAAAGACGTTCGAACCGGCTGAAATCAATCGTTTGTTCGCCATACTTGATTTGTAAAGTGCCGCAAACCTTCTCCGCGAGTCCGCGAAACAATTCCTCGGTCATATCCATGAGCTCAAGGTAATCGCTGTACGCCTGATAGAACTCCAGCATGGTGAATTCCGGCTGATGGATCGCGTCAATGCCTTCGTTCCTGAAATTGCGATTGATTTCATAGACTCGATCAATGCCGCCTACCACCAGGCGCTTCAAGTACAGTTCCGGCGCGATGCGCAGATAAAGGTCCATATCGAACGTGTTGTGGTGCGTCACAAAAGGCCGCGCCGTCGCCCCTCCCAAAATCGGATGCATCATCGGGGTTTCCACTTCCGCGTATCCGCGCGCGTCGAAAAAATGGCGTATCTCGCGAATGATCTGCGAGCGGCGGATGAAAATCTCGCGCGCTCGCTCGTTCACGATGAGGTCTAGGTAACGGCGCCGATAACGCTGCTCGATATCAGCAAGCCCGTGCCATTTTTCTGGCAATGGCAGCAAAGCCTTGCTAAGCAATTCGATTTTTTCCACTTTTACGGTGAGTTCGTTGGTCTTGGTGCGGAACAGGTGGCCAGAGACCCCGACCACATCACCCAAATCCAAAAGCTGGAATAGCTTATAGGCCCCTTCCCCGACCACGTCCTGCCGCACGTAAATCTGTAATCGCCCTCCATCGCCGGCAATATGCGCGAAAGCTGCCTTCCCATGGGGACGCAATGCTACAATCCGCCCGGCGACGCGAACCTCTACGGGCTCGGCATTGAGCTGTTCCAACGTGCGCCCGCCAAACTTCTCGCCCACTTCCTTGGGGGTGTGCGTCCAGGCAAACTTCCGGGGATAGGCCGCATGGCCGAGCGCTTCTATTTCACTCAGCTTCTTCAGGCGTTGCTGGAACTGATCCAGCGGTTCAAATTCCAATAGGTCAACTTCCTTTCGGCGGTCAGGACCTGGCGATGGCGAGGGCCTTTCGGAGAGCCGGGCGGCAGTATAGCGGTCGGCTTCCGCGAGCGTCAAGAAACCCCCGGCATAACGAACCAGTGCTATAATACGCATTCACTTTTGGGAGCCGGGATTGTTCAAGCGGAAGCCAGGCACTTCCTGTTTTCGGCGCAGTGTTTCAGACGACTGGGTCGCGGCTCTGCCGCGAGAGAAAGCCCATTTATTTGACTCAGTAGTCCAGCGCTGGGAGTCGTTCTACGCCATGATGAGCGTGTCACTCGATGACGCGATCTCCATGCGCGGCCGGGGCGAATTGGTAGGCGCGCGGCAATATATTTCGGTGTCTGCCGACCTGCTCGCGCAACTCGCCGTAGAACTGCTAGGATCCTGCCGCGGCCTCTCTGAGCGCGGGCGTCATTTAGGCAACGTTCCGAAGGTGCACGCACTCAAGGCCGAGTTTTTTCGCGGCGAAACGGCACGGGCGGCGGCATCATGGAATGATATTCTCCACCACGTGCTTTTCGCGGATCGCTCCAGGTTTCTTCAAAAATTGCGAATCTTATCGGAAACCCTGGAAAGCGTGATCGAAGAGTACGACGCCGCAGCCGAGGAGGTTTCCGCTGGAGTTTCCGTGCGGCCGGGCACCAGTTGGGAAGCGCTGGAGTGCCTGCATTACGATTTCACAACTTGCCTGCGCGAGGCGGAAGTCCTTTTAAAATCATTCCTCCGGGCATTGCCTGCCGAGCAACTGACCGCATTTGCGGCGGAGCTATCAGCACCGCCATCGGCTGTGCGATTGCGAGCGAAACGCGGCACGCGATCGCGCGCCTTCCGCGCTTCGGCATAGCCACTTCCAATATTGGTAGACTGGGTCCCTTCCACCGGGAGCAGAAAATACTCCAACCTAATCTCATCACTAACTCCCGCAGCCTCTTCACCATTTGCATGACCGGCCGAGCGGTACGAAGAACCCATTGGACTGGACCTTTTCGGCAGATACAACGAGAATTAATATCTCAGGCTTTTGACGCGACTTTCGCATCAAAACAGCTGAATCTCCTGAGTCGTATTCAGCTTCGCGGGCCTGCCGATAGCGAATTGATCGCTTGGGTAGCACAATAAGTACAACTCAAGGAGCAGAGGACGCATCGCAGCTAAGGACGCGTCCCAACGGGTAGCGTGGCCCGAACGAGACGAATCGAAACTGGGGAGATGCCGGAGGCAGATGCGATCCGGCTCGCCCAGCAGGGCGATGCAGCGGCCTTTGAACGCCTCTATCGGCTACATAACCGGCGTGTATATTCTCTATGCCTGCGAATGGTCGGAAACACGGCCGAAGCGGAGGACCTCACTCAAGAAGCGTTCCTCCAGCTCTTTCGGAAAATCGCCACGTTTCGCGGCGAATCGGCGTTTTCGACTTGGTTGCACCGCCTCGCAGTGAACGTCGTGCTGATGAAACTGCGGAAGAAGTCCGGCACGGAGAGTTCGCTGGAAGAGATTACCGAGCCCGATGAAGAATCCGGTGGCCCGCGACGCGACTTTGGCGGCCCGGACTTGCGGCTCAGTGGCTCGATTGACCGGGTGAACCTGCAGCGGGCAGTGGAACAATTACCACCCGGATACAAGTCGGTATTCGTCCTGCACGACGTGCAGGGTTATGAGCACAACGAGATTGCGGAAATCATGGGCTGCTCGATCGGCAATTCGAAATCTCAATTGCACAAGGCGCGCATGCGGCTTCGCGAGTTACTTCACGAAGCGCTCCGTGCCAAGGCTCGCGAGGATCGCAAGGCTGCCAGTGCAGACGCTGGCGGCGAGGACTGAACGAAATGGCCATCATCAAGTGCGAGGAATTTCTCAGTCGTCTCGAGCCCTGGATGGAAGGTGAGCGTCACGCCGATGTACAGGCTCACCTTCGTAACTGTCCTGATTGCCATGCGATCGTAAACGATCTGAACGCTATTCAAGCGGAGGCCCGCAGCTGGAGCTCTTCAGAAACCGATGCGCCCGAGCGTGTTTGGACCGCGTTGCGCGAGCAACTCGAAAAAGAAGGCCTGATCCGCGATACGGTTTTGGATTCAAAACGGAGCGGGCGCCAGGCGGCAAGCGCGCGCTGGCTATGGGGTTTGTTCGGCGGTGTGCCTCGGCCCGTGCTCGCGGGCGCATATCTCGCCGCCTTAATAGCCGTCGCGTTTGCTCTGAGCGGCCCCATCCATAAGAAAGTGAATGAAGAAAAGTGGCTGGAAGGTACGCGAATTGCTACTTCTCCGCTACGCGCGGAACTGAATACCGCTGAACAGAACTCGGCTTTATCGCTGGCCAGTTCGAATTCGGACGTGTCGGCTTCCTTGCATCAGAATCTTGCCATCGTTGACAACTACATCGCTTTGTGTGAAAAAAGCGTACGCGAAGACCCACAGAACGAAATAGCGCGGGATTATCTCTACGAAGCGTACCGGCAAAAAGCGGATTTGCTGGCGCAGATGAGCGAACGCGGAGAAAACGTCCAATGAGCACACGTCGCTTTGTTCCCGTTCAATGGAGTTCGCAGGTAACTCGCAAAGCGGCCGGGTTGCTGACGGCTGGCCTTCTTCTCGGCGTCTCCGCTTTCGCTTCCCCGCGCCGGCAAGAACAGCATTTCAAAGTGGACGCTCGTCCGGTAATCACCATTCACAATCCCAATGGCTTGATTACCGTGAAAGCCTGGACCAAATCCGAAGTGATGGTAATTTCCACCCTGGCGAGCGACCAGGTCGCCGTGGACGCGGAACAAATGGGCAACCGCGTGGATGTTTCGACGCACGGCCTTTCGGATTCACTTAGCCCCGATGACATGCGCACCGATTTCCAGATCAACGTGCCCGAAGACGCCGAATTGCAGATCCATAATGATTCGGGAAGCGTCAGCGTCGCCAACGTGATGGGCGATATGAACGTGGAAACCGTTGCCGCCGGAGTAGATCTGGAGGACGCCGCAGGCTACTTAACCGTCAAGACGGTGGGCGGTTCCTTTCAATGTCTCCGCTGCGCCGGCCGCATCGAGGTTTCTTCCATTAGCGGCAATTTCAGGCTGATCGATTTGCGCAGCTATCACGTCTGGGCGCAGACTTCCACCGGCAACATTCTTTTCAACGGTGAATTTCTTCCCAACGGAACGTATTCGCTCAAGAATTATAGCGGCGTGATCGAAGTTCGCTTTTCGCCGGCAGACTCCTTCGATATGAGCGCCACTTCGCTCAAGGGGAAGGTAAACAACGAAGCGAAGCTGACGCCTCCCACCCATCAGCATCATTTCGTCCCCAAATGGGGCAATGCGCTCTTTGGCACATTCAATCAAGGACGCGCCAAGGTCGAGCTCACCTCCTTCGATGGTACAATCAACATTCTGAAACGTGATTGATTGGCCGTCTCATCACCGAAAACGAAATAACACCGATGACGAATGAAATCCGCACTCGCACGCTCGTCTGCTTGACGGGTTTCATGGGCAGCGGCAAATCCACTGTCGCCCGTCTGCTCGGACGCCAAATCGGCTGGCAGCACGTGGATCTCGACAAGCGCATCCAGGAAGCAGCGGAGCAGAGCATCCCCGAAATTTTTGCCAAGCGCGGCGAACCGGAATTCCGCAGGATTGAACACGAACAACTCACGCGAATTCTGGGAGAGGCCGCGGCACAGCAAAAACCTCGCGTTGTATCTCTCGGCGGTGGTACCACGGCGCAACCCCACAATCTGGCGCTGCTACGCCAGGCGGGTGCAATCTTGATCTGGCTGCAGTGCCCGGTCGAGGACTTGCTCAAACGCATCGCTCACATTCAAGATCGTCCACTGTTTCGGGACGAAGTGAGTTTCCGCAGGCTGTATCAGGAGCGTTTGCCGTTTTACGAACTGGCGGATTACCGCGTTGAATCCAATATCGAGCCCCTGCGCGTCGTCGAGCAGATTGTTGCGTTGGGCATATTCCCGAAGGTGACAGCATGAAGCAAATAATGAAGCCCACCCGGATATCTCCACTGGCGAGCGCAGCGATCGTCGGAGCGGTGGTGGCCCTGGGAGTCCTTGCCGCGGGCCTCTCCATGGTTCTGCTTGACACACCATCGCAAGCGCGCTCGCTCAATACCTCCGCGCCATTCCCTGAGAAGAATAAGCCGGACAACAAAACGCAAGCTCGATTCGTCGCGGATAAGGGCAAATTCCGCATCATGGTCAGTGGACAACAGGTAGGAAAAGAGGAGTTTGAAATCGGGCCAAACGGCAGCGACTGGACGGCGCACGGCAATGCGGAGATTCAATCACCCCAAGGAAATACTCACGTCAACGGAACGCTGACCATCCATCCTGACGGCACGCCTGCACATTACGAATGGTCGACACAGGGCACGAAAAAAGCGTCATCCGCGATCGCGTTCAGCGGCGCGAGCGCCACCGTCGAGCTGCACCTCGAAGGCGCCCGCCCTTTCACGCAACAGTTCACTTTCACTTCGCCACTGGTCGTCGTGCTCGATAACAACCTCTATCATCAGTACGCGCTTCTCGCCCGCCTCTACGCTTGGGACAAAAAGGGTGCGCAGACATTTTCGGTGCTGGTGCCGCAGGAAATGACGCCGGGCACCGTCACCGTTGATTCCATGGGCGATCAGGAATTAAGCGGCAAGAAAGTGCAGGAGCTGCGGGTAAGGACCGAAGACAACGAGATTGATCTGTTTCTGGACGGCCCGAAACTGATGCGCGTCGTTGCACCTGCGGCCAACGCCGAAATCATTCGCGAAGAATCTCGCTAAGAACAAGAAAAGGCCCGAAACCTTCCCGGGCCTTTTTCTTACATCCTTACCTGGAGGCGGTAGAAATCAGCGAAGCGCCTATTTAAAGTTGCGCACGATGAACAACGTGTGTTGATTCCACAGGCTGCGGCTTTTCGATCGTCACCGCCACGCTCATCTCGGCACCCTTACGAAGGATTGCAAGACTCACGGATTTTTGCTCGCCCTTATCCCGTAATTGCGAACGCAATTCCGCGAGGGTGCGCACTGGCTTGCCATCCACTTTGACGATGACGTCGCCGGCTTTCAATCCCGCCTTCTCCGCTGCCATGCCGGGACGTACCTCACGAATTAAGATTCCAGTGCCATCCGGTACTCCGAAATAACTACCCAGTTGCCCGGAAACGTCTTCCGCGTCGATCCCCAGCATGGGACCCCGTCCATCCATCGAGGGGATGGAAAACGAAAAATCCGGATTCGGCATCGAGAACGCATATGCGTTATCGAAGTCGCGCATTTTCCCTTTCATCTTCTTCTCAAAGAACGCGCTGCGGTCGCCCAAATCCACCGAAATATTCTGCACGCTCCCATTTCGCGAAATTGCCAGCGTCACTGTGCGACCCGCAGGCGTTTCCCGCACCAGCCGGCGAAACTGCACCGTGCCTTCTACAATTTGGCCGTCGTACTGGGTGATGACGTCGTTTTCCTTCAAGCCCGCCTTGGCCGCCGGACTGTTCGGCTCCACATCCATCACAATCACTCCGCGGAGTCCCGCGAGCTTCAGATCCTTGGCCTTTTCCGCCGTCACTTCGCTAATTTCCACGCCCAGCCATCCGCTGCCGTCATCGCTGGACATCACCAGAACGTCAGGGTCCTGGCCCAAGATTCCCTTGGTCTTCTCCTGCGCCATTTCCGTCAAATCCGCGGCGCCATCGGCGAGCTCACTCGCACTGGCCTCGAATTGCCCCTGATTGCTTCGCAGCTGCGCCGAGAGAGTTTGCAGCCGTTGAAGCTCCGGCGAATTCATCTCGACCTCCTTCCGCACTCGCTCGCTCAAACCAGCGAGGTTCTCCCGCAGTTCTCGATTGACCCCACGATCGATACTACGTAGTTGGTCCTCCATTTGTTCCATGGAGAGATTGCGGTTCGCGCACCCCTCATCGGGCGCGTGCGGCGTTGCGGGAGAAGCTGCGGAAGGCGCAGTGGAAGAGGGCTTTGCGGTTTGCTCCTGCGGTTGGTTCTGCGTCTGGCCGGGCAGCGCGCTCGGGCTGAGCCCGAATGTCAACAAAAGCAAGCCCCAGCCGGCAAGGTTCAAGTCGAGCTTCATGCCAGTTGTCC
>DATEVZ010000252.1:0-5109 GCA_035258265.1 Candidatus Acidiferrales bacterium
AGAAAGATTCAGAATCACGAGATCGTCTTTCTTCATCCGAGGCGCGCGAAGAATCAGTTCAGCCAGCGCGTGCGCGGATTCGAGCGCCGGGATGATACCTTCCAACCGAGCCAGGGTTCGCGCCGCATTCACGGCTTCTTCATCACTAACCGCGGAATATTCCGCGCGGCCTTGTTGCGCAAGCCACGCGTGCTCCGGACCAACTCCGGGATAATCGAGTCCTGCGGAAATAGAATGTGTGGTTGAGATCTGGCCGTCAGCTGTCTGCAAAATGTAGGTATAGGTTCCTTGCAGCACTCCCGGCCGGGCTCCGTCAAATCCGCCGGCCGCCGCAAGCCGAGCCGCATGTTCGCCGAGGGACTTCCCTCGCCCGCCCGCTTCGATGCCAATCATTTTCACGGAATCATCGGGGATGAACGCATGAAACAGGCCAATTGCGTTCGAACCTCCGCCCACGCACGCGATTAACGTGTCCGGCAACCGTCCTTCTGTTTTGAGAATTTGCACTCGTGCCTCTTCGCCAATGACTTTTTGAAAATCTCGTACAATTTGCGGATACGGATGTGCACCGAGGACGGAGCCTAGCAAATAGTGCGAGGTCCCGACATTTGTGACCCAGTCGCGCATGGCCTCGTTGATTGCATCCTTCAGCGTACGGCTGCCGGAATCCACGCCGATCACTTCGGCACCGAGCAGGCGCATTCGAAACACATTCAACTTCTGACGCTCCATGTCTTCGGTGCCCATGTAAACCGTGCACGTCAGACCTAACCGAGCGGCCACCGTCGCCGTCGCGACGCCGTGCTGCCCTGCTCCCGTTTCCGCGATCACTCGTTGCTTGCCCATTCGTGCGGCTAGCAATCCCTGGCCGAGCGCGTTATTTATTTTGTGCGCACCGGTGTGTAGCAAATCCTCGCGCTTGATGTAAACGCGGGGACCGCTGAGGTCTGCTGTCAATCGTGAAGCGAACTGCAATGGCGTGGGGCGGCCAGCGAAATCTCGCAGTAGAGAATCGAGTTCCCTCTGAAAGCCGCTGTCTGCGCGCGCCGCCGCATACTCCCGTTCAAGCTCCTCGAGAGGGGCCATCAATGTTTCCGGCACGTAGCGGCCGCCAAATGGACCGTAACGTCCACGCGAATCTGGCACGAGTTGTGGAGTGGCACTCATTGTTTCGTTTTCTTCCGTCCGGATCGCACCGCCTGCACCAGGGCTTTCATCCGCGCGGCATTTTTCTTGCCGGGACGCGATTCAACTCCGCTACATACATCGATAGCGTACGGCCGCGCCACGTTGACTGCTTCCGCAGCATTTTCCGGCGTCAAACCACCGGCCAAAAATATGCGCCGCTTGCGGGCTGCGCGCTTTGCTAAATTCCAGTCAACTCGCCTGCCCGTGCCGCCGCGCAGTTTGGCATCGAATCCATCGAGCAAGAATGCGGACGCTGTTTTGAAGCACGACAATTCCGTCGTGCGAAACGCGTCGCGCACTCGCACCGCTTTTATCACGGGGAGTGTCTTGCGCAAGTGCGACACAACGCGCGGCGGCTCGTCGCCATGTAATTGTACAAAATCGAGACCCACTTCACGCGCGACCGAAAGCACCTCGGCTTCCGATTCATTCACAAAAACTCCAACGGATCGAACCCCCTCGGGCAAGCGCCGGACAATCCGCCGTGCCACAGAGGGCGCAATGTAACGTGGACTTTCGCGGTAAAAATTGAACCCCAGGAAATCGGCTCCGGCCTGGAAGGCGTTGCGCGCGTCCGTCCAATTTGTAATCCCGCAGATTTTTATTTTCACCATTCTGGTCTTTACGCTGCGGGATGCCCTATGCCTGTGGGTTCGCGAAGCTCCCGCAAAGCCGTACCGGGATCAGCACTTTGCATCACTTGCTCGCCTATAAGAAATGCGTCGAATCCGGCGAGTTGCAAGCGAACAAGGTCGTTGTGCGAACGCAATCCAGACTCACTCACGGCAATGCGATCATCCGGAATCGCCTCGGCCAATTCGAGCGACGTTTCCACGTGCACCTGAAAGTCGCGGAGGTCTCGATTGTTGACGCCAACGATTCGCGCGCCTGCCGCGAGCGCGCGTTTGAGTTCCTCTCGTGAATGAACTTCCACCAGCGCTTCCATTTTCAATGAGCGCCCGAGGTCCAGCAACTCTCGCAAGCTGGAATCATCCAGGATCGCAGCGATCAACAAGAACGAATCGGCACCCGCCGCGCGGGTTTCCCAGACTTGCCAGGGATCGACGATGAAATCCTTGCGCAGGATCGGAATCTTGGTCACCCTGCTGGCCTCTTTCAGGTCCGCGAGCGAGCCAGAAAAGAAATCCTCCTCCGTCAACACCGAGAGCGCGGCTGCTCCTGCCTCTTCCAAGCTTGCCGCAAGTGCCGCGGGAGCGTACTCCTGCCGAATCACTCCACGTGACGGCGAAGCTTTTTTCAACTCAGAAATAATATTAATGCCGCCCGTACGCGACAGCGCACCAGCGAAATCGCGCGGCGGCGCAACTTTTTTCTCCACCGCAATCTTCAGCGCGACTTCCGGAAGCACACGCTTGCGGTGCGCGATGGAAGCAAGGCGCGCTTGGACAATTCGATGCAGGATGTTTTGCGAGCGCGAGCTAGTTTCCATAGTCGATAGACGCGGTCGTACCGGTTTGGCAGGCACACCCTTTGGGAGTTCCAAAGGAACAATCGCTGGAACTATGCTAGCCGCGCACAGTGCGCCGTGTCAATTTCACCGGCGGAGATTGCATCACGGCGCTGAAGCGTGGGTCGTGCGCTGCAATAGCGGCTCCGAGAACCGTATGGGAATTCCGAAATTCGAGCCACCAAAGCCTTTCAATACCGCGTATGTAACGCCAATGACCTTGCCTTGCCGGTTGAACAGCGGGCCGCCCGAGCCTCCGGAAGTGGTCTGTGCGTCGAAAACAATCTTGTCCGGCAAAATGTCGCCGATGTGCCCCTGCGTAATCAACGGACGTATAAGATTGCGTTTCGCTAATTCGTTGAGCACCTGCGAAACATCGCTGCCGCTTTTCTTCAGAATTTCCTGCGCCGAATCCTCGTCGGTGCGCGCCAGGATTGCGGCGAGTCCCGTGGCGTAGCCCATCAAGATGATGGGCTGCCCGCTCATCGCCGAACCCTTAGCCGTTTCAATCGCGAGCACCGAACGCTTCATCCCTTGCAGATCCACGCGCATTGCCGCTAAATCGGTCTCTTGCGAAATCTGCTGAATTTCAGCATGGAACGCGCGAGGGTCACCCGGGAAATAGGCGCGAATAGTGGAAATCTGCGGTTGCAATCCCTGGCTCGTCAATGACGAAAGATCGGTTTCCTTCCACCACGGCTCGGCGACGTGCCGGTTGGTGATTACCGTGCCATCGGGGCCGGCCACGAAGCCCGTGCCAAAGACGTCGAGCTTCACCTCCGGCCCCGTTCCATCGAGGGTCAAAATCGGGTTGCCGTCGCTATCTTGTAGCGGCTCGCCGTCCTGATTGAGCCCGCCGTACCGCAAGCGCTTGCCGGTTTGCTGATCGTTGAACGCCACCGCCACATGCAGCAAACAGACCGACTGCACGTCCGTCGGAATTATGCTCTGCGCGGCGTCTCCCTGCTGTTCGAGTCTCTGCAAGCGAGCGTTGGTTTCTTCCAGTTGCTTTTGCAAGCCAGCGGCGTCATTTGGATCTGCTTTGGCCATTTTCTGTTTCAAATTCTCCGCCTGCTTCTTCAAATCATCCTTGCCTGCGGGCGTAGCGTCAGGGACTACTTGCTGCGAACGAAGTTTGCGGGCTTCGGCGATCAAATCCTGCTGCCGGACAATGCCGCCCTCAAGCTTGGTGAGAATCGAATTCGAGCGCTGCGTCACCTTCTGGGCGCTGCGTGCAAACAAGAAGTAGATTCCGGCCATCAGAATCGCAATCGCGAAGACTGCCGCAAACCCCGTTTTGAGCTTGCGGTCGAGCGAAAAAGCATCGCTGGTCATCTTCTCGGTGACGGCCAACGCTTCGAAAGCGGTGTGCGCGATCTGCTGCCCCTCTTCGGCGATCCGCATCTTGTCGCGCAGATCTTTTTCGAGCCTTTGAACTCGCAAGCGTGCGCGGACCCGCGCCAGTATCTCCTTGGAATCCAAGGGCTTCGAGATTGCGTCGTTCGCCCCCAAGTCCAGTGCCGCAGCTCGTTCTTCTGCGCTCGGCCCCACCGCTAGCAAAATTCGAGTGGCCGTCGTTTTGGAGTTGCTGCGAATGGTCGATATCACTTCGCTCGCGCTGGGATTCTGTAACGTGGCGTCCATCAGCACGATGTCGGCGCCGTTCTGCTGGACTACGTCGAGTCCTTCGCGGCTAGTTGCGAACGCCGCAACGTCATATCCAGCAACCTGTAAGGCGGAGCGCATCTCTTCGCGGGTGTGGGGGTCGGCGTCCAGAATGAGAATTTTTTCGGGTGCGGTATCCATGGAGATTGAGTGGCTCCGGTATCTTCTGTTCTATTGGTCCTAGAAGGAAATCTGCTAATTGCAATGAGCGATTGATAACGCAACCAGTTTTCGGCTTGCGCGCTGCCCCTACAGTAGACGTATACAACGCCTGCGAGGATTCATGGTAGCTTTCTCGCAGAGGCCGAATTTGAAAGAATTAGACCAACTGAACCAGGAAATCGTTCATTGCCGCAAGTGTCCGCGCCTGGTACGTTACCGCGAGCAAGTGGCGCGAACCAAACGTCGCTCCTTTCTCGATTGCGATTACTGGGGGAGGCCCCTTCCGGGCTTTGGTGACCGCCGAGCCGAACTCTTGATCCTCGGCCTTGCGCCAGCGGCACACGGGGGCAATCGCACGGGACGCATGTTTACCGGCGATCGTTCCGGCGACTTTCTGTACAAAGCCCTGTTTCGCGCCGGCTTCGCGAATCAGCCTACTTCTCAGCATCGCGGCGATGGCCTGGCTCTCAAAAACGCGTATATCGCTGCGGCTGTTCGCTGCGCCCCACCTGCCAATAAGCCGCTGCCATCGGAGTTGGCAAATTGCCGTCCATATTTCGAACGTGAACTGGAAATTCATCGCCTGCGCGCCATATTGGTGCTCGGCAGCATCGCCATGCGCGCAT
>DATEVZ010000253.1:0-3281 GCA_035258265.1 Candidatus Acidiferrales bacterium
CGACGTCTGCCCGCATCGCGCCTTCCCGCTTTCCTTCGGCCAATTCGACGGCATAAATGTGGAGTGCGCCTACCACGGCTGGCAATTCGACGCGCACACCGGCCAATGCCGCGCGATTCCTTCGCTCACCGACGATTCCAAACTCAAATGCGATCGCATTTACGCGGGCAGCTTTCCGTGCGCGGAACGCGACGGCTACGTCTGGGCGTTCATGAGCAATCCAGAAGGCCGTGGGCCCGATAACTTGCCTCCCGCGCCGCCCGAACTGCCGACCTTTAGTGCGAGCTACAAAATCGCGCACCTCTATGCCGATCTGCCCTGTGGCGTGGACCAGGCTATCATCGGCCTGATGGATCCCGCGCACGGACCGTTCGTGCATCAAGCTTGGTGGTGGCGCAGTCGCCGCAGCATTCGAGACAAAGAGAAAAATTTTGAGCCCATCCCGAACGGCTTCCGCATGAGCCCGCACGCGCCCTCGGCCAACAGTGCGCCTTATAAGATTCTGAAATTCCTTACCGGCGAGCCGGCCACCACGATGATCGATTTCGTACTGCCCAATCAGCGCTTCGAACAAATTCGCGCAGGCCGTTACTGGCTTTCCAGCCGCACTACCGTCACGCCCATCCGCCGCGATCTGTGCCGCCTGGATTTTTGCGCGGCGTGGAACATCTTGCCGTGGTTTCCGATCGTCTCCTTCATCATTAATGTATTTGGCCCGCGCTTCATCCGCCAAGATACCGAGGTGATCGAGAAGCAAGCCATGGGATTGCAATACGAAGACCGCATGATGCTGATTGACGACGCCGACCGCCAAGCGCGTTGGTACTTCGAACTGAAGACGGCCTACCAGGAATCGCAACGCACCGGCGCTCCGATGCGCCATCCAATGTCAGGCCCAGTCAGACTCCGCTGGCGGTCGTAACGCTCCATGGAGTATGGCGGTTCGATCGCTTACCGCAGCCGGCTTAGGTCGAACGGCACGTGGATGTCCTGGCCGTCCGGCGTAAGTACTTCGACCGTCGCGTCTGCGGTGTCAATCTTCTCAGCATCGAACTCAAGCCAAATTTTCCCGCCCACGGGTAGCGGCGGCGGCCCGTCGTCGCCCGACCACAGAGGATAGATCGCCGCTCCACGCACTGCTTTTGGGCGAATCTGTTTGTCCTGAAGCAGTCGCACTTTGAAATCATTCCAGAAGTCCGGGTAGGGCGGTACGGTGAGGGAGATACCGTCGGTGTGGACCAAAGGCGCTGGCGTGTACGTATCTGTGAAATAGAAGCATACCTCCACGCGAAAGGCCATCGGCTTGCCGTCAAACTCATCAACGGCCTCCACGGAATTGTAATTGACGGCGCCCATGGACCGCCGCACGACTTGGGTGTACGGCGTGTCTATGCTGACGTCCGAAACGTACGGACCACTTTCCGGCATCGGCAGATGCTTCGTGTAGTCCGAGAAAAATGCGGAGGTCAGCTCGTCGTTCCGCGCGCCAATGAAGTAAGCGTCGCGAATGTCTGTCGAGGATAGCGGATACTGGTACGCAAGAGCTGGCAGCGCAATCATCAAAGCGCTAGCCACAACGATAATCATTGCAGCGACGATTGCGGCGGATGATGTGACGAATGATGCGGCGGGACCAAACTGGGCGCGTGCTCTCATGGCGGTCCTCAGTGTGCTGCTGATACAGACGCAATAGCTGTAACGAATGGGTACATCCTCGTTCGCGGAGGTCAACCGCAACGTTAATCAGCGGACTCAATCGGCGATATTGCTTAGGAACGGATAATGATCCGCCGCACCCATGAAGAAGAGCATAGGAAACGAAAGCCAGAATCCCACACGTGATGCGATGAATCCCCAGCGCGCCAGCCGCTCCGCCTCTGGTGGCATAGCCGTGCCTTGCTCGACGCTCGCGCGCGTCCAGGCAATCAGCCGTTTCTGTACGCGCCACACCACGCCCCACGTGTTCATCAGCATCAGAAATCCCAGCCCACCGCCGACGCTGATGCACAAATGCCCATTTGAAACCTGCGGCCCGCTGTTCAGATCGAGCACGATCCACGATGCCGCGATCACGATCGCCGCGATTGCAATCGTTCGCACGAACGGATTATCGAGTATGCTTTTGCTCGGCAACTGGAACGGATAGATCAACGCGTACGCCCCCAGCCACACCAGCAGCCACCATCCGAACCAGCGCAGCGTCAGCGAGGGATTTCCGGAATTGTGCGCGTCGGCCGACAGAATCGTGAAGTAGTAGCGCAACCCCACGAGCACCGTGATCAGCGCCGACCAGCGGAACCAGCCCATCGCGCGCGTCATCATCACCGGATACACCTTGCCGCGCACCGCCGCATCGAGCTGCTTCATCGTGGGAAAGGCGACCAGGTTGAAAAAGTAAAGCAGCCCAATCCAGACAATGCCAAAAATAAAATGCAACCAGCGAAGCAAGATCAGTTCCGTGGCAGAGCCTTGCGGAAAATTGAACTGCGGCCCCAGCGCGTGTGCGGCCATTGCGAGGAAAGAAAAACTCATACAGTTGCCTCCTGCAAAATTCAGGAAGAAGCGTGTCGTCGCTACGCTATCGGAATCGGAAACAGCAAGTCAATCGCTTGAGTTGCGCAACACGCGCAACCTGTCCAACGCCCATTGCGCGTGTTCCGCGATGATTTCGTCGGGCGATGTGGCGAGACGCTCGAGCAAGGCTGTTATGCGCGTGTGAGATCCGGAATCTCGCGCTGCACGCGAATTTCCGAGCGCGACGCAAGCGTTGCGCACCAGCCCACGCCACTTCGCGCGCTTGATTGCGCTGCCGCGAAAAATCCTGCTGAATTCTTCCTGCGAAAGTGCGGCCAGCCACTCCAGCTCCGGCGCAAACAACGTTGCGCCATTTTCCATTTTCTGTTTTCCGCTTTCGCTTTTCGCCTCAACACGCCGCGGCTGAAATGCCGTGAGCTGGGTGACGGGCGACTTGCGATTCCACGGGCAGACGTCCTGGCAGATGTCGCAGCCAATCACTGCTTTGCCCATCGCCGGACGCAATTCCTCCCGAATCGCTTCGCGCAGCTCAATCGTGAGATAAGAGATGCATTTCCGCGCATCCAGTACGTAGGGGGCGGCGAACGCCTGCGTAGGGCAAGCATCCAGACACAACTTGCAATTCCCACACAAATCGGCAGCGGGCGGCTCGCCTGGTGCGAGCGAAGGCGCCAGTTCCAAGGTAGTGACAATCACGCCAAGAAACAGCCACGAGCCAAGCTCCTCGTTGATCAGGCACGTATTCT
>DATEVZ010000254.1:0-3713 GCA_035258265.1 Candidatus Acidiferrales bacterium
AGATCCCCCGAATCGAGCCAGTCACCTTCCCGCACCAAATCGCGCGTGGCTGCTTCATTGTGATAGTAGCCGCTGGTCGCCGCAGGGCCGCGGAACCACAAACGGCCTTGCTGTCGCTCGCCCACATCACGGCCATCCGCGTCCACGAACCGCACTTCCACCGAGGGCAAAGGTTTGCCCGCGTTCACGAATTCCAGAGCCGCCACATCGCCGCTGCCAACAGGCACCGCGCGTCCTTCGGATTCGAATTGTGCGCGGTCAATGCGATCGACTTTATATCCCACGCCTACCGGCGGTACAGAAACGGCGAGCGAACCTTCTGCCAAGCCGTACACCGGCATCAGAGCGTCCCGGCGAAAGCCGTACGGCGCGAAGCGTGTCGCGAACCTTTCCAACGTTTCCGCACGCACCGGTTCCGCGCCATTGGTTGCCGCCCGCCAGCAACTCAGGTCCAACCCTTCTAAATCTTTGTCCGCGATTTTTCGCACGCAGAGTTCGTAGGCGAAATTGGGTGCGGGGCTGATCGTCGCGCGATGCCGCTGGATCGCTCGCAACCAGCGCTCCGGCCTACTGAGAAACGTGAGCGGCGACATCACGACTAGTCGCACGCCGGTGAAGATCGGCACAAACCACGCGCCGATCAAGCCCATATCGTGATAGAGCGGCAGCCAGGACACGCATACGTCAGTGGCCTGAACGTGCATACCCGAAATGATCGAGCGGATATTCGCCAGCAAGTTCGCGTGCGTCAGCACCACACCTTTCGGATCGCCCGTCGAGCCTGAGGTGTATTGCAGCAACGCAATATCGCCTCCGCGCGCGTGATGAGACAAATGTTCCACCGCGCGCCACTCCTTTTTGCCATTCGCCGGTGTCTTCGCACCCGTCGTTGTAGGCTCGGCCGCAGCAATTCCCAGCTTCTGTACGTTCAGCACTTGGCGCAACGTCGGCACCCGCGGCTGCAGCAACTTGGCCAGATTTTCGGCTTGCCGCCACGTCATCAGGAATCGTGCCTCGGCGTTGCGCAGAATATTCGATTGCCGCGTTGCATATTCCGCAATGCGGTCGGCGCGAAACGGCGGATAGATCGGCACCGGAATTCCGCCTGCCAGCAGAACCCCTGCAAATGTGAAAAAGAAATCCGCGCAAGTCGGCAGCATGATGGCCACTGTCTGGCCGGTTTCCAGCCCGCGCTGGCGCAAATCTGCCGCGACAGCTGACGACCGTTCATAAAGCTCACCAAACGTAATGGTGCGCAGTTGCTCGTTTTCCTCGTAAATTTGAATGTGTACGCGGTCGGGTTCCGCGCGACCGCGCAAGCGCAGAATTTCCGTGAGGGTTTCGGCGTTGCGGACTTGCTGCTCGACGTCCGGGCGAATCGCGAGCGAAGTAGAAATCCAGGCTGGCGCAACAGCAACGGAGCCCGACGCACGAGCTCCATTCCCGGCAGCGCGATTTTCCTCTCGCAGGATCGCGTCGATCAGGTCCTGCACCGTGTCTGCCTCGGCCACCACGCTGTCCGGCAGTCGCACACCGCAAGCGTGGCCCAGGCGCAGCATCAATTCCACGCGTTCGAGGCTTCCCAGTCCCAACTCGCGCTCGAGATGCGCTCGCGGTCCGCGGGCCGCCAATTCTTCGATGCCCCGAGCGCTCCCCAGCTCTACTAGCAGTTGGCGCACTGAGGCCAAGGCTTGCTCTTGCACAGCCGGTTTCCGATCGAGTTTTGTTCCGATTGTGCCCATGACGTCGCGGGGCAGTTCGTCGCGCGCCCCCGCACGCGTAGAAGGTCCTGCTAACGCGAGCCTACCACCGCCTGCAGGTCCGTTCAATCCCGGGAGCAAGCGCGTACCGCGTGCTGCAGGCTCGTCCTTATCACCGCCGCCGGTCGCCGCCGAATCCAATCTTGTCAGCGAAGATGTCGCGAAACACCTTTCGAGTACCTTCGTACTGGCACTAAATGTACCGAGCGGTCTATCGACGTCCCCGCGGCCCGCGGGCAAACTCGCAATGTGTTCGGGGCCGCGCAAGCCGCCTCGAATGTCTGCACCTCCATCACCCCACGCCCACGAGCGGCCGGCACCCCCACCGGCCGCTCCCCTTTTTCAGCGGTATTCCACTCAAGTTTTGACCGGAAGTCACTCACTCCAATAGGTTTGATACGTTCCATAAGCGATTCTTTCTTGACTTCCTCTGCGCGCGGTTCTATAGAGTCGCCATCGGGGTTGTGTGAGCTGGGACGAAATGGGGTGATTTGTTTTGGGCGAGCCGCAGCCCTAACGTAGTCGTCTTCCTCCGCGGTGCCAGCAACTCACGGCCTGCATGTCTGGGCATGCACGCGTAACCATGGAGGTGGGGTGTGAAACTTCATCGCGGATTCTTTTTCACGGTATTTCTTCTCGCCATACTTACCGCCCTGGGTAACGCCGCATGGGGCCAAACTAACGCCTCCCTGCGCGGCACCGTCACCGATCAATCCGGCGGTGTCGTCATCGGTACCAAAGTTACACTCATCAACACCGGCACGGGGATAGTCCGCTCAATGCTCTCCGACAAAGACGGTAATTATCTCTTCGACCTAGTGCAGGTGGGAAGGTACAAAGTAACAGTCGAGAAGCAGGGTTTCACAACCTTCGCCCAGGACGGAATCGTTCTTGAACTAAACCAGAACGGCCGCCTCGATGTGAGTCTGAGAATCGGCCAATCAGCGCAGACCGTTGAAGTCACCGGCAACGTAGCGCAAGTGGATACAACCAGCGCCGTTCTGGGCAAAGTCGAAAATGAACGCATGATCAACGATCTACCTCTACTCGATCGTGACACTCTCCAACTAGGGCTCCTTCAAGCGGGAGTATTTCCCGCGGATCCTGACGACACATCCGGAAATCCATTCTCGGTGAGCGGACAGCGTTCCGAGTCCCTTACTTTCCTTCTCGACGGAGCAAACAACACCGATTTTCTGGGTAACAACATCGTTGTCAGTCCGAATCCTGACGCGGTCGAAGAATTCAAGATTCTTACGAATAATTACGACGCGGAATACGGTCGCACGTCGGGCGGCATCGTCAATCAAATCACAAAATCTGGATCGAACGACTTTCACGGCGATGCGTTCGAGTTTCTGCGTAACAATGTCTTGAATGCCCGCGATTATTTCCTGCCGCCGAGCGAGCCCAATGCTGCCTACCGGCGGAATGTGTTTGGTGGAACATTGGGTGGGCCGGTAAAGAAAGACAAGGTGTTCTTCTTCGTCGCCTACCAGGGTACAAGGCGTGGCGAGGGTCAATCACCAAGCCCGATCGGTGTACTAAGCGTTCCCGAGCGCAGCGGCAACTTCAGTGATCTGGGTTTTCCATTGTTCGATCCGGTTACTGGGAATCCCTATCCCAATAATCAGGTGCCCGTAAACCCAATCATCGCAAACTACATTGCTAAGTATCTGCCGATGCCGAATGTCGGAACAAACCAATTCTCATCCTCTCCCTTGGCGACGGTTAACGACGATCAAGGTGTCGTGCACTTCGACTACAACATCACCCAAAGAGACGTTCTTTCGTTCGTTTATCTCATCGACGACTCGCGGGCGTTCTTTCCGGAAGAAGGAGGCACTATTTCCTCTACAACCGGCGCTCAGCCAAGTGGATCGGGTGGCAACGTGCCAATCGGGTCGGGAGGGCTAGAAACCAATCGCAATCAGATTGGTACGTTCACTTGGA
>DATEVZ010000255.1:0-23181 GCA_035258265.1 Candidatus Acidiferrales bacterium
AAAACAGCGAAAACAGAGTTGGAACACCGATTGCGTACAGGACCAGTGAAGGCGGGGTTTGTCCGGCGGTTTGGGTGCTGCCGGGTTCAAAGGGGAAATGGGGAAGGTCCGGGCCGCTGGGGCGAAGCTTGCCATAACTGAAATTGACTGCCGTCGCTGGGGAGCGATGGCGGTCTTGCTCCTGGAATCTATTCTTGTATGGTCGATTCTGACGCCGAGCCGCAACTCGGTGGGGTCGGTCAGCATATCGGACCTCTCGACTGCGGTCCGCCAGCCAACCACTGAGACTGACTTCCTTTCTCAGCCCGCCGAACTAAACAACGATGGCCGCGTCTTCTATCCGTATTCCGTGATTTCGGGCGGAGCAAAAAACCAAGCGGAGTTGCGAAGCGCCGTTTTGCACGATGTCATTGTCGCGGCCCATTACGCGGATTTCGATCTTGAGAAAACGCACATCGCGCGTCTGGGCGTGGCGCGAGCCGTGTTTGTTTCTTACCGTGTCGGCAACCGGATTTTCTGGACGAAGAATCGAATGACTCTCCCCGCGGGAGAAACGGTTCTCACAGACGGCGCGCACATGGCTAGAACTCGCTGCGGCAACCGCCTTTCCGAGGTTCCGGGCGAGCCTGTGTTGAAAGCAGAGCCTTCACCGGAAGCGATGGAAGTCCCCGCGGGAGCTGGTCCTCTCGCTGTCCCTTTCGCTCCGGCAGAAATACCACTTGCTCCACCGCCAACGACAGCCATTGTTGTGCCCGAAACGCCGTCCGGGTCAATTTTCATCCCACCTATTCCCCCAATCTTTCCGCTCGGGGGATCGCCATTTCCTCCAGGAATTCCGTCGAGCCCGACGCCACCCGGTGGTGGTCCGACTCCTCCCGGGGGACCAACTCCTCCGGTGATTCCGCCGCCCCCTCCACCTCCGTCCGTAGCCGCGCCGGAACCGTCGAGCGTATTAATGCTGACGGCCAGCCTCGCATGCATTTGGCTTTTGCGAAGGAAGAGTTCAGCGTAACGCGCGATTTCTCCGCTGAGACTTCGCGAAACAGTCGCGTAATTCCATTTCTTGACAAAATTTTCGGGCCGGGATATGCAACGTCCGCCAAGCGGCTCTCGTGAGAGAATCAGCTCGCCCAAGGGGGCTGGCATGAATTGGACGCAAACGTACGATCCCGTCGGAATATGGTGGCTCTCCACTTTAGTCGCAGCGCTTCCCATCATCGTTCTCTTTTCGCTTCTGGCAGGTTTCAAAGTCAAACCGCATTTGTGCGCGATTGCCGCGGCTGTGACGGCAGTGCTCGTGGCGACTTTCGTCTTCAAGATGCCGCCGGTGCTGGCGGGGTCGAGCTTCGCTTACGGCGTGGCGTATGGAATTCTGAAAATCGCCTGGATCGTGCTGGCCGCGGTTTATCTCTACGACATTTCTGTGGAAGCCGGCCAGTTTGAAATCATGAAGGAGTCGATCGCAGGGATCACTCCAGACCGCCGGCTTCAGGTTCTACTGGTCGCGTTTTGTTTTGGCGCGTTCATCGAAGGCGCGGCCGGATTCGGCGCACCCGTGGCAATCGCCGGCGCTTTCATGATTGGGCTGGGGTTTCGCCCGTTTCACGCGGCGGCGCTAAACCTGATCGCGAACACAGCGCCGGTTGCTTGGGGAGCCATCGGCACTCCTGTACACGCGCTGGCGGCGGTTTCAAATTTGCCGGAATCGGACTTGAACGCGATGATCGGGCGCATTCTGCCGTTCACAGCGGTTATCGTGCCGTTTTGGCTAGTGCGCACGATGGTAAGCTGGTCGGAAACATTCGAAGTGCTTCCGGCAATTCTGGTGGTGGGCGTTTCTTTTGCGGTGACTCAGTTTTTGTGGTCGAACTTTCGTGACAGCAATTTGGTGGACATCATGGGAGGCGTCGTCTCCATCATCTGCACGGTGATTTTTCTGCATTTCTGGAAACCGAAAAGAATCTGGCGGTTCGATTACGATCGTGAAGGCGCAAAACCGGCACCCGTTTCCGGAAGGATTTCGGATGATGTCGGCGGAGAATGGGCCTCGAAGGAATTCGATGGATACGCGGAGCCGCGGACATATCCCTTGTGGACGGTTGTACGGGCGTGGATGCCATTCGCGATACTTTCGATATTTGTGTTTGCGTGGGGAGATCCTCCGGTGAAACTTGCCATAAACAAGGCGACGACGCCCGCGTTTCACGTGGTGCAAGCGGACGGCAAAGCTCGGCCGGGCGCCCCCGGATGGGACTGGCCGTATTTGCATAACGCCGTCACGCGAGCGGCGCCGGTCGTGAGCAAGCCAACGCCGGAAGCAGCGCGATACGATTTCAATTGGCTATCAGCGACCGGTACTGGCTGTTTTCTCTCGGCGATAGTCGCGGGGCTTCTACTAGGATTAAGCCCTCTGCGATTGATGAAAATATTTTGGCGCACGCTCGTGCGCATGCGGCTGGCGATGATTGCGATCTCGTTCATGCTCGGGTTAGGTTTCGTGACGCGATACTCGGGGCTGGATGCCGTTCTTGGATTAGCGTTCACGCGAACCGGCTGGCTTTATCCCTTCTTCGGTACGTTTTTGGGATGGCTGGGCGTTGCGCTGACCGGAAGCGACACGTCTTCGAACGCGCTGTTCGGGAGTTTGCAGCGGATCACGTCGCAACAGCTTGGCATTGACCCGGTGCTGATGTGCGCGGCCAATAGCGCCGGCGGGGTGATGGGGAAAATGGTGGATGCACAGTCCATCACGATTGCCACGGCCGCAACCGAACAGGTGGGCAACGAAGGGATCATTTTCAGGTTTGTTTTCTGGCACTCGATTGCTTTGGGTTCGATTGTTGGCGTTATTGTAATGCTTTACGCGTACGTGTTCCCACACCTGGTGCCGCATGGATTGACGTTCGTGAAGTGATTCTGCTTCCAGCAGGCAGGAACGAAAGCGGTACGGATTATTTCTTTGCCTTCGCTTTGCCTATCAGACGTAACCCTTCTTGCGCCACGGCCAAGTTTCGGATCGATGCGGCCTGACCGTTGCGCGCGAAGTGGCTCGCCATCGCTTTTCCGATCTCTGCAAAATGATCGGTAGCCAGAGCAATGACGCTAGGCCCCGCACCGCTTAAAGCGATTCCGAGAAGGCCGAGCATTCGCGGCATCTGGAGCGCCGCGGCGAGACCGGGGATCAGCGCCTGACGATAGGATTGATGCAAACGATCCTGCGTGGCGTCCCATAGAAGATCGTAGCGTTTGGCATCCAGTGCCCCGAGGAACAGCGCGGACCGTTGGACATTGTGGACCGCATCGGCGTGTTCGACCGTTTTAGGCAAAGCCGCTCGCGAAGCGCTCGTCTCGAGTGACATTTTCGGAGTGACTGCGATCGCGCGGATTTCTTTCGGCCAATGCTTACGGACCGCCACCACATTGCCGTCGTCGCCAACAAACGAAACCACCAGACCTCCAAGCAGCGCCGCTCCCACATTGTCGGTGTGATATTCAAGATCGGCGGCGAGGCGCAACGCGGTTTGTTCCGGCAATTTTCTTCCGGACACCGCGAAAGCCAGCGCGATGCCGGCGACGATGGCAGCGGCGCTGCTTCCCAAACCGGCTGCTATCGGAATATCGTTTTGAACGGCTAGATGGACCGGGGGCAATCGGAAATTCTGCTGTTCGGCGGCGTGTCGCATGGCGCGCAGGATCAGATTTTCGTGTGGCGCGCTGGGAAGTTTCGAACTGCCGGACACTCCGCGACTACGAGCGACCGTGCGAGCGCCCACACCGGGCTGCACCGTGGCTCGCACCGTGAGATAGAGTTCCAGAGCCAGCCCGAAACAATCGAAGCCCGCGCCAAGATTCGCGGTGGAGGCCGGAACGCGAATCTCGAATGTTGGACCCTTGGAATTTCTCATGGAAAACAGGCGATTTACCGCCGCCGCTCCAGGCTTTCGAGGATGGCATTTTTGCTGGCGGCGATTTTTTCGGGAGCGTTGCGAAAGGCGCCAGTGATGTGGAGCGGTTTGGGTGCGCTGCCCTGCTCTGTCAATCCGAGAGAGAGCGTGCCGCGGTGATAGTTACTTACGTAGTCGGGATCCTTCAGGACGTGTCCGGTTAGCACGGCGATCACGGATTCTTCGGCGCGAATTTTTCCCGCGCCCACCAGCTTGCGAATACCCGCGACGGTTGTTGCGGAGGCAGGCTCGCAGCCGATGCCGTCGCGTCCGATGATCGCTTTGGCATCGGCGATTTCCTGTTCGGTGACCGTGATGATGCTTCCATGCGAACGGAGAACTGCGCGGAGAGCTTTCTTCCACGAAACCGGAGCGCCGATTTTTATGGCTGTGGCTAGAGTGCGAGGGTGCTGGACGAAATCGATTTGACTGGGGAAATTTTCGACCTCTGTGTCGCCCTTCGATTCGAAACTCGCAAACAAATGCGCAAGGGGAGCAGCGCCCTCGGCTTGAATGACGCTCAGCTTCGGCAGGCGATCAATCAGTCCGAGGCGAAGCATTTCGTCGAAGCCCTTTCCGAGCGCCGAACTATTGCCCATGTTTCCGCCGGGAACGACCACGTGATCTGGGACACGCCACTCGCACTGCTCCAGGATTTCGAACGCGACGGTCTTTTGTCCTTCGATGCGAAACGGATTGATGGAATTCGCGATGTAGATTAACGGCTCATCGGCCAATTCTCCGATGAGGCGCATGCAGTCATCGAAGTTCCCGGGGATCTCACAAACGATTGCGCCGTAATCCATGCTCTGCGCAAGTTTCGCGGGACTGATTTGGCCCTGCGGCAGCAAGATAGCGCATTGCAGCTCCGCTCGCGCTGCGTATGCAGCGAGGCTGGCAGCTGTGTTGCCGGTGCTGGCGCAAACCACAGTGCGCGCGCCGAGCAACGCCGCTTGTGTGACCGCCGCGGTCATGCCTGTGTCTTTGAATGACGATGTCGGATTGCAACCTTGATGTTTGAGGCGCAAGGCGGAGAGGCCAGCGTATTTCGCGCTGCGGGGAGCTTCATACAATGGTGTGTTGCCTTCCAAAAGAGTAACGATGGGAGCGCGATCGTCGAATGGCAGCAGTTCGCGGTAACGCCAGACACCACTGCGATCGCGGGGATCATGCGAGGCCGCGCGTGAATCCCAGAGCTTCGGCAGATCGCGCGCTTGTTTAATGGCTTCCAGCGCGCAATCAATTTCCAGCGGACCGCCGCATCGAGGGCAAACGTAAATCTGTTCGCGAATGCCATAGCCTGCGGCACAGGACGGCAGGACGCAACGTTGCACGGCTTCCGCGCCGACCGTCGCTGTTGCCCTCCGGGCCGCTTTTGGGTTCGAATCGCTCATCTGGAAACGGAAGATGTTTCGTGTGCGTTGCGCATGTCCAGCGCGAATTCGCGATGGACTGCCAGCAGAGCCTTTTTCATGTCGTTGCTGGCAACCACAAATGAAATATTGGATTCAGAAGAACCCTGGGCGATGGCGATTATATTTACGTTTTCGCGGCCGAGGACGCTGAAGGTTCGTCCGGCCATGCCTACGGTGCCGCGCATGTTTTCCCCAACCACGGCCACGATAGCGATGTTGGGGTCGAGCGTGATGTGTTCTACGGTCTGGTGCGCAAGGTCTTGCGCGAATTGCTGACGCAGCGCCTCGACGGTGCGTTTTGCGTCGGACGACGAAATGATGAAGCAAATATCATTCTGCGATGAGGATTGTGAGATTAGCAGAACGTTCGCGCGAACGCTCGCGGTAGTGGAAAATGTGCGGCCTACAACGTCGGGCAGGCCCACAATTCCGGGGCCTCCGACGGCGATGAGCGAAACGTCGCTGATCGCGGTGAGCGCCTTCACGCCACCGCTCGAGCTACGGCCTTGCGGTGTGATTTTTGTGCCGGGATTTTCCGGCTCGAAAGTGTTGCGAATCCATACTGGGATTCCCGCCTGCATTACGGCGCGAAGAGTCTTGGGATGGAGAACCTTGGCGCCGAAATATGCGAGTTCGGCGGCCTCACGATAGGAAATTTCAGGGATGGTCCGGGCTTCGGGCACCAGGCGAGGATCGGCGCTGAGGACTCCATTCACGTCAGTCCAGATGATGACTTCATCCGCACCGAGCGCGCCGCCGAGAATGGTTGCGGAGTAATCCGAGCCTCCACGGCCGAGCGTCGTGAGAACTCCATCCGGAGTCGCACCGATAAATCCGGTGACGACAGCAACGATTCCCTTTTGTAGCAGCGGGCGGATGCGTGCTTCGGAACGCTGCTGCGTAAGGTCCATTAACGGCTCAGCGGCGCCATGATAGGAATCGGTGACTACCAGTTCCGTGGCCTCAATCGCTTCGCTGTGGACTCCCTGCTCGCTCAAGGCGCCCGCGACGAGCGGTGCGGAAAGGCGCTCGCCGAGGCTGGAGATTGCGTCGAGCGTGCGCGGTGTGAGTTCGTGGATGAGCGCAGTGCCTTCGCAGAGACGGTGCGCTAAGCGGAGATTTTCTTCGATGCGAGGCGCGAGTCTCTTGCGTGTTTCCGAGTCATGAATCAATGCTTCGAGCGCTAGAGCGTGCTGTTCACCTAAGCCCTGGAGTAATGCGGACGCGCGGTCGCGGTCGCCTGCCTCGGAACACGTGGCGGCTTCGATCAGCCGGTTCGTGACACCACTCATCGCGGAGACCACCACGACCACGGGATTCTGGCGCGCGGATTTTGCCACGATTTCTATCACGCGCGCAATGCATGAAGCATCGCCTACCGACGTGCCTCCAAATTTCATCACCTGCAAGAATGATTTCATTTGGGATAGACCTGTGGCACGGCGAATCATTGTGGCCGGAAGCAAATCTGGCATCAGGAGTGGCCGCGCCTGCAAAAACTATACACTAGTGAAGCGGATTGTCAGAGAAGGGCTGGACCGAGGTGTTTCTGAATACAAAAGGTTAGCCCGGCGCCGCCGTGGCGCGCGCCCTTAGGGATGGGAGATGAGCGCGGGAACTAATACTTTGGATTGCGGAGTTCCGAGGCCCGTCACGTAATCG
Source organism: Candidatus Acidiferrales bacterium (assembly GCA_035258265.1). Lineage (GTDB taxonomy): Bacteria > Acidobacteriota > Terriglobia > Acidiferrales > UBA7541 > Palsa-295. The sequence continues at coordinate 7,022 of DATEVZ010000255.1, forward strand.
TATCCAACGAGAGCATCGCACAGAAGGCCGCAGGAGCCATTCGTGCCGGTGGTGACGGCGTGAAAGTAATTGCCAAGATTGGTTTTGGCGGTCGAGTAGAGGGTTGCGTCCGTGCTGGTGAGGTTGGCCTTACGAACTGCGGCGCGCTGCGAGTTTGTAATCGCCATCAGAGCCGCCCATTGCGGCGCCCCGGCGCTTGTGCCGCCGACCTGAAACCAACCGGCATAGCCATTGATGCCGATGGAATCGTAGATGGCGTATCCGGTTCCGGGGTTGGCGTTGTACGACACGTCCGGTACGCCGCGAGCTCCGTGCGAATCGTCCGGAATGGCGAACTGTTCTTGCACGAGGGGCTCGTTTTCGTAACGGCTGAGGCCGCCACCGCTTCCACCCCAAGCTGCTTCGCTGCCGTAATTTCCGTTGGCATCGAGCGTCAGCGACGTGCCACCGACGCCGATCACATAAGGCGAGGCTGCAGGATATGCGACGCCTGTGCCGGTGTCTCCCGAGGCGGCTAGGAAAGTGACGCCGTTGGCGACGAAGTGATTGTCTAGGCTGCGCTCGCCCGAGAATTCTCCCGACGTCCAGCTCATGGAGACAGCGGAGGCGCCATTGCGGACGGCGACGTCCACTCCCGAAAGCAGATCACTCAGATTGTTCGACGGAGTTTCGATCAGCACAACCTTGGCCTGGGGCGCGATGGCGTGCGCCCATTCGATATCGAGCGAAATTTCCACCGACCAGTTTGCGTTCGCGGAGGGCTTGCGGCCGTTGGAATAGACTTTTCGAAAGCACCCGTTGCTGCTGGTGCAAGAGGGCAAGTTGAATTGCTTGCTGAAGACGCCGAGGTCGTTCTCGGCATTAGCGTCGTCATAGGCGTCCACGATTCCGATGGTTTGGCCGGCGCCCTGGTTAGCGATCAGGTCAAAACCATAGGCATGGCGGATCTGAGAAGGGACGAAAGCGGATGAAGGCGGCTTGCTCAGGCTCGCGCCGGCGGCTTCGTGGATGAAATAGTGCGGCCGCATGAAGGAGATAGGGTCGCTGCCGCTGTCGCCGGTAGGTAGCTGTAAACGCAGGAGTTGCTGAGCACTCAGCGACTGGTTAAAGATTGCAATCGAGCTGACTATGAGCAGAATTCGCAGAAAGCCTTTGAGTCCCCCAGCTTGCATCTAGAACCCCCGTTTGCGATGGCCCAGCGCGGCCGCGCTGGTTCGCGTGTAAATACTTCCAACGCAAATGAGGGTAGCGTGCGGCTACGATAGCGGGCTATAGGCCTGGGTTCTCAATTCGCTAGTACGAAAGTCTATGGGCCTGAATTGCAAAGCTGTGGCTTGAGATGCTTATTCGAGGGGCAGGCCGACGTAGTTTTCTGCAAGGGTCTGTGCGGCAGCGCGAGAGCTAGTGACGTAATCAAGTTCGGCGAGTTGGCGACGATGGTCGAAGGCATTCTCGTCTTCGAAGCGATGCAACATGGAAGTCATCCACCATGAGAAGCGCTGCACTTTCCAGACCCGCCGGAGACACGTCTGCGAGTAGGAATCCAGAAGATCGCGGCGGCTATGGGAATAATATTCGGCGAGCGCTCGCGCAAGGACGTGAACATCGGCGACGGCGAGGTTGAGGCCCTTGGCGCCCGTCGGCGGCACAATGTGCGCGGCATCGCCTGCGAGGAATAGCTTGCCGCATTGCATTGGCTCGACGACAAAGCTGCGCATGCCGGTGACGCCTTTCTGAATGATCGGGCCTTCGGTGAGTTTCCAGCCGTCGTTCGTTTCCAGGCGAAGGTGAAGCTCGCGCCAGATTTTTTCATCAGGCCAATTCGCGATGTCTTCATCCGGTTTGCATTGGATGTACAGGCGTCCAAGGTGCGGCGAGCGCATACTTAAGAGGCCGAATCCGCGATCGTGATAGGCGTAGATGAGTTCTTCCGAGGATGGAGCCGCTTCCGCCAGAATTCCCAACCATCCGAATGGGTAGACGCGATCGAACGTGGTCAGCACGCCAGCGGGGACAGAAGGTCGGCAGACACCGTGAAAGCCGTCACATCCGGCAATGAAATCGCACGTGAGTTCCTGCGGCTCGCCATCTCTCCGAAAGCGAATAACCGGCTTGGCCGAAGATTTCGAGCTATCGAAATCGTCGATGCTGGTGTCTTCTACTTCGAAGAAGATCTGGCCGCCCGCGGCGAGCCGGGCATCGGTCAAGTCCTTGACCACTTCGTGTTGCGCATAGATCGTGACCGCTTTTCCGCCCGTGAGATCCGCGAAATCGATGCGATGTGTGCGCTTGCTAAAACGCAGATTTACGCCGTAGTGGACCAAGCCCTCCCGCTCGAGTCTTGCGCCGACGCCGGTTTCCTTTAGCAGGTCAACCGTACCCTGTTCCAAGACTCCCGCGCGAACACGCTCTTGCACGTACTGCCGGCTGCGATTTTCCAGCACGACCGACTCGATGCCGTGAAGGTGCAGAAGGTGAGACAGAACGAGGCCTGCTGGTCCGGCTCCGACGATTCCAACTTGCGTGCGCATATTTCGCTTCCAAATAAATCCACACAAACGATAGCAGAAAAGAACCGATGCCACGGAACGCCAAGATAGGCAAAGGTTTGGAAGCTCTACGAAGTGGATGTTACCATGCGTTTCTGGATTTGAAATTCCTGGGCGCGGCGATGCGTTCTTCTTAGGAGCCTGACGTTATGTTCGTAAGCCAGAAGCATCTGCTGGTGGAGTGGGGTCACTGCGATCCAGCGGGAATTGTGTTTTATCCGCAATATCTCGCCTGGTTTGACGACTGCGCGACCGCTCTTTTTACAAATGCTGGAATGCCGACTCGCACCCTATTCAAGCATCACGGAATTGTTGGAGTGCCGTTGGTGGATGTTCGCGCGCGGTTTCTGATGCCATCAACCTTCAACGACGAATTGCTGGCAGAATCTTCGGTAATGGAATTCCGCAAAAGCAGCTTTATTATCCGACACCAGTTCTTCAAGGTGGGCGCATTGGCCGTCGAAGGATTCGAGACTCGAGTATGGGCGGGGCCGGACCCGGTGAACCCGGAACGCATGAAATCGCGCCCGCTGCCGGCGGAAGTGATCGAGCGCCTTTCGGCTGGCAATTCAACGGACGCCAATCCGAAGCGTTGAGCGATTAAGTGAACTTCATAGGCTTTGGCTTTGCGGGATCGCTGTAGTCATAAAATCCACGGCCGGTCTTGCGGCCATTCCACCCCATTAGCACCATGCGCTTCAGCAGAGGCGGGGGCGCGAAACGCTTCTCCTTGAATTCGTCGAACATGATATTCGCGATGTAATAAGTGGTGTCATGGCCGACAAAATCGAGCAGCGTAAGTGGACCCATCGGATGACCACAGCCCAGCTTCATGGAATTATCAATATCTTCGATGGAGCCGACCCCTTCTTCGAGCGCGCGGACAGCATCAAGCAAAAATGGAACCAGGAGACGATTTACGATGAAGCCGGTGCGGTCGGTGGTGCGCACGGGCGTCTTGCCGAGGCGCCCTGCGAGCGCTACAGCTTCTTCTTCCACCTTCGGGTCGGTCGCGATCGTGCGAATCACTTCCACCAGCTTCATGACTGGAACCGGATTGAAAAAGTGCAAACCGAGGAAACGGTCAGGACGCTGGGTGAACATCGCCATTTCCGTGATGGAAAGAGAGGACGTGTTGCTGGCGAAAACCGTATGCTTCGGGCAGATTTTGTCGAGAGCGGTCCACAACTCGCGCTTCGCAAGTAACTGCTCGATGATTGCTTCGATGATTAGGTCGGAATCCTTCAAGTCTTCGAGATTGGTGCTACCGCGAAGGCGTCCGCGGACCTGATCACGGTCGGCGGCAGAGACAGTGCCCTTGTCCACCAAGCGCTGAAGATTTTTTTCGATTGATTGCAAACCTTTGTCGACAAGTTGAGCAGAGACTTCGCGGACCGTCACCTGGCAGCCCGCCTGGGCCGCCACCTGCGCGATGCCGGAACCCATCAAACCGCATCCCACCACTCCGATTTTTTCGATCGGCATTTACGATTCCTCCTGACTGATATTGGCAGACCTAACGAAGATTGCAATGTTGCGTGAACTGGTGAAGCTACGAATCAGATGCACCGACGGAGGCTAGCATCATCGGCCCGCATCAATCTCGGCGAAGACTTCCTGCGCCATATGAAATGCGGCGTTGGCTGCCGGGACGCCGCAATAAATGGCGCTTTGCAGCAGCACCTCCTGGATCTCCTCGCGCGTCACCTTGTTATTGAGCGCGGCGCGCACGTGCATGCGAAACTCGTCGCCACGGTTCAGCGCGATCATCATTGAAAGCGTAAGAAGACTGCGTGTGTGCCGGGACAAGCCGGGCCGCGACCAAATCTCGCCCCACGCGTAGCGAGTGATAAGATCCTGAAAGGGCTCGCTGAACGCATTCTTGGCCGCTTCGGCGCGATCCACGTGCGCGTCGCCCAGCACCGCGCGCCGCACCTTCATGCCTGATGAATGCCGCTCCCGCTCATCCATTAGTTCGCCTCCTGCTGAGCAATAAACTTCATCAGCGCATCCGTGAAGACATCTGCATCCTCTATATTGGAAAGATGCGCGGCATTCAATTCCGCGTACTGCGCGCCGTGAATGCGCTCCACGAGGAAACGGGCGTCGGCAGGAGTTGTCACGGCGTCTTTCGCGCCTGCAATGACCAGCGTGCGAACCGAAACACGCTCGACCGTTTCGCGTTGGTCCATTTCACGAAGGGCGGCACATGTGGCAACGTAGCCCTCCGGAGGCGTGTGCAAAAGCATCCGCCGCGTGGCTTCCACCGCTTCCGGAAATTTCTTAACGAAGTCCTCACTGAACCAGCGGAAGATTACGGCGTCCGCGATTGCCGCCATGCCGCCTTCACGAACATTTTTGATGCGCGTGTTCCAAGTGTCCGCCGTGCCGATGCGCGCCGCGGTGTTGCTGAGCACCAAACTTTTGAATCGATTCGCGGCATTGACACCGAGCCATTGACCGAGCGCTCCGCCGATCGAAATACCGCAAAAATGCGCGCCCGCGATTTTCAGCACGTCGAGCAAGCCGACGACGTCTGACGCTAATCCCTCGATGGTATATGGCCCGGGCGTGACACTTGAGAGGCCGTGCCCGCGCATATCAAATCGCAGGACGCGAAACTTTCGGGCTAGCGCTGGGATTTGCCGGTCCCACATTGAAAGATTCGTGCCCAACGAATTCGAAAACACAACGACCGGTGCATTGGGGAGGCCGTCCAATTGATAGTTAAAGCGTGTTCCGTTGACGTCGATGAAGGGCATGTGGTGCTCTTTGTGCGAGCGATATTTAATGTAGTTTTTTGTGATCTGCCAACACCTGGTCGATCATTGATTCTGCTGAACCCGTGTAGTTCTTCGGGTCGAGAAGTTTGTCGATTTCGGTTTCTGAAAGATGTTTGCGCAATTGTTTGTCCTCGAGGAGCACATCTCGCAAGGATCGTCCGGATTCGAGCGCTTTGCTGGCAGCTCGTTCGATCAGATGATGCGCCGGCAATTTTCCCAAGTGCTTTGCGAGCGCAATTGCGACGGCTTCAGCTAGGATCAAGCCGTGCGTCGCTGCAAGATTGTGAGTCATTTTTTCTTCGTGAACTTCGAGGCCATCCACGATCTGCATCGTGTGGGATAACGCGCCCGCCGCGAGCAGGAAGATTTCGGGTAGGGTCTCCCATTCGGCGTGCCAGCCGCCCAGTCCGCGCTCCTGCTCCTGAACCATCGCGGCGAGCATAGTGGAAACCAACGCGGGAACGCGGATTGCCGCAGCCAAAACGACCGCAGAACCTACGGGATTGCGTTTGTGAGGCAACGTAGAGGAGCCGCCTTTGCCGGGTGCCGAGGGCTCGAGTGCTTCGCCCACTTCTGTTTGGGCCATCAGGGAAACGTCGCGGGCAATTTTCCCCAGCGTTCCCACCAGCATTCCCAGCGTGGCGGCGACTTCCGCTAACCGGTCGCGATGTGCATGCCAAGGCAAGTTGGGGAGCTCCAGCTTCAGTTCCTCAGCCAACGCGCGCGCGACTGCAGGACCCTGTTCTCCCAACGCAGCGAGCGTGCCGACTGCACCGCCAAACTGAAGCACGAGGGCCCTTTTACGCGCGGCTGCGACCCTTGCGCGATCGCGATTGACGGCGTCTAGCCAGCCGGCTGTCTTCAGGCCAAAGGTAATCGGACTTGCTTGTTGCAACCACGTACGCCCGGCAAGCAGCGTAGTTCGATGCGCTTCGGTGACGCGGGCCAGCGCGTCCGATAGATCGGCGAGTTGGCGCGTCACCAGATCGAAGGCGTGGCGCAGCTGCAGGACGAGCCCCGTGTCAATCGCGTCCTGGCTGGTGGCTCCCCAATGCACAAATCCTGCGGCTTTTTCGTCGGATTTGGCGACCGCCGCGGTGAGCGCTTTGACCAATGGGATAGCCAAATTTCCGGCAAGGCCGGCTTCGCGCGCGAGCGTGTCCATCGCGAAGAACTCAGCTTTACACTGCGCTTGGATAGCAGGTGCAACGCCGCTTGGCGCTACGCCTGCACGCATCAGAGCGTGCGCCAGCGCCGCTTCGAAATCGAGCATGCCTTGAAGCCGGCCGCGATCCGAAAAAACCGCGCGCGCTTGATCTGTTGTGAACAAGGGATCGAGCAGGCGGACTATTTGTGCTGAGCTCAAATCGTACGTGTCCTCACTTTACTCTATGCTCCGGTGCTCCGCTTGAATCGCGAAACTTCAGTGACCGCGCGAAACGCCTGATCAATCGCGGCGTTGGTATAGGCGAAAGCTTCCGCATCCGAATTTGCGATGGAAATGCGCCCGAAGGGCTGTCGGCCGATGACGCAGGGTTGCTGATCCTCCGGCCAATCGGGATCGTACAGTGAATTGTATTCGTACGCGTAGCCATGAGGCCAGCGATTCACAGTGATGGCCTGGATATCGCGCGCGGGATCGAATCCTCCTGGGGAAAGCATGGAGCCGAGCTGTTCACGAATATGCCGCTCGAAAATTGCGAACGTCGTGGTGAGAAGTTCCTGGCGCCCGGCCCTTTGCTGATCGCGCGCGGGCAGGCCAGGTTTGCAAGGGACTCTCTCCAAGTGCAGCAAGCAGGGTTCCGCAGGATTGCTCGGAAAACGGTACTCTCCCATGCTGACGGGGAAATCGAGCGTGACTGATTCAAAGTAACTTCCTGGGCATCGCACCGAACTGACTCCCAGTTTCTTGAACGATTGCCAGTTGTTGATCTGCACGTTGGTGTACACCAGAGGTACTTTTACGCCGTACGCGAGAGCGTCCTTTTGCTTGTCGGAAAGTTCCGGGCACATAAAGGGGATCACCATGTTCCAGCAAGCCAGCACGCATGTGGCGGCTCGTACGGTGCGCGACCGGCCGTCTTTCACGTAGGTCAGTTCGACTTCTTTGGCTGTGGCGGGATTGCCGATATTCCGCGCGTGAATTGCGGTGCTGTTTAATCGCAGACGAACCGACGAGGCGGGATCGTCCAAGGCAGCGTAATCGAATTTTGCGGTGACGATGTCCTCCATCGTCGTTCCGGACGCGGATGCAGGAATCAGCGAACGTACTAAAAGGCGCGCGATCGACGCATTCCCATCGGGGAAATGAAAAATATAAGGCTCATCCTCCTCTTGCTTCGTGATTTCCACGCCTAATCCGGGACCCGGAGGTCCGGAGAGATCCATTCCCGCAAAACCGGGATATCCGAGTCCCGCCAAATCTCCGGCCGGAACGGCATCAATCCCGACCCCATAGAGACCGTAGGTCTCCGTCTGCAGAACCGGAATTGTGTCCGGGCTGACCTTTACGTAGTTGAGGAGGTAATCCTTATAGCTCGTTTTGGCAAGAAGGACTTTTTTGTCCCACGAAGACAAGTGTAGGAGGTAGTCGACTTTATCGGTATAGAGCCGCGCAAGGTCCTTTTGTACCTGCGGGGAAAGAGGCGTCTTGGCGAGGAATTCGCGCCATGATGGTTGGCCGGTGCCCGCGACGAGGCGGTCTTCGCCAAATGTCTTTTTGTCGAAAAATATGCCACGCGAAAGTCCGTTGGATTTCTCGAAATTTTGGTCGTAATACTTGTAAAAACGCTGGACATCGATGCCCAGCTCCGCAAGGAGTTCCTTGGCTTGCTTGCTATAGAGCTGGGGACCCGCAATTGACTGCGTGCCGCCGTAGCCTAGGATCATGCGGCGATCGGTGTGGAATTCGTTGCGGCGAGCGTGGCCGCCGAAATCGTCGTGATTTTCGAGAATGAGGATTTTAGCTTTTGGTCCGGCAATCTTCCGGAAGAAATAGGCCGCGGAAAGTCCGCTAATCCCGCCACCCACGACAATCAGATCATATGAATCCGCGTCGGGAGTTGGATTGTTCCACGTATTGTTGTCGCGCAGGGCGTGGCCGACCTCCATCACCGCGTCGGTAGTGCCTCTCATTCCCGTCAAGGCGGGAGGATAATTCGCGTTGATTGATTCGGGAGATAACGGTGAATGCGGAAGGCCAAAGCGTTCGAACCATTGCGCGCCAGGAGCCAGTAACGATCCGCCGACGGCTACAGCAAAGCCATTGAGGAAGTCGCGCCTTGGGATAGCGCGGCCCATTCCGAGTTCTTGCTCATCTTTTTCACGACTCACCTTCTCCCCCGAGGATTTGACCGCCGGCAAAACGAGCGCTTATCGCACTGACCGGCTTTAGATTTGTAGGAGAAGAGGATACCGCAGTCGTCAGGACCATGCAGAGGCAAACTTTTGGGCAGTCTGAGAGCGAGTTGGCAGAGATACGGAATTAATGTGATGCGATGTCCACGCGCAACGCAGAACTTCCAATGCGGAACTCGGCAGAATCGTCTAGCTTTGCAGCGAGCACGCGCCTGCCCGCGACGTAGGTGCCATTGGTCGAGCGCAAGTCGCGCAGGAAAACTTCGTCACCCTTTACTTCGATCGCGCAATGCAGCCGTGAAACTTGGGGATCGTCGATTTCAATGTCGGCGCCACCACGGAGGCGGCCGAGGGTGACGAGCGGCATAGTCAGATCGCGTTGAAATCCGGCCGACGGACCATCGACCACTGAGATGGTGATCGACTTGCCGACCGGGAGGTCGAGCGTGGCGGTTTGCGTTCTGGAAGCTTCTGCGAGGCGCGCAGCGGCGAAGGGACGGTCTTCGGGCGCCACAGGATCAACGACCAGCGTGGAAGAACTCATGTCCACGGGCACCAAATCCACCAAGGAGGTTTGCGCGCACATCCAGCAGCGGATCTGCGCCATGCGGCGGCCTTTGTACAGCCTGTCGTCCAAATCGACCTGCGCCGAGCAATGGGTACAACGGACACGCATGAGCAAACTCTAGCACCAGCGACCGGGCTTCCCGCGATGGTACGACGGGACTATTTTGGATTCAAGGGGGCCCAGTGGGACATTCAGCGTGGCGAGGAGCATTATTCTGCATATTTGACGCGTCCGAAAGGTGCCCACCCGCAGCCATGCTAAAAGGTAACTACCTTTTCTACAATTATTTACGTGGAATTCCGGGGCTTACCTGAGCGACTCACGCCGACGCGCCTCAACTCAATTGATCTAGAGCCGATTGACGTGTACTATAGTGCATGGAACATTAAATCGAGAATATGAGCACCGAAACGCAACCGCGGGCGCTGGTTCCGCTGGCAGAGAGGCCTCTGCCAGCGAGTGACGATGAGTTTCTCGGATTTCTGGGTGGGCGGGTACGAGAGTTGCGAAGTCTGCGCGGCATGACGCGGAAGGCAGTGGCGCGAGAGGCGGACGTATCTGAGCGCCATCTTGCGCAACTGGAATTGGGAGATGGCAACGTTTCAATCGTTCTGCTGCGGCGAATTGCGACGGCGTTAAACGTGTCGCTGGAAAATCTGTTTGCGCCGAACGTGCCTGTGCCGGACGAAAAGCGCATGATCGGTGAGTTGCTGGAGCGGTTGCCGTCTCATCGGTTGCAGGAAACATTTCAACGGCTAACGCGCGAGTTGGCGAGTGAGGAAAAGTCCCGGCGCTCGAGGATCGCGTTGATTGGTTTGCGCGGCGCTGGCAAGTCCACATTGGGCGCGAAGTTGGCACGGGAAATGAACATGCCGTTCATCGAGCTCGATCGTGAAATCGAACAGGATGCGGGAATCGCACTGGCGGAGATTTTCTCACTCTATGGACAAGCAGGTTATCGGCGAATTGAAAAGCGTACGCTTGACCGGGTGCTAAACGAACGCGCCCGCGTCGTTCTTTCGATAGGCGGAGGTGTGGTTTCAGAGAAAGAAACGTACGATCGCCTGCTTGCGAATTGTATTACGGTGTGGGTAAAGGCAAATCCCGAGGATCATATGTCGCGCGTGATCGCGCAGGGTGATTTTCGAGTGATGGCGGACAACAATGAAGCCATGGACGACCTGCGTCGAATCCTCGAGGCGCGGGAACCTCTTTATCGCCGGGCAGACCTCCATCTCGAAACTTCTGGCGAATCCGTGGATGAAAGCTTTCTGAAACTCAAGCGCGCCGTGCAATCCGAAATGAAGTAGGAGGCATTGTGGAATCTACTTTGGCGCAAGACCCGCGAGGCGCGGCTGCACCGGTTGACTATCAGACCGAGCCCTCAAAGTACAAGCATTGGCAAGTGACTTATGACGCGCCGGTGGCCACTCTGACGATGGACGTGAATGAAGATGGTGGTTTGCGTCCAGGATACAAATTGAAACTCAATTCCTACGATCTAGGCGTGGATATCGAGCTACATGACGCGCTGCAAAGAATTCGCTTTGAGCACCCGGAAATTCGATCCGTCGTGATTTCTAGTGCGAAAAATCGCATTTTTTGCTCGGGAGCCAACATCTACATGCTGGGACTTTCCTCGCACGCTTGGAAAGTGAATTTCTGCAAGTTCACGAATGAGACGCGCAATGGAATCGAAGATGCGAGCCGTCATTCAGGATTGAAGTTTCTTGCCGCTTTGAACGGCACCACGGCTGGCGGAGGTTACGAACTTGCGCTCGCCTGCGATGAGATTGTACTCGTTGACGACCGGTCGTCCGCGGTCAGCCTTCCGGAAGTTCCTCTGTTGGGCGTGCTGCCAGGCACTGGCGGACTTACACGCGTTACCGACAAGCGAAAAGTCCGCAGAGACCATGCGGATGTTTTTTGCACTTCCGCCGACGGCGTGAAAGGCCAGCGGGCAAAGGAGTGGGGTTTTGTCGATGATGCAGTGAAGACACAGCAATTTGCCGAACACGTGAAGCAGCGCTCGCTGCAATTGGCCGAGCAAAGCGACCGGCCTGGCGATGCGAAAGGCATCATCCTGACACCGTTGCAGCGGACCATCGATGACGCGGGGCGGCATTACGAATTTGTTGACGCACAAGTGAACCGTGCGGCTCGCACGGTGACGCTGACTGTGCGTGCTCCGGAAACCGTAATTCCCTCGGCCCTGAATCAAGTCCTGACGGCGGGGGCTGCCTGGTGGCCGCTCCAGATGGCGCGCGAGTTGGACGACGCTATCCTAGGCTTGCGAACTAATGAAACAGAACCGGGATTGTGGATTTTGAAGACGACCGGAAACCCGGATGCGGTGCTAGCGATTGACGAATTCATCCTAAGAAATCAAGGAAACTGGTTCGTGCGAGAAGTGCTGGGCCTGATGCGGCGCACGTTTGCCCGCCTTGACGTTTCTTCGCGGTCGTTGTTTGCGTTTGTCGAACCTGGCTCCTGCTTTGCAGGAAGCTTGATGGACTTGGCCCTCGCGGCAGACCGCGTTTACATGCTCGATACCCAGGAAGGCGAGGCGAAGGCGTCGATGACTCTGTCGGAGATGAATTTTGGCGCCTTGCCAATGGTGAATCGTCTGTCGCGATTGGAGGCACGCTTTTATCAGCACCTCCCGCAAATGGAAAAATTGCGCGAGCAGATTGGCCGGAAATTGAATGCGCGAGACGCTCTTGCGGCAGGCATAGTTACTGCCGCGCCGGATGATCTCGATTGGCAGGATGAAGTACGGCAAGCGATTGAATCCAGAACCGCGCTTTCGCCGGATGCCTTGACTGGACTTGAAGCAAATTTGCGGTTTGGCTTGCCGGAGACGATGGATAGCCGCATTTTTGGCAGGCTTTCGGCGTGGCAGAACTGGATTTTTGTACGGCCGAATGCCGTGGGCGAAAGCGGCGCGCTCAAGATCTATGGAACAGGCGCGCCGGTGAAGTTCAACTGGGAAAGAGTGTAAGGCTTCAGTTCCAGACGATTTATTTGCGGCCCTTGCAAGGAGACGGCAATGATCGATTACACAGAAAAGATTCCTAATAACGTGGATTTGGGCAGAGATCGCGTGCTGCAGCGTGCCCTGGAACATTGGCAGCCGGCGTACATGAATTGGTGGTACGACATGGGGCCGAGCGAGAGCCACGCGCTTGAGGTCTACTTGCGCACGGCGATCAGCGTGGAGCCGGACGGATGGGCGCAATTCGGTTATGTGCGCATGCCCGAGTATCGCTGGGGCATCTTTCTGCAGCCGCGCGACGCCAATCGCCAAGTCAATTTCGGCGTGCATAAGGGTCAGCCCGCCTGGCAGGACGTGCCAGGTGAATACCGTTCCACTTTGCGGCGCGTGATAGTCACGCAAGGCGATACCGAGCCTGCTTCGGTGGAACAGCAGCGGCTTCTGGGGATGTGTTGCCCTTCTTTGTACGATCTGCGCAACATTTTCCAGGTGAATGTAGAGGAAGGGCGTCATCTTTGGGCCATGGTCTATTTGTTGCATCGTTATTTTGGACGCGACGGCCGCGAAGAGGCGGAAGCGCTGCTCGATCGCCGTTCCGGCGATGCGGATAACCCGCGCATACTGGGAGCGTTCAATGAGCCTACGCCGGATTGGCTGGCGTTTTATATGTTCACTTTCTTCACCGATCGCGACGGAAAATTCCAGCTATGCGCTCTGGCGGAATCGGGCTTTGATCCCCTCGCGCGTACTTGCCGATTCATGCTCACCGAGGAAGCACACCATATGTTCGTGGGCGAGACTGGCATCAGCCGAATTTTACAGCGCACGTGCGAGGTGATGAAGGAACACAAAGTTGAAAACCCTGCGGATGTGCGGGCGCTGGGCGTGATTGACCTGCAGACCATGCAGCGATATCTGAATTTTCATTTCAGCGTGACGATTGATTTATTTGGTTCGGACGCTTCCTCGAATGCCGCGAGCTATTACACCACAGGGCTGAAGGGGCGTTACGAAGAAACGAAGATCGAGGACGATCACGTTTTGCAAGACGCCGAGTATCCCGTTCTGGAAGTCGCCGGCAACAAAATCATCACGCGGCAGGTCCCGGCGCTTACTGCTCTGAACGAGCGGCTGCGTGACGATTACATTACTGAAATCCAAGGTGGCGTGGATCGCTGGAACAAAATCATAGAGCAAGCGGGCGTTCCATTTCGCCTGGTGCTGCCACACAAGGGATTCCACCGAGCCATCGGCAACTTTGCCGGAAAATTCATCAGCCCTGAAGGCAATGTATTAACGAAAGAAGCTTGGGAAAACAATCAGCACAAGTGGCTACCCACCTCCGACGACCAGTCTTTCGTGCAATCGCTAATGGCGGGACGCGTGATCGAGCCGGGGAAATTTGCGAATTGGATTGCACCACCGCCTCGTGGGATTAACAGACAGCCATTGAACTTCGAGTACGTGCGCTTTAATTAGAAAAACCGCGAGGCGAAGTGAATGCGGAGATTTAAGTCCGGAGAAAAGCGAAGCCCGACGAGCAGTTGCAACGTCGAGCTCGACATGCAAACTTTTGAGTCCAGCATCTTTCCGCGGTTATACCTGGGGAGATTCTAGCGCCGCGCCCAGCGCGTTAATTTCCAAGGTTTCGCTCGATCCGACAAATTCCAATCCCGTTCCAAATTTTCCCTGACCCAAGGCGTCACAATAGGCGACTCGAGCCGCGGAGGTAAAGTGACCGGCTGGCAAGGAAACCAGAATGGTGTCGTCGATAAACCATTCGCTCGTCGAGATGACACGGACGCCGCGGGTACTGACATTTTCTGTGATCGCCTTTTCCACTCCCAACTTACCATGTGTGCCGATTAGCATGGCCGTTAGCCTTATGTCGACACGGTTTTCTCCCCGCTCCACCATGAACCGTTGTTTCATTAGGGTTGCCTCCAAAACAGAGCGGTTCGGCATCAACTTCGGGGCATCCTACCTCGGTTTAATGCCGGCACTCTTGTGCACTCATCGTAGCCAAACTGCTCAGAGAAACTAGCGAAGTGAGGAGTGTTGCTGTCGAAAATGTCACTAGAGGCACGACCCAGGTAGCGGCCTGCCGAAGCCAGTTAGCTTCAGGAGAGTGGGTAACAATGGTGGGCCTGGAGAGAGTCGAACTCCCGACAAACGGTTTAGGAAAACAGTTCCCTGTTTTGATTCGTTCTGAAAGTTTCTGATTATATCTGTCCTGTCAACCCCTTGCGAAATCCGCGTCTTGATTCCGTTTGTACCCGTTTTGAGCATGGAACCATGACACCTTTATGACACTCATTCTCCGACGGTCGCATCCTCGACACAGCCTGCGGCGCAGTTGACTCCACTGGACGACTGCATGATAAATCGAATACGCCTGTTCCCTGGGGTGTCGTTCGCTTGACGCGCACTCGGTGAAGATGTGTTTCGATTTTCCTTACCCGCCTGCAACATCTCCGGTGTCTAATTTGAGGCCGCAACTATTCCTCTATGCACCCCACAGGTTCGCGAGTCTCAGAGACCCGTGACTCCTGTTAGGCCGCGTTGCCGGACACTTCCGGTTTGCAGTGCCGGACGTCCACACGAATAGTTGGCTTGGCTTCTTTTCAGTTGGCGAAGACAGTTAAGCCTCGCCCCCTTCCTCGCCCGGCTCGAGGACGCAGATGTGCCAGGTCTCATCCTCGGCGTGGACGGCGCAGAACCACCGCCCACAGATGCCGCAGTGGGACGTTGCCGTAGAATTGCAGGGCTCAGCCATAGGCGAAACCGCCTCACAGGACCACTCGAGGCTTCGGGTATCAGTCTGGTTCGATTGTTGCAACATATCCCCTCCTCGTGCGGGCAGTATACACCTAGCAGTCGCGGTGGGGTTCCAGTGGGAAGTTACCTTAACTCGTAGCACTCGCTTTGGTTTGTACCGTTCTGAGCATGGAACTATGACACACGTTCCTCAATGGGTCCG
Organism: Candidatus Acidiferrales bacterium; assembly: GCA_035258265.1. Lineage (GTDB taxonomy): Bacteria > Acidobacteriota > Terriglobia > Acidiferrales > UBA7541 > Palsa-295. The sequence goes on from DATEVZ010000255.1 coordinate 22,254, forward strand.
CTTTTGAATTTCGTAAGTCACTCCCTGGGCGGGGCGTTCAGTTACGAAATGGCTGAGGAATACCAATTCTAAGGGGTTGGCATCTAGGTAAGAGTCCGACAGGAGCCTTGGATGAAGCTTGCCAAATATAGTTCGCCACGCCCTATGGGTTGTCCTGCTCGCTGGCTTCGCATTCCTTGATGTTTCGTCGGTCGCATGGAAGGCGAGCGCGCGAACTTGGGGCGACGTGGTCAGCGGGTTACAAATGAGAATTAATCTCGACCAAGCGAAAAATGTACAAGTAAAGACACCGAAGTTCAGAGTTGAGTTGCGCAACGCGGAAGAGAGTGACCTAACCCTGAATCTGGGCATCATGCTCGACAATGGAAGGAAGCAATACCCGACTGCTATTTTCTTGAACCTAACAGACACGCAGGGAAAATCTCGGCGACTCGACCTAATTGAGCCTGCTGACGTTGCCGGACGACTGGACCCGTTTGTTTTGTCACTACCAGTTGGTGCTACTTTCTCCATGCCGGTGGACTTGGATAAATACTTCGCGCCGTCATCGGAGGAGTACGACTATAAACCGACGCCCGGCACTGACTCGCTCGAAGCTCAATTCACCGGCAAAGGCGTGCCCCGTGACATGGACTTGCTTCTAGGCCATTATTGGGAAGGAACAGTGAAATCCAATCGGCTACGATTTGACGTTCCGAAGAAATAGCGTTCTGCGTTGGATGTTATCGTTCTGACCTAAAAGTTGTGCGGATGGTCCAGCCTGAGTACTCCTGCCAGCCCGAATCAAAAACATGCAAAGCGATAACGCAAGGTAATGGCTCACCCGGCTGTCCCCTTCGCCTTCGTGTCGCGTAAGTGTTCCTTGTCCTGGTCGTTAAGGTTCCAGATGTGGTCCCCGTCGTTTTCCGTAGAGTGCATGACTTCAATC
>DATEVZ010000256.1:0-47690 GCA_035258265.1 Candidatus Acidiferrales bacterium
TGCTGAGTATCCATCGGTGCCCGTGGCGACCAGATAGGTCGCGAGCGCCTCTCCGTGCAGCTCCTTTCCGATGGGCGCGTTGATCATGGCTAGCAGCGTGGCGAGTGGAACGCCGCTGTAAGTTTCCTCTGCGTCAGTATGCGGGTTGTGCACCGTGGCCGAGACGTGCGGCAATGCGCGAAATTCCGCAGGTGAAAGCACCACTGGCGCGTGATAGGACTCGGCGGTGAGCGCCAGAGAGTCCTTCGGGTAAACCGCCGGCGAGCGCGTCTCGCCGGGTTGGAGTACTACTGGCACAGTTTCGATCGCGCTGGCATTGGCATTCCCGTCGTCCGCGACTGCGGCAACGTCAAAGTGCAGTGTCGCCTCCTTGAATCCTTGTGCCGAGACAAAAACGGAGTAACTGCCAGGCTGCAGATTCAGCGACAACCGCCCATGATCATCAGTTTCCAATTTCACGGGGGCAGAATCGGGAATGGGTACCAACCGCATCTTCGCGTGCGTGATCCCTGCTCCGGTCAGATCGCTCACAGTGATCGTGACCGGTTTGGTCGTCGCGGCTTGTTGTGCCCAAACAGGACAGAGGGCAAGCAATGCAATTGCAGGCAGGCTCAGCCTCACGCTTTGCGCGCGCATCGCAGAACAATAGCGCAGAAGCCGACCCGAGTCAGCATCATGCGGCAGGCGGCTTCTCTCCATACGAACGCTTGACCTCCTTCCGAAACTTTTCATTCCAGGGCGCGTAGTGTAAATAAGAGGTACCCGCGATGGCTCGAGATCAATATTCTCGGCGAGGCTCGTTCACCACTGCGCTGTTCGTCATCGCTATTGGTGTTTTCCTCCTGCTCATCAATCTACGGCCAGGGCCGGACCTCTGGTGGTACGTCCTCTCCCGCTATTGGCCCGTCATCATAATTATTATTGGCCTCGGCAAGATGTGGGATGCGTGGATGGACCGCGCCTCGACCGATCCAACCGCGGCGCGCCATCATTCCGGTGGTCCCATCGCGGTTCTGATCATCGTGCTCTTTCTGGGGCTTGCTCTCTGGCGTGGAAAGACGGTGCGCGCCAGTCTTCACGACACGCAAGACATCGGGCTTCAAGGCGCTCAATCCGTAACTGCGAACATCGAAATTCCCACCGGGACGTTGGACCTAAGCGGTGGCGCCAGCCAGTTGCTCGATGCCGATTTCAATTATCTCGAGGACAACGGGAAGCCCGCGATTGATTATTCCGTAACCAATGGTCGGGGCGATCTGAACATCACGCAAGAGAACAGACATCATCTCCATTTCGCCACCGCGCGCAACGATTGGCGTCTGCGTTTCGCCGACAACGTGCCTTTGGATCTGAATGTCCAGATAGGCGCGGGGGAAAGCAATCTGCGCCTGCCAGGACTGAACGTGGGCACCCTCGACGTCAACATCGGAGCAGGCCAGCTGAGACTGGATGTCACCGGCCCGCGCAAAACGAATCTGAACGTGGTTGTACACGGCGGCGTGGGCGCAGCAACGATTCGCCTGCCCAAGGATGTCGGAGTCCGCGTGCACGCCTCCGGCGGTATCGGCGCGGTCCATGCGGGCGGGCTAACCCGCGAAGGCGATGACTACGTCAATGCCGCGCTCGGCAAAACTCCAGCCACGATCGACGTAAGCATCTCTGGCGGCGTCGGCGCAATCAACCTGCAGTTAGAGTAAGCGTCAGCGAGATCTTTCTACCGCCAATCACCAATCACCAATCACCAATCACTGCCCTATCCCCATTGACTCTTTTCGCCTTCGCCTTTAGGCTAGCGCCACTGGCTGCTTGCACTTTCTGTTCGCAAGCGCGCCAGACAGGCTACGATGCAACGTGACGAAATTCTCAAGCTCCTCGAACAGGTAGGCGCTATCCGCACAGGGCACTTCGAACTCTCCAGCGGACGCCACAGCGCCACCTATCTCCAATGCGCGCTGGTTCTGCAGCATCCGAAATGCGCCGAACAGCTCGGCCACGCCCTCGGCGACGTCTTCAAGGACCACTCCGTCGCCTGCGTCGTCTCGCCCGCGCTCGGAGGCGTCGTCATCGGCCACGAAGTCGCTCGCGCGTTGAACGTTCGGGCGCTTTTCGTGGAACGAGACCGCTCCGGCCAAATGGCCCTGCGCCGCGGTTTCGAACTAAAGCCTGGGGAACACATTCTGGTGATCGAGGACGTGTGGACCACAGGCGGCTCGACTCGCGAAACCATAGGCGTGGTCGAACAGGAAGGCGGCCTGGCGGTAGCCGCGGGCGCCATCATTGATCGCAGCGGCGGCCGCTTGGAACTGAACGTCCCGTCGCGCGCCCTTCTGGAATTGGACGTCCCCAGTTATGAGCCCGACGATTGCCCGCTCTGCCGCGCCGGCAGCATGCCCACGCGCCCAGGCTCCCGCTTTTCGCGCGCCCAGATGTAACTTCGCCGGCCGACGCACCCGACCACAACGCTTCCGCCACCGACTTAGTGTGGGCTTTCTTTCAACCGCATCCGAAACATAGAGACAATGCCGAGGTCGTTACCCTCCCATGTCGGCCGCCTTTATCTGCGTTCGTCTGTGGTGCCTTCTCGATCGCGTGAGATAATCGCTCCGGCCGATGCAGAACATCAAACTCACAATCGCCTACGATGGCGCGGACTTCCACGGCTGGCAATTCCAGCCCGGCATACCGACGATCCAGGGCGCCCTGCATGAAGCGCTCCAGCAGATCACGCAGGAAAAACTCACCGTGCACGGTGCGAGCCGCACCGACGCCGGCGTCCACGCATTGGGTCAGGTGGCGCACTTCAAGACGCACTCGACTCTTCCCGCCGAGGAAATTCAGCGCTCAATGAACGCGCTGCTGCCTCCCTCCGTGCGCATCATGGCTGCCGAAGAAGTCGGACAAGATTTTCATTCGCGCTGGATGGCGCAAGGAAAGACCTACCGTTACCGCATCTATCGCGGCCCGGTCCTGCCGCCCTTCGATGACCGCCGCGCGTTGCACTATCCCTGGCCGCTTGATGAATCCGCGATGGCCGAGGCGGCGCGCCTTTTTGAAGGCGAGCACGATTTCACGTCCTTCGCGGCGTCCTCGGGTTCCGAACAGGACGACAAAGATCGCGACATGCAGCGCTTGATCCATTCCTCCGAAATCGTCCGCGAGCAGAACAGCGACGAACTTGCATACCTCGTTCGCGGCCGTTCGTTCCTGCGCTATATGGTTCGCAAGATCGTCGGTACCCTGATCGAAGTCGGCAGAAGCCGCCTCAGCCCGACCGACATCCCGGAAGTCTTGGAAGCCCGCGACCGCTCGCGGTCCGGACCCACGGTTCCGCCCGAAGGCCTCTACCTGGTAGCTCTTGAATATCCCGATCCCACCGATTCGCTGGCGCCTTTTGCAACGCGCCGCCGTGAGCGAACGCCGTAGCGCCGGCCTGCCTGCCGAGCAGACAGCCGTCTCGCCGGTGAGCGCCCGCAGAGACTCCGCCGAGTCTTGTCGGGTGGGCAACGATGCTCGGTTCGCCCTAGTCGCATGTGGAGTAGGGCGGCTTGCCGCCGCTTTGCGGTGTCGAACTTTCTTCGCGCGCAGCCACACGCGAGGTCAGCCGCACCCGGTGATTAGGTGAGGTAGCTTACGTTGCAAAGGTGGCGGCAACCCGCCGCACTCCCGAATGACCTCGCTGGCGCGAGCCTCACGGACGCGGTCTAAATCTCGGATTCGATTTCGCATTTCAGTTACAATCACAAAAGAAATGGCAGTCCCTTCACAGCTCGCCTCACCGACTTTGCACGCCGTGGCTACCATCGAATCGATCAATCCGGCCACGCAAGAAGTAAACGCTCAGTTCGAAGTAACACTTTCAACCGAATGGCCTGCCATCTTTGAACGCGCTCGCAACGCGCAAAAGGATTGGGCCGCGCGCCCGCTCCGTGAACGTTGCACCATGCTGCGCGGTTTGCGCGACGCGATTTTCGCTCGCCGCGATGAAATTGCAGACATCGTCACGCGCGAGGCAGGCAAGCCGCGCGTCGAAGCCATCTTCGCCGAAGTGCTCCTCGCTCTCGATACGGCGGATTTCCTGGCGCGCCAGGCCCCGCGCTGGCTGCGCCCCGCACGAGTCCCGCATCACAACATCGCCATGAAAGCGAAATCCGGCTGGATGGAATTCAGTCCGCGCGGTGTCGTCGCAATCATCTCGCCCTGGAATTATCCGTTCTCGATTCCCATGGCCCAGGTGATCCCCGCGCTGGTAGCGGGCAATGCGGTGCTGCTGAAGCCTTCCGAGCTCACGCCCTGGTGCGGCCAATTGGTGGGTGAACTTGTCGAGCAGGCGAAATTTCCGTCGGGACTTGTGCAAGTGCTGCAAGGAGGCGGCGAGATTGGTGCCGCAATGATAGAGGCCGGGCCGGACAAGGTTTTCTTTACCGGCAGCGTCGCCACGGGAAAAAGAATTGCTGAGGCTTGCGCGAAGCAGCTGATCCCGTCCGTCCTCGAACTCGGCGGCAAAGATGCGATGATCGTCCTTGCTGACGCCGACCTTGAAATCGCGTCGAGCGCTGCCGTCTGGGGCGGCTTCATGAATTGCGGCGAGACATGCATTTCCGTCGAGCGCGTCTACGTCGAGCAATCCATCGCCGAACGCTTTACGCAATTGTGCGTCGCCAAGACCAAAAAACTCCGCGTGGGTCCCGCATCAGACCCCGATGTAGAAATTGGACCGATGATCCGCTTGCGCCAACTCGAAAAAGTTGAAGCGCAACTGCGCGATGCTGTCACGCGAGGAGCGCAAATTCTAACGGGCGGCAATCGCCGACCGGATCTTGGCCAGAATTTTCTGGAGCCTGCCGTCGTCTCGCAGGTGGACCACTTGATGCAGCTCATGCGCGAGGAAACATTCGGTCCCGTCATCGCCATTCAGTCTGTCGCGAATGCCGAGGAAGCCCTCGCGCTCGCAAACGACTCGCCGTTCGGCTTGAGTGCCAGCCTTTGGACCAGCGACGTGCGCCGCGGCAGGGAAGTCGCTTCGCGAATTCGCGCCGGCTCCGTGATGATCAACGACGTTGCCAGCTATTACGGAATCGCCGAAGCGCCGCACGGCGGTCCCGGAGCGAGCGGATGGGGACACACTCACTCCCGGCTTGGACTGCTCGAAATGGTTCAAGTAAAATACGTTGATGTGGACCGCTTGCCGCGAGTTCCCAAGTCCTGGTGGTTCGGCTACACCGAAGAACTGGCCGTAGCCGCAGGCAGCTTCGTCGAGTCGCTTTTCGCATCTAATTGGAGGCGGCGCTTGGCGGCGGCGACAGGAAAACGCGGAGCGCGCGGCGTGATTTTCCGCCGCGATCGGGTTTGATGCCGAGGCAAAGAAGCAGAGAGAGGCAAAGACGAAACACAGGGAGCGAATCGAATGAGCGATGCCACTCCGGAAACGCCAGCGCCGGCAGCTAACGCACCAGCGGCAGTTCCTGCTGCTGCCGCGCCAGCAGCCGAACCCGAAGCGCCCGCAGCGCCGAAAATCAAGCCCAAGAAACCCACGCAGCGCGCCTGCGACGAAAAAGACGCCAAAGGCAAACTCTGCTGCGGCCATTTAAAACGTTGGTACGACTACCCCAAAGAAATCGAAACGCTTATCGGCAAAAAAGCCGAAATTTATCGCTGCGAATTCTGCAAGACACTGTACAAACCGAGCTTCTCGAAGGCGCCGCATAGCTACACGATCCGCTACTGATGAAACACGAACTCATCCACGACTGGAATACCTACACCGGCGCCGAAATTCCCACCGGCCGCCGTGTGATGCTCAACGATGAAACTCTGCGCGACGGCCTGCAAAATCCTTCGGTCCACGACCCCAGCATCGGCGAAAAAATCGAAATTTTGCACCTCATGGAATCGCTCGGCATTGACACCGTGAATATCGGCCTCCCGGGCGCCGGCCCGCGAGCCTACGCGGACACCGAAGCGCTCGCCCGCGAAATTGTGAGCGCGCGCATGAAAATCCGCCCGAATTGCGCGGCGCGCACCCATAAGAACGACATCAAGCCCATTATCGAAATTTCCGAAAAAGTTGGCATGCCACTGGAAGCCGCCACGTTTCTCGGTTCCAGCCCGATTCGCCGCTTGGTCGAAGATTGGACCGTGGACCATCTCCAGCGCACCACCGAAGAAGCGGTGAAATTCGCGGCGTCCGCCGGACTGCCGGTCATGTACGTCACCGAGGACACGATTCGCACGGACCCCTCCACCGTCATCACGCTTTATTCCACAGCGATTCGCGCCGGAGCGCGCGCTATCGTACTTTGCGACACAGTCGGCCACGCCACTCCGCGCGGAGCCTACAATCTGGTGAAATTTGTAAACGACGAAGTGGTGAAACCGTCGGGCGAAAAAATTCGCGTGGATTGGCACGGACACAACGACCGCGGCCTGGCCATCGCCAATTCACTGGCCGCGATTTCTGCCGGTGCCGATCAGGTTCACGCCGCTGCGCTGGCGCTCGGCGAGCGCGTGGGCAATACGCCCATGGAATTGATGCTGGTGAATCTGCGACTGCTGGGACTGATTGACCACGACCTCTCGAAGCTTAAGCAGTATTCCGAAGCGGTCTCCAAGGCCACGCACACGCCGATCCCGCCGAATTATCCAGTAGTCGGGCGCGACGCATTCCGCACCGCAACGGGTGTCCACGCCGCAGCGATCGTCAAAGCTTATAAGAAAGACGACCACGAGCTGGCCAATTCGATCTACAGCGGGGTGCCGTCGCATCTGTTCGGCCTCGATCAGGTCATCGAAATCGGTCCGCTCAGCGGCCGCTCGAACGTCATCTATTGGCTCGAGAAACGGAAAATCCCAGCCACTGACGAACTCGTCGATCGCATTTTCGCCGCCGCCAAACAGAGCGAACGCATCATGACCGAAGGCGAAATCTTCGCCCTGGTTGATCCCGCAACGGCCACCGCGAAATCGCGTTCGAACTAATCCCGCCCCATCCCTATAGTGATCGTTTCGCGCAAACCACAACGGAGACAGCCGCCTCCTCTTGCCGTTACAATCGAACCGGAGCATTTCTTTCGGATGAATGGCGCCCAAAAACTCCGCACGAATCTGATGAAACTCGGCCTCATCTGCTGTATCTTTCTGTGGATGGCCACACTGTACGCGCGCGCTGCCGGCGATTCGATCGAGAAGCTTGCGGATGACCCCGCCTGCGTTCGCGGCCTTGGGTGGATAGACAAGAGCGCCTCCTGGCTCACCGACCAGCAAGTGCGCCTTACCGAAATCCCCGCACCGGAGACGAAGGAAGCGCAACGTGGCGAATATTTCAAGGGTTTGCTGGAATCTGCGGGTTTGAAAGTCCGCGTCGATCAAACAGGAAACGTGGTCGCCGAACGCCCTGGTTCGGATACCAATAGCGTGATCTTGCTAGCGGCTCATCTCGATACGGTTTTTCCGGACGGTACGGATGTGCGCGTCAAGCGCAACGCCAGTCGCCTTTCTGCTCCCGGCATTGCTGATAATGGCGCCGGGCTCGCCGCGCTTGCGGGTTTGGCTCGCGCGCTTTCCGAATCTCGCATTCAGACCACCAAGACCATCGTTATTGCCGGAGACGTGGGCGAAGAAGGCGAAGGAAACCTTCGCGGAATTCGAGCCCTGGTCGAAGAATATGGCTCGCGCCTGTCCACCGTTATCGCAGTGGATGGCGCCTCGACCGAGCACATCACCACGCAGGGAATCGCTTCGCACCGATTCGATATCTCCATAGCTGGCCCGGGTGGACACAGTTGGTCCGATTTTGGCGCGCCCAATCCCATCACCGCTCTTTCGCGCGGCATCGTGAAATTTTCGGCGCTGCCGATGCCCGACGAGCCTCGCAGTTCCTACAATTTCGCGATGATCGAAGGCGGTACTTCGGTGAATTCGATCCCGGCGCGCGCGGCGGTAAAAGTGGACCTGCGTTCCGAGGATGAAGCACAAGTTGACAAGATGGAGCGCGCTTTGCGCGATGCCATGCAGGCAGGCGCGAAAGAGGAGATGTCGGCGTCTCGCGGCAGCAACGACTCCTTGCAAGTGGAGTTTCGCTCTCTTGGTTCGCGTCCGGCGGGGAAGCTCCCGGACAATGCGCCGCTGCTCGAAACCCTGCGTAGCGTGGATCGCTTTCTCGGCAATCGCTCCCGTCTCGAGCGCAGTTCGACCGACGCCAACATTCCCCTCGCGCTCGGCATTCCCGCGGTTTCGCTTGGCGGCGGCGGGAAGGGTGCAGGCTCGCACACGCTCGCCGAGTGGTACGATCCGACAGGCCGTGAGTTAGGTCTGAAACGCCTCTTTCTGGCCACCGTAGCGCTCGCCGGAGTCCAGCCCTAGGATGTTCCGCCGATTTTTCCTGATCTTTTTGATTAGCGGCGCGGTGGTTGCCGTTTCTGTTGCGCCTCGCGCCGTCGTTCCGTCGGCTGACACCGCTGCGCTCCCCCCTCAAAATCAATCCCTACCGTCGCCCGCACAAGAACCAGCCGACCTCGTTCTCGCGAACGCGCGAATTGAAACCATGGATCCCGGTCACGAATGGGCCAGCGCTGTGGCAATCCATGGCGAATCAATCGTCGCGGTTTCCTACGCCACACCAAATGCACACGCTGCCGAAGATCCCGAAATTAAACAATGGATCGGCCCACAGACGCGCGTGATCGATTTACTCGGTCAATTCGTAATGCCGGGATTCAACGATGCGCACGTGCATATCGGCCAGTCCGCGCTGGCCAAGCTTGCGGTAAGTTTCAAAGGCGTCCGCTCGCTCGCCGAATTTCAGCAACGCGTACGCGAAAGTGTGAAAGATCATCAGCCCGGCGATTGGATCACCGGCTTCGGATGGGATCAGACACTCTGGCCCGATAAACGCGACCCGACCCGCGAAGATCTGGACGCAGTTTCGACCGCCAACCCCATGTTTTTCTCGCGCGTGGACGGCCACGTGGCTGTCGCGAACTCTCTGGCACTGAAACTCGCGGGAGTCTCGCGAGAAACCGCCGATCCACCCGCGGGACGTATCGTCCGCGACCCGCACACCCACGACCCGACAGGTTTGTTGCAGGAAGCCGGCGCGACGAACCTGGTGTATTCCAAGATTTCCGCGCCATCGATGGACGAGCGCCGGCGCGGCATCGAGTTGGTTCTTGCGGACGCGGCCCGCACGGGCGTCACGTCGATGCAGGACAACTCCTATTTGGAAGTAAGCACGAATGTTTCGTTCAGCAAAGAAAACTTTTTGATCTATCAGCAGCTGCGCAAAGAAGGGAAGTTGACGGCGCGCATTACCGAATGGTTGGATTTTACGCTGCCGGTCGCGAAGCTTGAAGAATTGCGCAGGGAATGGGGTTCAACCGATCCCTGGCTCAAGACTGGCGCACTGAAGGGTTTTCTCGACGGCTCGCTGGGCTCGCGCACTGCGGCGCTGCTCGCGCCTTATTCCGACGCTCCCGGCACGTCGGGAATGCCTTACATGGACCCCGAAAAACTCAAGTCCATGGCTATCGAACGCGACCGTGCCGGATTTCAACTGGCGTTCCACGCGATTGGAGACCGTGCGAACCGCGTCGCCTTGGACACGTTTGCAGCGGTCGTTGCAGATGGTCCGCGCGATCGGCGTGATCGCGTTGAACACGCTCAGGTCGTCGCGCTCGACGATTTCACGCGCTTCGGCAAGCTCAACATCATTGCATCGATGCAGCCTTCTCACTTGCTCGATGACGAGCGTTGGGCCGGCGATCGCCTGGGTCCGGAACGCTCTCGCGGCGCCTACGCTTGGCGCAGCATGGAACAGAACGGCGTGCATCTCGCATTTGGCACCGACCATCCCGTCGAGCCGATCAATCCGCTACGCGGCGTCTACGCCTGCGTTACGCGACAATTGCCGCAAGGCGGATCCAGCTGGCAGCCCCAGGAAAGCTTGCCTATGAAGGATTGTCTGCGCGCCTATACGGTGGGCTCGGCTTATGCGGAATTTGAGGAGAAACGCAAAGGCATGATCGCGCCGGGAATGTTTGCCGACCTCGTTGTGTATCCTGTGGACCTAAATCAAGTCTCCGCGCACGATTTGCTGATGACTCCGGTGAAGATGACGATGGTCGGCGGCCGCATCGTGTACCAGCAGCCTCCGCCGCGTCCAGATTACTAAGGGGAGATCAGTAATCTAAGACGCTTTTGCAATGGTCCGGGGACCCATGAGCCGCACTATTTTAAAACTTCCACGGACTGAATTTCTCCATCGTACGTTTTGCCGTCCACCACCACGAACGTGATCTTCGCGCTGTGTCCCTGCAGCTGCGTGCAAATCTGGAAGTCGCCGGAATCGAACGCCACATCTTCCTCGACCGGCACTCGGCTGACGTCGCGCGCATGCAACGTGAAGGACGCGTTGCCCGCATTGACCTTCAGCAGCACTTCGTTTCCCGTGCACGCGACGTGCGCTACGTTGCCCTCAGCTGATGTCGTAACAGGATCGTGAGCGGCGGTTGCGTCGCCGAGACGCCGCGCTCCGGGCAGGATCGGCGCACCAGCTGCCGTACTCTCGGCGGTTCCCAGCACAGTCACCGAGTGCAACGCGCCAGTTTTTCCGCTCGCATCCGTCGGCTCGTATTGCACGGTCACACGCTGACCCTTCAAACCAGAACACGGGTTGAAGGGACCCGTCGGTTTGAACGCAGTTCGAATCTGCAACTGCGTTCCGGAATTCAGTTGAACAGTGAGAGGACCTGTCGCCGTCTGAATTTTGAACTTCAAACCATTCATGCAACTCAAGTCCGTCACCGGCCCTGTAGCTTCCCGCAGATTCCCGGTGGTCGCCTCTTCTTGCGGTGTCGGCTGCTCGTTTGCTTCTCTGATGGCAGCCCGACGCGAGGCTTCACTCGCATCGTCGTCACTCGGTGGGGATAAATCGTTGCCTGAATTGTTCTGGGCCTGCTGCAAGAACGCCAAGAACTGTGCGACTTCTTGCTTCTGCTGAGGGCTTCGAGCGCTCTCTCTCGCTTGATTCGCCGCGGTTCGCGCCTCCGCGTATCGGTTCATCCGCGCGAACACCTGCGCGATATCCAGCCGGTACGTCGAGTTACCCGGTTCTAGTTCGATCGCCTTGCGCGCCAGAACAAGCGCTTCCGGCAGCTTTTCTCCCTGCACGGCGAGATAGACTCCCAGGACGCCGTAAGGCGGCGCGAAATTCGGGCTGGCCGCGATCGCCGCGCGCAAATCCTCTTCGAGTTGTTCGTCGTTGCCAATTGCACCGGCTTGTGTGGAAGCGAGATACGCGCGAAGGTAGCGCGTCAGCGCATTCTTGGGGTTTAGTTCGATCGCGCGTGTGAAATCTGCCAGGGCTTCGGCCTTTTGCCCGTCCTGATATTCCGCGAACCCAAGGTATTGATAACCCAGCGCCAATTTCGGATCGAGTTTCACCGCGTCCTCAAGTAGCGGCTTCGCAGTCTGGGTTCGCCCTGCCACCGCGCAGAATCCGCCGCGGTAAGCATCTGCCTCGGCGTCGGAAAGATCGTGCACCTGCAGGTCGCTTGCGGGAATTTCTGGCGGCGGAGGCGATTTCAGGTAATAAAACGAATTATTCCCGATGTAACTGTAAACCGCCGACTGCAGCTTCTTCAGATCGCCAAATGCCTTCGCGGCCGCCTCATCTTGACTCGCCCCGTGCGATAGCGCTTCCAGGTAAGCCGTGAGCATCGGCCGGTGCGAGGCCTTATCACCGACCATCAGGTAGTGCATCAGCGCCCACGATTCCGCGTAAAAGATCGACGTCTTGTGGTCCTCATTGTAATACGGAGAACTCTGGTCCACCTTGAACAGAACGTTGAGCGGAATCAGGCTGCTTTGTTTCAGCTCATAAATTAAGTCCGGGTCCGCTTCTCCCATCTTCGTTTCGGAATCGGTCACCTGAGTATTTCCCCAGAATTCCGCCAAGCCTTCCGCAACCCATAACGGCAAGTTGGGAAAATAGGGAAGCGTCAGCGAATGGTAATACTCGTGGTAAATCGTATTGTAGGGATTGGACCCTGGCGCATCCAGTTGGATCAGCGCGAAGTACTGATCCAGGTTCTCAACGAAAATGCCGGCTGGATGTGCGTGCCCTTTCGCCCAGTATTCTGGGAGCAAGGCCCGCATCGAGTCCTCATCCTTTACGGCAAGGATGGTGATCAAGGGGCTGGGGTGCGTGCTGGCCACCGCCATCGACTGGCGAAACACCGCGCGAATCTGCTCGAAGCGAATGGCCGTCTTTCGCGCCTGCTTTTCGCCCGCATTGCTTACCACTATGAAATTCGCGCTGCGGACTTCGACCCAGTTCTCGCGCTTCGCTCCTGAAAGGGGAAGGGCGAACAAAAAAGCAAAGCCAAGAACAATTGCCGTGAGTCGACGGGCCATGGGTAACTCATTCTGTACTATAGGCTAACCCGCGGGTCAATGGACCAAAGCGATTGTCGGCGAAGCCTGTGGTCCAAAACGAGATGTCTGACTGTCCCTGCGAACAGGTGATTCCCTCGCGGCACATTCCATCAAACGTGTGGACATGGCCTTCGCCTATCGGTCAGAGTTGGAAAAGCAGGTGGGCGGGCATTCCTTCGTCTGGGGGAAATAGACGATGAAATATATCTCTGTTTTGGCGGGCGGCCTCTTGTTCCTGGCTCTGGCCGCAGGGGCGCAGACAAATTTTGGCAACTCCGTCACATTGGCGGCGCCCTCCTTCATGACTGCCTCGCCTTCGCCTGCCGTGGCAGCTGCCAGCGGTCCGATCTCATTCAGTTCGCCTGCTCCTCTGACCACAACTCCTTCGTTTTCATTTCCAACTCCGATCCCGCCTCCGCAACCGCCGCCGCAGGGCGTGCAAGGAGTCTTCGAGAAGTACAGCTACGACGTTTACGTCGGATACACCTTCTTTCGCTTTTATGAGGTGCCCGGTATCCGCTCGAATATGAACGGCGTGAACGGCTCGGCCGTCTACTGGTACAGGGACTGGGTGGGAGCGGACGGGGAGGTTTTTGCCGTTTATGGCAGTCAACCGGGACAAAACTCCTGGCTGGTGTTCTTCGGCGGCGGACCACGCTTCCGTTATGTGGGTCCCAGAGGCATCGATGTCTGGGCGCACGCGCTTATTGGAGGCATGTTCATCACTCCTGAGACGCCTTACGGAGGCCAAGGAGCGATTGCGGGATTGGTAGGCGCGGGCGTTGATCTCAACGGCCACCACCGGCATATGGCCCTGCGGCTTGCCGTTGACGGCGTAGCCAGCCACTTTTTCCAAACGTACCAGGTGAGCCCCAAGGTTTCTGCAGGGATTGTTTATAAGTTCTAGGTCTAGCTCGGGCGCCGACCGACGTCTGGTCTTGTCTCTTACCAATTTCATCCCGCCGCTCCCGTGCCGCCTCTGTCACGCGGCGCGTTTCTGCAAGGCCTTCGCTCTCGGAACTTAGATCGCTGGAAAACTTGCCGCGATGGAAATTCGCGTGCATGACGATTCTTCGTTAGTTGTGCCGCGTCTAACAGAACGCGGGCGTACGCCGCGGCCATTTTGCGGTCGAATCGAGATAAAAAAGTGCTGATGAAGTCCTTGCAACAGACGAAGCGGTTCCTGAAGATTCTGTTCGGGTTCACGTTGCTCGTTGCGGGCATCCTAATGATTATCACGCCCGGCCCCGGCTGGCTGACCATCATGCTGGCTCTGGGCGTTCTGGCGGCGGAATTCGTTTGGGCGCGGCGCTTGCTCGACCGGATGAAAGAGCAGGGCTTACGCCTCCGCGATTCGGTGCTTCCACGCGAGAAACCCGGCAGCGCCTGACCCGCACTCTGCCTCGTTGCTTCATTTTTCGCTTTACCCACTCCTAATCCCTCAGATTCGTCATCTTCGGTCCGCTCGTCGGAGCTACTATTGGACTGTCGCGGTGCTCAATTGACAGCGCGCTGACACTCGGAGGCTTTGGTGGCGGAACGTTGGATGCAAGAATGGCGGGGCAAATGGGCGCTCATTACCGGAGCAAGCGCTGGCATCGGCCTGGAACTCGCGAAGTTGCTCGCGATGGGAGGCGCAAACCTGGTCCTAACAGCGCGGCGCGCTGATCGGCTGCAGAAGCTGGCGAGCGATCTAGCTGTGCAACATGGCGTCAAAGTCGAAGTTTTCTCGGCCGACTTGACCCAGCAGGACGCCCCGGCGCAAATCTTCGCCTTCACTACCAGCAAGAAGATCGAAGTCGAGCTGCTGATCAATAACGCGGGCTTCGGCGCTTTTGGCAACACGCACGAAATTCCCGTCGAAAAAATGCTTGAGATGATTCAGGTGAACTGTTCAGCCGTTGTCTATCTCACGCGCCTGTACTTGCCCGGAATGGTCGAACGTCGCCACGGCGACGTGATGATTGTTGCGTCCTTGGCTGCATTCCAGCCTGTCCCTTACAACTCTGCATATGCCGCGACGAAGGCGTTCGATCTGCTGTTCGCGGAAGGCGTTGCCGAGGAGGTTAGGCCTTTTGGCGTCCGCGTCAGCGCCCTTTGCCCCGGCCCAACCACCACAGAGTTTCAAACGGTAGCCCACCAGCCGGACCGCACGTTCCGCTCGCCCGAGCCAGCGGATAAAGTTGCACGTGTGGGACTGGAGGCGCTTGCAGAAGGGAAGAGTTACGTCATTTCTGGCACGATGAATAAGATCATGAAGGAAGCCCAGCGCCTCGCACCCAGAAGCCTGGTCGCAAAAATGGCGGCCAACATGATGCGCCCGCACGACACCTAGCAAGGACTTCTGGGCGCAGGCAGCCGATGCAAGCCTCGCTCATGCTACTGAATCACTTCGGTATCGAACACACCGGTCTCGATCTGTCCTCCGCGCTTTACCTGCACAAAAATCCGGTACTCGCCCGCCTTAGGAAAGCCATAGGGAAAAGATACCTCGGTCGATGGTGGGTCCATCGGCATATTCATTTTGACCCCCGGATCCATGGTCGAGCTTGCAGCCTGCACCGGCGCATTCTTCTGCGCCAACTCCAGCGCAGCCATGGCCACCGAACCGTCCGGATGGATGTGCGCGAAGACTGATCCGTCTGATCGCACGATTTCAGCGTGTCCAGCCATGCCCATGTACGGCTCCATATCCATGACAGGCTTGCCGTCGGGCGTTTCTAGCCGGAAGCGCAGCCAGACGAAATGATTCGCAACCAGAGGTGCCGACCCGCGCTCCCAAACCATGCGATAGCCATCGGGAAGGACGGTCGTTAGCCCATCTGCCGCACTCCCCGCGCCGCCCGGGATCGCCGTCGTATCGATCGCGGTCGCGAGCGATGGCGCGGCGGCGGCCGAATTATCTCCGGCAAGCGGCACCCCCAGAACATCGGGCAAATCAATCTGAGCGGTCATGGTGTCCGGAAAGCCGGATTCACGCACCACGTCGGCGTAAACTTGATAGCGCCCCGCGGGAATCGCCGGCAACTCAAGCTCGAATGTATGGGCGCCAGCCGGATTCAACCCTGAGTTCAAGCGTGGATGCAGGTGATAAAAGCGGTCCAGGCCAGGTGCGCGAATCAGAAACAGATGCATCAGATAGCCGTGGTCTGGAATCAGGTTGGTCATCACGGTTTCCGGTCGGCTCCTGTGCCACTCGGAATTGCCCATTTTCAGAATAAGTTTGCCGCCGGGTTCGAGCGAAACGTCCAGCGGCGGCGCTTTGTAAATCATTTGACGTGCTTTGGCAAAGGCCTCCGAATTCCACCACCAGTTGCCGAAAAATAACAATGCCAAAACAACGAGCGCCGCGCCAATCATCACGCGCCGGCCACGGCGCGCGTGATCGACACTAGGCATTTGTCCCGGTTCCAGTGTGCCCTCGCGCCGCGCGGCTCCCACGATCGCAATAATTGAAAGAACCAGAAGCGCCATCAGCCCGAAAAGCAGCACGCCCAGCGATTTTTCCATCGGGAGCGTGCGCCGCGCAGCAGCCGGCACCGGCAGCGCGAGTTCACCCGGACCCTGCGCGCCTTCCACCTGTACGCGGATCTGCCAAGAGCCGGATTCCATCAACCAGATTTTTCCGGAAAAGTATTGCGGATCGTCTTTCGATTGCGTCAGCAGATCGCCAACGGGAGGGTATTTCGCGCCGGGGCCAACAATGTACGTCGGTACAACAGTGATTTTCGAAACCCCGGGTGTTGCGCTAAGGATTTCGACATCGGCGATGCCGGGAATCATTTGCGGCGTTCGCACGGTGACGATCAGGTGATATGGTCCGGCCAGGCCCTGAAAATAGACGTCAGGGTTCCCGACGTGCGCCCACGCCGGCCCAACCCAAAGGATGATGATCGCAAGAATGGCGACAACGCGTCGCGTGGAGTGGCCCATCGGTCGCCGGCGCATCGTCAACTTACCGGCGCAGGCGGCGCATCGCGTCACCCGCTCCCAGTCCGATGCGCGATCCTAAAATGGCCGTGGCCAGCGCAATTCCCATGCCGCGCAGGAAAAGCGCCGTCGTCGGCGCGCGATCCACGAACTCCCACTGATAGTGGTACTCGGAAGGAGACTCCATGTAAGGAAAATAATTTTGGCCGAAGACCCAATTGCGCGCTGCCGGTGAAATCAGGAAATCGCCGAATGGCCAATGCACCGCCAGCATCACTCCCAGGTAGGCAGCGCCGAGCATGAGCGCCAGAAGCCATTTGTTCTTCCGGCCAAAATGGTCCAGCAGCCAATCAAGCACAATTGCCGGAACGATTAGGAGGGTTGGAAACTCCAGCGGCACCATGTGCGTGATATTGGTAAAAACAGGCCCCAGCTTCGGAGTCGCCGCAAACAGCGGCATGATCCACAGTTGCCCCAGTACCCAGGCCGTGTAAATCGCCGCGATGATCGTCGCGCCCCAGCGATATCCGCTGGCGCGCGCGAGGCTAACCAGAACGAACGGCACGCCCAGGCAAAGCGCCCGATAGAAAACTGGGCTGTGCATCTGATCGCCGCCGGCATACTCGGAAAGCAGCACCCAGTGCAGCGACAGGATCACGCCGCCGAGATAGAGATAGACTCTCCGCAACTTTACATGCGCATCACCCTCGGCGCGATTCATCCAACTCACGAGCAAAAGCAGCGCGCCGATGGCGACCGCCAATATCCCGATGCCCAACACCATGTGCGGCGGACTGACGATCTCCACATCCAAGCCGAACGAATTGTGCCACCAGTTGTCGAACGGAGCGGAGGTGACCATCACCACGCCGCCCCAGCAAGCCAGAAACGCGCCTAGCGGCCCGCGGAACCCCCACACCTTGACGGACGCAGCCTTCGCTGCCGCGTCATGCCCCCACGTGGTTGAAAGGATCAGATAAACGCTGGTGAGCGCCACCAAAATCCCGCCAAGCTGAATCGCCATGTGCGCAGGAGTCCAAAACGTATCCCGCCCGATGCTCATATGCCAGGAAATATCCCAATACAGACCGAGTACGATGGATGAGACGCCCAGCACGCCGCACCAGATGTACCAAGGCGCCGCCCCGCCCTGGCCACCTACGGTATAAGGGATAGCCGGATGTGCGCTCTGCGCCATCTATGCACCTCATCGCCTGCTACGGTATGTGTCGCGAGAATATCAGGTTGTCTGCCGGAGTCACAACTCGGGGAAACAGGAAAGTCAGCTAAGCTTCGCAACACGTTCTAAACGCTCCAGCGGCTGCAGTTCGCGGTACCCGCCAGCAGTCAAATAAGTCGAAAGGTGACGGCTGAAGGCGAGCCTCGACAAATTCGATTTTGTCGTTCTTTACGCCACTAGCGTATGGATGAAATCACACGCCACGAGCGTACCTGGAGTCAAGTTTCGAAAGCAGTACGAACGCGGTCGCTCTTTCTATTCTTCGTCGTCAGCTTGGGCTTTCAGCAGGCGCTCGATCACGGCCATATCTTCAAGCGTGGTGGTGTCGCCGGACACCGCGCCCTTGGTCGCTAGCTCGCGCAGTAGCCGCCGCATGATCTTGCCGCTGCGCGTTTTGGGGAGAAGTGGAGTGAAGCGAACGTCGGCCGGCCGTGCAATCGAGCCAATGGTATTCGCGACGTAGTCCATCAATTCGCTGCGAAGCTCCTTGGAGGCCTCGTGACCGGTTCGCAGCGCCACGAAGCACACGATAGCCTCGCCTTTGATTTCGTCGGGTCGCGCAACAACGGCTGCCTCCGCGACTGCCGGGTGGCTCACCAACACACTTTCAATCTCCATGGAGCTCAGCCGATGCCCGGCGACCTTGATCACGTCGTCCACGCGCCCGAGCACCCAGATGTAACCATCCTTGTCGCACTGCGCCGCATCGCCCGCGAAATACACGCCTGGAATGCGCTGCCAATACTCGCGCGCATAACGTTCATCGTCGCCGTAAATCGTGCGCAGCATCGAAGGCCACGGCTTCTGAATCGTCAGATACCCGGTTTCGCCCGGACCTACGGGTTCGCCCTTCATGTTCACCACTTTCGCCGCCACACCAGGAAGCGGCAACGTAGCCGAGCCGGGTTTCGTGGGCGTCGCGCCTGGTAAGGGTGAAATCAGAATGGAGCCGGTCTCCGTCTGCCACCAAGTGTCCACGATTGGGCAGCGATTTTTTCCGATCGCTTCGAAATACCATTTCCACGCCGCCGGATTGATTGGCTCGCCGACGGTTCCGAGCAGACGCAAGCTCGCCAAGCTGTGCGGCTTGAGCCACTCCAGGCCCCAAGCCATGAATGCACGCACCGCCGTGGCCGAGCTGTAAAAAATCGTCACCTTGTAACGGTCAATAATTTCCCAGAAGCGATCCTTCTTCGGAAAATCTGGCGCGCCTTCATACATAACCACGCTCGCGCCATTCGAAAGCGGGCCGTACACAACGTAGCTGTGCCCGGTCACCCACCCAATATCCGCCGTGCACCAATAGATATCATCATCATTCAGGTCAAATACCAGCCGCGTACTCCACGTGCACTGTAGCAAATAGCCGCCAGAGGTATGCAGAACGCCCTTTGGCTTGCCGGTCGTACCGCTCGTGTAGAGGATGTACAGCGGATGTTCCGAATCAAATGGCAAAGCGTCATGTTCTTTTGAAGCCTTCTGTTCGAGTTCGTGCCACCAAAGATCGCGGCCTTCTTGCCACCCCACCTCTTCCTTCGTGCGCTGCACCACGACACATTTCTCAATCGTCTGGCAAGTCTTCAAAGCCGCATCCGCCGTTTCCTTCAGAGGAACGACTTTCCCGCGACGAAAACCACCGTCGGCTGTAATCAGGACCTTAGCCTTCGCGTCCGCGATACGGTCGGCGAGTGCCGTTGCGCTGAATCCGCCGAACACCACCGAATGTACGGCGCCGATGCGCGCCGAGGCGAGCATCGCGATCACCGCCTCCGGAATCATTGGCATATAAATCGCGATGCAATCTCCGGCCTTCACGCGCAATGATTCCAGGACGTTCGCGAACTTGCAGACGCGCTCATGCAGCTCGGCAAAGGTAAACTGGATGGTCGAGCCGTCTTCGGCTTCCCACATCAAAGCGGGTTTGTTGGCGTTCTTTTCCAGATGGCGATCGAGGCAGTTATAGGCGACGTTCAACTTGCCGCCGACAAACCATTTCGCGTGCGGCGGCTTCCATTCAAGCACTTTCTGCGGAGCTTCGAACCAATGCAAGAGTTTGGCCTGTTCGCCCCAGAAGGCTTCGGGATCGACTTGGGCGGCCTCGTACATCTTGCCGTACTCTTCGAGCGATCCGACGCGGGCTTTCTCGCTGAACTCTTCTGGTGGCGGGATCGGCTTCTCTTCCAGGACGTGGGGATCGAATTCCTGCATGATTCCTCCGTGAATTGCGGGCAGCACAGCTATGAAGTGGCCCACCAGCGGCAAGTAAGATACTGGACAAGCGGCTTCGTGACCGTCCCTACGTTATTGAACTAAGGTGGTTTGGTCAAGAACCTGGACTCGGTCTCCCAATCGCGCGGGTATAGCACTTGCCACGAAGTGGTGATAGATTCGCTCGCAATAAGCAGCGGCGGGTTCCAAACGCTCAGCTGCCGGCTCGATCAGCCGAAGTGTTCGGCAGCGTGGCGTTTGGCTGAAGAATTTTGGGGAACTTTTCGAGCCGTTCCCCCGAATATGTAACGAGAGTTGCGCCGGGCCGTCCAACCGCTTGACATGACCAGGGGCACAGAGCTAATCGATGACGGTCTGCTGCTACGCCGGATGATTGCCGGGGATCAGGATGCCTTTACCCTGCTTTATCGCCGCAAGCACCCCGCTATTTACCGCTTCGCCTTGCATATGAGCGGGAACTGTTCGGTGGCGGAAGACGTGACGCAAGAGGTTTTCATGACTTTGATTCGCGACGCCAAACGATTCGATCCCGAGCGCGGAACGCTCGGCGGTTTTCTGTTCGGCATCGCACGCAATCATCTTCGCCGGCGTTGGGAACAGGAGCGCAATTCCGTGCCGTTGCCTGAAAGCGCAGACGAGTTGGACGCCATCATGTCCCAGTCGCGTAATGGTTCGGGCGGAATCAATGGAAGGCACGCTATTCCCTACGGGAACGCTAATGGCAATGGCCATGGCTTGGGCATCAGTGCTTTTCCCATCCATCGCGATGAATTTGTTTCGCAGGAGAACGTCAGCCGCGTGCGCCACGCCATTGCCACGCTGCCGGAAAACTACCGTGAAGTGGTGGTCCTCTGCGAACTCGACGAAATGAGTTACGAAGACGCAGCCGCCGCGCTGGATTGTCCGGTGGGAACCGTACGCTCCCGGTTGCATCGCGCGCGAGCGCTATTGCTCGAAAAATTGCGTGACGCTCAGCCCATGCGGCGCGCGTCGGCAGTAGGCGAATGAAAGAAGACTCCATGAACGGCAACTTTGAGCCCGAGAAAATGACTCGCGTGGACTGCCTGCAGTTCGAAGAAGTTCTCCCTGAACTCGACCGGCCCGGAACTCCGGGCGCGGCGCTGCGCGAGGCCGCGCTGGCCCACGCAGAAATGTGCAGCCGTTGCGGTGCGCTGGTCACCGAAGCCGAGTCGCTTGATTTTGCCCTGGGGCAGATCGCGCAAGCGACAGCCGAATTGCAAGCGCCCCCAAGAATCGAAGCCGCCCTGTTGCGCGAATTCCACCGCGGAAAGTCCGTGGCATCTTCGCGCAGGTTGCCCTGGCAATTGGCGGCGTTGGGCGCAGCAGCCGCAGTGCTTTTGGTCATCGGCCTTTCGTTCCATCGGCCGCAAACCACAGCGCCGGATAAAACACCATCGGTCACCGCGTCCTTGACGCCAGCATCTTCGGTACGGGGTCCCAGCCAGGCGCAGCCCTCAACAAATCGTACGATTGCAAACGTTCCACAGAGGGATAGTCGCACGAGGACGCCGGCGCAAAAAACGGATGCCAGCGACGCAGACGCGACCGAATACGCCACAGCGTACGTGCCGCTGCCGTACGCATATGACCCATCGGAACTCGAAGGCGGTGCAGTTGTACGCGTCGTATTGCCTCGCTCCGCGCTGATTTCCTACGGCCTGCCGATCGAAGGAATGGGAGTATCCGAGCAAGTGACCGCGGACATGGTCGTAAGCCAGGATGGCACTCCGCAAGCGATCCGTCTGGTAAGACAAGTAAACTCGAAATCCAATGACTAGCACAAAGATTGGTCGAAAGACTTGTCGAAAGTTTTTTGGAGGAGCGAAATGAAAACGAATCGAGCGTTTCTGGCTTTCGCTGGCTCGGCAGTGATATTGCTTTCCGTGAGCTCTGGCGCCCGAGCACAGGAAGCTCAAGAGCCTCTGCCCCCACCGCCTCCCGATGCGATCTACGTGCAAAGAGGTGTCGCTGTTGCTGACTCCGACGTGGGTCCAGGACCGATGATGCACGAAGGAATCGGGTTCCTTGGATTCGAAGCCGGCCTAGGCGAAAAGACGGTCACAGGCGCGCCATTCAGCGCTAACTTTTCAACGGAATCAACTCAGACCCTCGCGGACGGCAATCAAATTCAGCACAGTTCTACCGGCTCGATCGCCCGCGACACCCAGGGACGCACGCGCCGCGAAATGACGCTCCCCGCGATCGGCGCGTTTGCGGTCGTCAATGGCGAGTCTTTGTCGCACGTCGTTTTCCTAAAGGATCCGGTAGCCGACACGCGCTATGTTCTTGAAGAGGACAAAAAGATCGCCCAGCAGTTGCCCCAGCCTTCCGTCAGGGGGGCGTTCAGGGACAAGGAGTTTCGCAACCCTGAAGCCGCAGCAAAGAAGAGCGAAGTAGTCACCACAGCGCTAGGGACGCAAACCATCGGCGGCATTTCCGCCCAAGGCACGCGTTATACGCGCACGATCCCCGCCGGTGAAATTGGCAATACCAAGCCGATCGTGATCGTGAACGAGAAGTGGTATTCACCCGAGCTGCAGATGGTCGTGATGACCAAGCGCAACGATCCTCGTTCCGGCGATACTACGTTTCAAATGACCGACATTCAGCGCGGGGAACCGGCGGCCTCTCTTTTCCAAGTGCCTGCCGATTACACCATCTCGCAAGGACCGCCGCCGCACGGCGTGGCCACTTTCCACATCGCCGGACCGCCGCCTCCTCCTGAACAATAGGCGCCGGGCATCGCATCGAGTGTGCAGCACGAAGTACTTGCGGGCGGACTACCCCACCGTTCGCCCGCAAGGCCCCCTCGCTGATTCCATCTACATCTTTGCGGCTGCCGCTACCTCATTGGCGAGAAATCATCGGTTGCCCCGAGCGCCTTTATAGCGACGGTCTTCAGACTGCCACTGATTTTCCTTACGCCAAGGCACGATCAACCAATTCGACGACATGCAAGACTTCCTGGCCCGTCTTGTGGATCGCGGCCCCCGCCCGCAGTTGCAAAATGCAACCTGGATTCGCGGTAGCGATCACTCCAGCTTTGGTCTGCTTCACGCACTCCATTTTTCTGTCGAGAATCTCTAGTGACGCGTCCGTTTCAGTGACGTTGTACACGCCCGCGGACCCGCAACATTGGTCCGAAAGCGGCATCTCCACGAATTCAATGCCCGGAATCGCTCGCAGCAATTGCCGCGGCGCCTCCCGGATTTTCTGCCCATGCACTAAATGGCAGGAATCCTGATAGGTCACCCGCACGGGCAGCGGGTGCAGCGGAGCGCTTATCCCGAGGTCCACTAGAAATTCCGTAACATCCCGCATCTTCCTAGTGAATTGCCGCGCTCGCGCCTGCGCGGTATCGTCCTCGGGAAATAAATGCGTGTATTCCTTTAAAGTCGACCCGCATCCCGCTGCATTGGTGATGATCGCGTCGAAATCCTCGGCCAGGAACGCATCGAAATTCCGACGAGCGAGATCGCGCGCTACGTCACGCACGCCTGCGTGCGCCGCAAGGGCTCCGCAACAAGCCTGCGCCGCCGGCACGACGACCGCGCAGCCATTCGCCTGCAGCACGCGAATCGTCGCGCGATTCAATTCGCTGAAAGTGACTTGCGCCACGCACCCAGCAAAAAACGCCACACGCGCGCGCCGCTCGCCCCGCGCTGGAAACGTCTTGCCCAACTCACTGAAGAAAAATTGAGAATCAATCGGTGGCAGCAGCTTCTCCCGGTTCTGCAAACCCAGCAAGCGCAAGATGCCCGTCCCGCGCGCGAGCGCAGCGATTCCCGAGCGTTGATAAACTTTCAGGCCGCTCGCCGCAGCGGCAATTCTGCCGGGGTAGGGAAGCAGCCGCCGGTAAACTAGATCGCGCAGCACGCGCGACAGAAACGGCCGCTTATATTTCTGCTCGATCTGCGCGCGCGCCAGCTCCAAAATCTTTCCGTACTCGACGCCCGAAGGGCACACCGTCTCGCAGTTGCGGCAATTCAAGCAACGGTCAATGTGCGTGACGAACGCGTCGCCCAATTCCAGGCGTCCCTGATCTACCAGCGCCATCTGGCGTATCCGTCCACGCGGCGAGTCGGCCTCTTGCCCCCAGAGCCGGTACGTCGGGCAATTATTCGCGCACAGGCCGCAATGCACGCAGCGCGAATAGTCGTCGTATTCGGGTTTGTCCACCGCGCTAAAGCCGCTGAGCGTAAGCCGGAACTCGCGCTGCGCGTCGTCATGCGATTGCGGAGAGGTCGCGCGCGCAGGATCCGGTTGCTGTGTTGTTGAAGCCACGCCTCAAATGCCTCCCACGAATCGCCCCGGACTCAAAACTCCCTGAGGATCGAACACTCGCTTGACCTTTTGCATCAGCGCGAAGTCCGCGCGAGGCGGTCCCCAAATCTTCAAAACATTTTTCCATTCCGTGGGGCACCACGGAATCGTCAAATGTCCTCCCAACCCCGCGCATGCCGCATGAATCGCATCCGTCACTTTCGCGCTGCGCGCCTTGGTATCTTCCGTGCGGTCAACAGGCAACAGCGCGAAATAAATCACTCCCAAACCGCGCGCCATCGCCGCCCACGGCAGCGCGTTGCTTTCGGTAGCCCTCTGAGCGCTACCCAGCAAGCTCGTCATGTGCATCGGCAGCACGCTCATCTTCACGATGGTAGCCGCAGGCGAGGAACCGAGCGCAATAGGAATAAATTCGCGTTTGCGGTTGAATGCAGGCCGCAGAGTATCCGCGAGCACTACAGCTCCGGTCGCTCCGGCTTCCTCCGCCATTCGCTCCAAATCGGCGGAACAGCGCTTAAGGACCTCGTCATTCCCGGCGTAGCCCACAGTCAACGCCCATTCGGTACCTGAGATCACGTTGGACGGCATGGGAGCCGGTTCATACCGCGAGGCCGCTTCGCTTTCAAATAATTCGGCGACACGTGGGCTCACAATTTCCATCGTCAGGGGCGTTAGCGCGGATCGTGCGATCCGATTGCGCATATCAAACGCCCGCTCGGCACTGGCAAACCGCGCGACGAACCCGCGCGATCGAATCGGCATCGGAAAAGTCTTGAAGTTCACGCGCGTAATGACGCCCAGAGTTCCCAGTGAGCCGATCATCAATTTGTGGATGTCGTAGCCGGTCACGTTTTTCACCACGCGCCCACCACTCTTCGCTGTCGCACCTTCGCCCGTAACGAATTCCATTCCCAGCAGAAAATCGCGCGCGGTCCCATAAAATTGTCGTAACGGGGAGTCCACGCCAGACGCGATCAGTCCTCCCATCGTCGTCTGGCTCATGAACGGAACCGCCAGCGGCAAAAACTGACGATGTTCGGCCAGCGTTTGCCCTAGCGCGTGCAGCGGGACGCCCGCTTCAACGCTCAGCGTAAGATCGCCGGGATCATAGGCACTCACGCGGTCGAGCCGCGTCATATCCAGCGCCAGATCGTAACGGCTCGGCGCAAAACCCATTCCAAGTTTCGTCCGCGCTCCGGAAGCGACGATTGCCAGTTTCTCGGACGCCGCAAATTTCACGATCTCGGCAACTTCGGCGGCCGTGCCGGGCCGCATCGCCGCACGGGGAATCTTGCCGTCAATTTCGTAAGCCGCAAGTGGTCCGGGATCGCTGATAACGTTCGCGTTTCCAACGATGTCGCCGAGCCGCGAAGTGGCAGTTGTGCCGGTGGGATTCATGCGACCGGCGCGCCCGCCATGGGCAGCGGCCGCACGTGGATTTCGCCGCAGCCTTTTGAGGCGGGAAGTATCTTGTCGGGGTTCAGCAGGCCAACCGGATTGAACGCATCGCGCGCGCGCCGCATCAGATTGAGATCCGCTTCGCTGAAAAGCATCGGCATCAATCGGTCTTTCTCCATGCCGACACCGTGTTCGCCTGTAATCGAGCCGCCCATATCAACGCAGAACTGGATGATCTCGTCGGACGCGGCAATCACGCGCTGCAATTGGGATTCGTCACGCGCATCGAAAAGAATCAGCGGATGAAGATTGCCGTCGCCCGCGTGAAAGATATTTCCAATCTGGAAGCCGTATTTCTGACCGACTTCGTTAATGTGCCGCAGCGTAGCCGGCAATTTTGTCCGTGGGATGACTCCGTCCTGGACGTAGTAAGTGGGCGAAAGCCGTCCTACGGCGCCGAAAGCATTCTTGCGACCTTTCCACAGCAAGTCGCGTTCGCGCGCGTCACGAGCCACTCGAACTTCACGGGCGTGATGAACGCGGCACACGTCGGCCACGTCTTCAGCCTGCCGCTCCACTGCTTCTCGCACGCCGTCCACTTCAAGCAGCAGCACCGCCGCGCAATCGAGTGGGAATCCCGCGTGGACGTAAGCTTCCACCGCGCGTAGCGTCCAGCCATCCAGCATTTCGCACGCGGCGGGGGTAATCCCTCGTGAAGTTATTTCGACTACCGTCTCGGTCGCGTCATCGAGGGTTTCAAAAATCGCCAGCAGAGTTTTCACCGTTTCCGGTAGCCGCGTCAGCTTTACCGTGATCTCCGTGATCAACGCCAGCGTGCCTTCGGATCCCACGAAAAGCCCCATCAGATCGTATCCCGGTGCGTCGAGCGCGGAACTTCCGATGCGTGCCAGTTCGCCGGTTGGCAGAATCACTTCCATCGAGAGAACGTGATTGGTGGTGACGCCATATGCCAGAGTGTGCGGCCCGCCGGAATTTTCAGAGACGTTCCCGCCAATCGTGCAAGCTTTCTGACTGGATGGGTCAGGAGCGAAATGTAGCCCAGCATGGGCCACGGCCGCGCTGAGGTCGGCATTCACAACGCCCGGCTGCACGGTGGCGCGCTGGTTTTCGACGTCAATTTCCAGAATGTGATTCATCCGCGAAAAAACGGTCAGGATACCGCCTTTTCGCGAGAGCGCCCCGCCCGAAAGTCCCGTTCCCGCGCCGCGCCCCACCAGCGGAATCTGATACTGGTTCGCCAGTTTCACGATGCCCAGCACGTCGGCCGTCGTCCGGGGAAACACCACACAGTTCGGCCGGGCAACTTCCACCGATCCGTCGTACTCGTAAAGCAGCAATTCCTCCGGCCGGTGCAAAACGCCGTCGGAACCGAGCAGCGATTTCAAATCGTGGAGGAGTCGCGAGTCCATGAATGTGCCTACGCACCGACAAAAAATCAACGCACCCGCTTCAACGGTCACTATAGCTGTCTGTAACGACAGGCGTCAACGAGGTCCAAACGAGACTTCATGGATGGGAGGGCAGCAGACTACGCGATGAGCGTACTAGTCAAGCGACCGCAGCTTTCGTATGCGCTTGATAATCTCCTTGGCCGTAGCATTCGCGGCCTGATCATTTGTTGCGCGCCCGTTGCGAGAAAATTCGAAAATCTCCGCGCCCGAGGGGTCGAAAACTTTCGTCACCGAGGCGCTCGCACCGGACGGACCATAGGGAGTCAGCACCGCGCCGCCTGCGGTCCCGTACGCGACCCGATAATCGAAATCCCGCTCCACCATCACAAAGTGCATGTGGTGATCCGCGCCATGGTCATTCAGCTTCTGGAATAGCAAGCTGCGATCCAATTGCGACGCTTGAATTTTGATCCGGATCTCCGTCTGGCCAATAGCGAGGTGAGCGAAACAGAAGCTAAAAACTAAGACAAGAGCGATTCTTCGCAGAATTTTCATCAATCTCTCCAGAGCGTCAATTGTTCAAGGTCGTTATGCCGCGAGCGGGTTCACAAAGCCGCGCCCGCGGACCGTTAGGCAATTTCGGGTCGTTTGCTAATTCGGCAGTATATGCTACAAATTCTGCGTAGCATGTTTTGCGAGGGAAGCGTTGACCAAACCGAAAATACTCTCCACGCGGCCGCTTTTTCCTGCCGCGCGCACCATCCTGGATCAACACTGCGAAGTGGACTACTGGACCCAGTCTGAGCGCATTTCGCGCCAGGAGCTCTTGAAGCGCGTGGCAGACAAGGATGGCCTGGTCTGCCTGCTCACCGAAAAAGTGGACGAAGAACTCCTCGCCGCTGCGCCCAAATTCCGAATCGCTGCGACCGTCTCGGTCGGCTACGACAATATTGACGTCGCCGCATGCACGCGGCACAAAGTCGTAGCCACGAACACGCCCGGCGTGCTCGACGATACGACCGCCGATTTTGCGTGGACCCTGCTGATGGCGATCACGCGGCGCCTGCTAGAAGGCGATGCCTGGATGCGTTCCGGCACTTGGCCTGGCTGGGACCTCGATCAACTCGTCGGCGGCGATGTGTGGGGAAAAACGCTGGGTATTCTCGGTTTCGGGCGCATTGGCCGAGGAGTGGCCCGCCGCGCGCTCGGATTTGCAATGCGCGTGCTCTACAACGATGCGGTACGCGCGCCGGCGGAAGCCGAACGCGAATTGCACGCCGAATTCGTGGATCGCGACACGCTGTTCCGTGAATCGGATTTTATCAGCCTGCACGTGCCGCTGTTGCCCGATACGCGCCATCTGATTTCCACGGAAAATCTCGACAAAATGAAGCGCACCGCCTTCCTGGTCAACACCTCCCGTGGTCCTGTCGTTGACGAAGCCGCCCTCGCCGACGCTCTCGAAAACAAGAAAATCGCAGGCGCAGCCCTGGACGTCTACGAGCACGAGCCGCAAGTTCATCCACAGCTCATCGCACGACGCGACGTGATCCTCACTCCGCACATCGCTAGCGCCTCAATTGATACGCGCACGAAAATGGCAGTGATGGCGGCCAATAACGTAGCCGCCCTTTTCGAAGGCCGCCGACCGCCCCATGCGCTAAACGCCGACGCACTGGAGTTACGCTAGGGCCAATAACAAACGCCACGGAGTCACGGAGTCACGGAGTCACAGAGACATAGAGGTCAACGAGTGAACCCGCGAGTGAACGCTCGAGTTCTCCTGCTACCTTATCTCCGTGCTTCTGTGTCTCTGTGGCCAACTTTATTGTTGATACGATGAAGAAAACGGCTGAACGCGTTTTTCGGCACACTCTCGCGGCGATTGATATTCCTTCCGCGCTCGCGCGCAAGCTACAACGTAACGATTCCCGCATTTGCGTAGGTACTTCCGAAATTGATCTTCGCGACTTCGACGACATCGTCGCCATCGCCTTCGGCAAAGCCGCCTTCGCGATGGCGGATGGCTTGACCTCTATTCTTTCGCCAGAATTTCCGCCCAACGGCGTCCTCGTTGTTCCCGCGGCTCCTCAGCGTGCGCTTCCCGGATGGAAAACATTCGTCGGCGGCCATCCTATACCCACGGCGGAAAGTTTCGCAGGAGGGCGCGCGATCCTGGATCGCCTGGAAGGCTGCGGCGAGCGCACGCTGATATTTTTCCTGATCTCCGGCGGCGGATCGGCGCTCGTCGAACAGCCACTCGATCCACGCGTCGGTCTGGCAGACGTTCAGCAGCTGCATTCCGCGCTGGTTACCTGTGGCGCACCCATCGAGGAAATCAATGTTGTGCGCAAGCATCTTTCGGCCACCAAAGGCGGACGCCTCGCTGCGGCAGCTGCTCTCTCGACGAAATTGACCTTCGCGCTTAGCGATGTCCCGGAAGGTCAGGAATCGGCGCTCGCGTCCGGTCCCACCGTTCCCGACCCAAGCACCCTCGCAGAAATGCAAGAAATTATCCGCGGATATGCTTTGCGGCAAAAACTGCCGTCTTCATTGGGCGAAATGATCGAGCAGGGAAAGTTGCCGGAGACTCCCAAAGAAGGCGATCCTGCATTCGCGCGCGCGCGTTTTGAGATTTTGCTCGGCGAGCACGATCTGCTTCACGCCGCGCATCATTGCTGCGAAGCGGAAGGTTTTATCTGCATGGTGGATATCGCAACCGACGGTTGGCCGCTGGAAAAGGCCGCCGATCATTTGCTCCGCGAACTCAACAGCCTGAAAAAACAATATCCCGGCAAACGGGTAGCCATCTTCGCGGGTGGGGAACTAAGCAGTCCCGTAGCAGGCCAGGGAATCGGCGGCCGCAATTCCGCGTTCGCGTTGACATGTGCGCCGAAAATTGCCGGACAGAACGTCGCTGTGCTCAGCGCGGGAACCGACGGCATTGACGGCAATAGTCTCGCGGCAGGTGCTGTAGCGGACGGCGACAGTCTCGCGCGAGCCCGCGCCGCCGGACTCGATCCCGCGGACTTCCTCGCACGCAGCGATGCTCACAACTTCTTCGCACGTCTGGACGACGCAGTCATCACCGGTCCAACGGGCAACAATCTTCGCGACCTGCGAATCCTGCTAGCGCACTAAAGCTCGCACGACAACTCGGTGCTTCGAATCCCTCAGTTCTCGTGAGATGTTCCGGCGCCGGCGCCAGCGCCGGCATTCGCCCCACCGGGCTGATTTTCCGCCGCCTTCTTCTTCAACGCCTGAATCTGCATCTCGACGTACGGTGTTGCGCCCAAGTTCAAGTCGCCTGACTTGACGAGCTCTTCAAGCGGCGCAATCGCATCCGGATCGCCGCGCCGACCGAGCGCAAACAGGGTCGTGAATTTCACGTCCGTGTAGGGCTCTTTCAGATAGGAAATAAGCGTTTGCGTGATCGCCTTGTTCTTAACGTCCATCCCCGCTACAGCCTCGATCGCCGCTCCGCGCGTTTCAAAGTCCTTACCGGGACCCGACCACTCGAGCAATGCCGGAACCGCGCGGTCATCGCCGAGTGAGCCTAATCCCTCCAGGGCCCCGTTACGAATCGTGTCGTCGGGCGAATCCGTTTTCAGTGCAGCCGTAAGCACGTCATATGCTTTCGGTGCCTTGATCTCTCCGATCGCATTCAACGCTGCCGCTCGCACTCCATAGGCCTTATCCTTCGACGCGATCTCGATCAGCTTCGGCGCCAGCGACGGATCCTCCGTGAAATTCCCGAGCTGCTGGACGGCAGCCTTGCGAACCCATGGCTGGTCGTCGTTCGTCGAGGCCAGAACTTGCTTCTCCGCCGCACCGCCGCCAATTTTTCCCAAAGCCTTCAGCGACTCCACGCGAATTCCCCAGAACAAATCGTGCTGCGCGGCGTGACCGAGAGCCGCCACCACCTCGGAGCTATCCTTCATCTCGCCTAACGCCACGGCCGCCTCGGCACGATCCGGCACGGTCTCGGCGTTTTTCAATTGGTAGATCAGCATCGCGGCGTTCTTCTTGAATTCGACGGATTTCAAAACATTGTCGCCCTTATCAAAAACCACCATCAAAGGCGCCCCGTCCGCCGGCAAAGCAAAAGTCTGTTCCGCCTTGCTCACCTCGATGGGGTAGGTCTTGTGCCCGCTGGCCGTCGCAATCTCGATTTCCACCGGCATGTCGAACAAATCCACCATGTCTTCGACCTTCTGTGCCTGCTTTACATTCAACTTCACCAGGTGCGCGGCCTCGTCGTACGTGTAACTCACGTCGTATTTCGGCGCACCCGCTCGCCAGATCCACTGATGGAAAAAATGGTCCACGTTCGTCGAAGTGGACTGGTCAATCGCCTTTTCCAAATCCGCTGTCACCACGTTCTGGTTGCGGTTGGTTTCCAGATAGTGATGCAGCCCGCGAAAGAAATCCTCGTCGCCCAGTTTCGTACGCAGCATCTTCAGCACCCAGCCGCCCTTGGTGTAAACGTTCCCCGCGTACTCGATGCTATCCGTGAAATTGCGCGTCACAATCGGCACGGGATACAGCCGCTTCTGACGGAACCAATTCGCCTGATCGCGCCAAAATTCGTACGCGGCTTCATCCGCGCCGTAATGCTGCTCCGCCCAATAGTGCTCGAAATAAGTCGCGAAGCCCTCATTCAGCCAGATATTCGCCCAGTCCTTGCACGTCACCAGATCGCCGAACCACTGATGCGATAGCTCGTGCGAATCCAGGTCGTCTGAGCCGCGCCGTTCTTCCGGTGCGAGCTTGGGATTCACGAGGCCGCGTGCGGTGAGCGTCGTGGCGCTGGTATTTTCCATGCCACCCTCGACGAAATCGTTCACGGAAGTCTGCGCGTACTGGGCCCAGGGATATTTCACGCCGAGCTTGTCCGAAAAAAGATCGAGCATCTGTTTGGTGCGCACAAAAGTGGAATCGATCGTGTCCTCATTGCCGCGGGGCACCACGTAACGCACGGGTAGTCCGCGCCAGGTATCTTTCTTCTCGACGAATTCTCCCGCCACCGCAGTAATCAAGTAGGTGGAAAGTGGTTCGGATTGCTTCCAGTCCCACGTCTTCGTTCCGTCCGTTTCGTCCTGCACGTTCACGAGCTGGCCGTTGGAAACGGTGATCCACGTCGCGGGAACGGTGAGGATCATTTCCGACGTGGTGCGATCGTTCGGATAATCGTAGATCGGAATGTAGTAGCGCGTGTCTTCCGCCTCGCCTTGTGTCCACACTTCCTTCGGGCGATTGGGATAGTTCTTGTCCGGCAGCACGAAGTACAAGCCCTTCT
Organism: Candidatus Acidiferrales bacterium; assembly: GCA_035258265.1. Classification (GTDB taxonomy): domain Bacteria; phylum Acidobacteriota; class Terriglobia; order Acidiferrales; family UBA7541; genus Palsa-295. The sequence continues at coordinate 32,243 of DATEVZ010000256.1, forward strand.
TCGGCTGGCCTTCGTAGCGGATGAAAATCTCGTGGTGTTCGCCGCGCTTGGAGGCGCGCTCGAGCGGGACAATGAGGGCCTCGTCGGTCGTGGAAAATTTCGCCTCTTTGCCGTCCAGCGTCACAGCCTGAATCTTCAGGTCCACGGAATCGAATTTCACTTGCGACAGATCATCGCGCAGCATCGCAATGCTGTGCGTTACTTCTCCGCGTACCTTGCGCTGGTCGGTGTCAAACCACAGGTGCGTCTTCACATTCTGCAAATCATAGTCGCGACTCCGCGCATAAGGCTCATCCGCGCGCCCTGGCGCGGAAATCAGCAGAGCCAGCGACAAAACGGCGGCGCACCATATCTTCGGTACGTGTGGGCGAAACTGCCCAAAACCCTGAATCATTCTGTTCTCCTCAAGCTGGCTAGACGTTGGCGACAAAACAAACCATTATAATACGAAGTGTGCGTTTACGTTGGGTCGAAGCGGCCCCTGGCTTTTGGCGAGAAAATGCTATTAACCAGGTACTGCGAGCCCACCAAAAGGCGGAAGAAGTCGTGGGCATTCGACCGGAAGCCCCTGCCTACGATTTTCCGTCAAGGCTTTTCTTCAAATCGGGGCCAATGCGCTCGATGATGGGCACCTCGGGATCGTCGCCCACATATTGATTCACCACGGCGCCGTCCTTGCCGATCAAGACGTACGTCGGCAAAGCGCTGGCACCATATTGCCGCATCATCTGGTGATCCGCATCGAGGCGTTGCGTCCAGGTCATTTGGTTTTGAGCCACAAAGTTGTGCCACGCGCCCTCATCGTCGTCCTCGCTCACGCTGATGATTTCCAGTTGATCGCTCCCATACACGGACTGGATCTGTTTCAAACCGGGCAAAGCGTGACGACACGGCCCGCACCAAGTTGCCCAGAAGTCCAGTAGCGTCACTTTTCCAGAGCTGGACGAGCCGGAATCGGCGAACCCGGGCGCCTTCTCTCCAGTGCTGATCGGCGCCCTGGGCATATTCTCGTCGTCGAATATTTTTACCGATTTCGGTTGGGTGCTCTTTCGCGCACGTTCGCGACGAGCCAGTTCGCCCAGCGTCATCGGTTGCTCTGGCTGTATAAGTTCAGTGGCTGCGGCGCTTCCCGCAGCCGTCTGCGGCGAAGCCGAAGATGGCGACGAAGCCGAAGTCGAAGAAGCTGGCGACGCCGGCAAGAGTGACGACGCGTTTTTCGCGACAGCTGGAGGCGGCTGCCCCTGCGCAGTTTGCGCCTTGGTAAACCGGGGAAAGATCAGCCACAGAATTCCCGCGACAAGGACCAAAAATTGCCTTCTCATGGGCGCAACCTCCAAGACACTTCAACTACGATGGCCGGGCTACATCTTGCAGCTCACCGATCAGCGTTCGCGCTTTCGGTCTTCAGAAAAACCGAGTCATCCACTCGCGGGTTATTCTTGATCTGTGTTATCCGGACCGTGAAAATGTTGCCCTTCTCCACGTGGCGGATGCGAAACGGAAAATAAGCGCCGTCTACGGGGCGATAGTCGTCGGTAAAGGTCTGCACCATGTAGTCACCATCGTCTCGATGGATCGTATCGTCCACGCGCACCGGAAAACCACTTTCAACGTCGAAGTAAACCTTCGACGTGACCTTCTGGTCGGGAGCAAATTCCACGACATAAGTTGAGTGCGTTCCAACCGGCACCGTTCCAATCACTCGCCCGGTGAGTGCCAGCAGCATGGAACCGCTCGTGTTGTTAAACTTCGCCAGTCGCAGGCGGCTTTCCAGTGCCGCGCCGATAAAATCATGCATGCCGCCGCGCGGGTCTTCGATCCAAGCGGACTTGCCGTCGCAAACCTCGCGAAGGGCGAGGCCGTTGGGGAACGTCGTTTTCATCAATCTCTTGTCGGGGGCCTTGGTAATGATTTCGATTGCGGCAAAACCTGAGAGATCTTCCGGCTGGTAGATTCCTTTCATGGTGCGCGTTGTGAATCCAGCCCACACTTCGTGTCCGCCGATCGCTTTCTCGAATTTCTGCATGATCTCGATGGTCGTCGGAAGTGGCGCGTCCGCGGCCGGCTGCGTCGTTGAATTGACGCTCACGGTCGTAGCCGCTGCCGGCGTGGCGGAAATGCTTTGTGCCGACGCGGGACCGATGCAGAGACATGAGCCGGCAACGGACGCGAAGATAGTCAGCCAAAGTTTTCGATGCATAGCGACCTCCAGGTTAAACGTCGCGCATAAGTGAAAGTATGAGGTGCACCCAGCGGGGGAGGCGGGTTATCGCTTGGGAGAGTAGCCGACTAGAAACTGTACAGAGGGACAGGTGCAGCGGCGCGTTTGTTATCCGTTCGAGTCCGCCGATTTTCGTCTGATGTTTAGAGAAGGGCCTTGTTCATGCCGCCGTCAACCTGGATAGTCGTCCCATTAATGGAGCTGGCTCGTTCGGAGGCAAGGAACGCAACCAGTGCTGCAAATTCATCGGGGCGCGCAAAACGTCCGATGGGCACGCTGGCTGCCGCTTGTTTCAGAAGGTCCTCATATTTGGCGCCCGAGTCTTTCGCGCGTTTTTCGAAAAGCTCCCCCAGGCGATCGGTCAGCGTGTAGCCCGGGCACACGTTGTTGACCGTGATGCCGTCCGCGCCGAATTCATTGGCGAGTGTTTTCGCCATTCCGGTCACGCCCGCGCGCAAAGAATTCGACAGCATCAGGCCGTCAATCGGCTGCTTCACGGATATCGAAGTAATCGTGATGAATCGTCCCCAGTGACGTCGCTGCATGCGCGGCAGCACTTCGCGCGCGAAATACATCGCGCTGAACAAAGTCAGGTTCGCCGCCGTGCGCCACTCATCAAGCGTGGTATCCAAGAACTTCTTGGGCGGCGGACCACCCGCATTCGTAACGCAAATATCAATTCGTCCGAACCTCCGCTCTACGCCATCCACAAAATCACGCACGGCGTCCGCATTGGTCACGTCCAAGGCGCGCCAGAAAACCTCCCGCCCCGACGCAGCGCCGATTTCCTTCGCGGTGCGCTCCACGTCGGCAGCGGTGCGCGCGCAAATCGCCACTTCGCATCCTTCTTTCGCGAATTCTTCGGCCGCAGCGCGGCCCAGCCCTTTGCTAGCCGCCGCCACGATCGCCACGCGACCCTTCAGTCCGAGGTCCACTGTTAGCGATCCTTTGTGGCGCCGCCGCGCAGGTAGGCGTCGTCCTTGCGAATCCAATCTTCCCGGCGCGGCGCGAAGAAGTCTATGTCCACAGTGTCTTCCAGAGCCTCCGCTTTGTGCGGCACATTCGCGGGAATCAAAATGATTTCACCCGCACCGACGACCGTCTCGCCGTCATCGAAGTAAAATTTCAGCGCGCCCGAAAGGATCAGCGAAAATTGCTCGCTGCGATGCGAATGGCGCGGCACGATCCCTCCCCGCGCAATAAAAATCCGCGCCAACGTTGCATCTTCGCCGTTCAGCATCTGGCGTGTGATATGCGCGCTCAGGTTTTCCTTTTCCACTTTTTCAAACGAAGTCGCTGCAGGCATCCAGCACCTCTCGAAGATAAAAAAGACTGCGAGCAAGAATCGTCCATCGAAACGCGCAAATCGTCAATGCCCGTTCGGCGTGCAGCTCCTTTTCGACTCCGTGTCTCTGTGTCTCCGTGGCCAATCCGTCTTGCCTCTGGCGATACGAAAATATTGTCGCGCAGCCCAGCCTTCGACTAAGATGCCCGCGTGACGTCCCTCGGCTGGCTCGCGGCAATCGTTCTACAGGAGGTGCAACATGCGTCGACTAACGGTCTGGTTGGTGATATTCCTGGTCCTGACTAGCACGGCCGCGGCGCAATTCGGCAAAAACGTCTCCGTCGCCGCAGGTACGCCCGAAGACAAGGCCCTTGCCGACATCTACGCCGCGCCGGACGGCCCGGACAAGATCGCTCTGCTAGACAAGTTCATGGCCGACTACGGCAAGGGCGATCTAGAATTGCTCGGCGACCAGCTCTACGTTCAGTCCTACCTCGCACAGAAGAACTACGCCAAGGTATACGAATACGGCGATAAAGCCTTGGCCCTCGAGCCCAATGATTTTTCCACGGCCGTGAACACGGTCCACGCTGCCGACGAGCAGGGTGATCCCAAAAAAGTGTTCAGTGAAGGGGAAAAAGCCGCGGCCATCGTCGCGCGATACAAAGCCTCCTCCCCACCGGAAGGCGTTGACGCCGACCGTTGGAACGCTCAGAAAGCCAACACGCTTAAGAACGCGCAAGGCGACATCGGCTACGTGCAATACGCGATGATCAACGCCGCATACAAGACTACCGATCCCAACGCCCGAGCCGCGCTTTTCGAGCGCTACGTTGCTGTATTCCCGGATTCCAGCTACACCACCACGGCCCGCGAGCAGACCGCCATCGCCTACCAGCAAGCGCAGAATCAGCCCAAGATGCTCGCCGCGGCGCAAGGCGTACTCGATGCCGATCCGAACAACATTTCGATGCTCCTATTGCTCGCCGATAACTGGTGCAATGACCCGCAACACCTCGACAAAGCCGCCGCGGACGCACAGAAAGCGCTCGACTTGCTAGCCCAAGCGAAAAAGCCGGACAACGTTCCGGATGATCAGTGGCAGAAACAGATATCGCTGCAGAAGGGCCTCGCCTATTCCTCGCTCGGCGAAGTCAACGTGAACAAGAACCGCAATCCACAAGCCGTGGACGCATTCAAACAAGCGACTCCGCTGCTGAAGTCCGATACTTTTAGCTACGCGCAAAATCAATATCGTTTGGGATTCACACTGGCGAAAATGCAGCGCATTCCGGAAGCCCGCGCAGTGCTCACCGAAGTGATTTCGCTGAACACGCCCTATAAACAACGCGCGCAGGAAACGCTGGCTAAAATCGGCGGCCCGGCTTCAAGCAAGCCGGCCCGCAAGAGTTCCTAGCGGCATGGCCGAATGAAAACTCGACGCGACGCGCTCGCACTTTACCGCTGAGTCGCATCACTCGTTGCTGCGGGCGCAGGCTGCGTCCCCGGATTAAAGGCTTTCAGCTCATCGACGTCGCGAACCACCTCAGCCCACTGCTTCTTGTCCTTCTTCGTAGTGTTCGGCGCGTTCGGATCGCTGTAGAAATCCAGAATGGTTTGGCGGAGCTCAGGAGTCATCTGTTTGAACTGTTCCTTGGCGTGGCGCTGCAATAAATCGGCGTAAGTTTTGTCCGCGAGCGGATACTCGCCCGGCTTGGTCACCGTGCCGGTATCGAAATTGTCGTTCACCAGCATGATCGAACCGCTATCCCTTTTTTCGTGCAGGAAATGCTCGTACTCAGTCACCGACCCGTTGAAGCTGGCCATGAACAACTGTTCCGCTTGCGGCGTCGGAACCTTGAAATTGAACGCGCTGAACGGCCCGACCTTCGGAACCAGCCGGAACAGGAACGCCAGAAACTTTGTCCCGAAACCTGGCTTTTTGTAATGGCCGTCCCAGTTTTTTTCATAACTGGCGCGCGAAAGGTGATAAAGAAATTTCTTTTTCGTGATTCCCGGAATGTCTTTCTGAATATCGTCCTTCTTCGTCTGCCACGCCACTTCGGTCATTGTGGGAATCACTTCGCTCACGCCGCGGCGATAAGTCCCCAGCGCCAAATCGTAGTCCGTGAAAATGGACTTCAAATCCAGCGAATAGGTCTCCATGAACGCTCGATCGAGAAGCTCCTTCGAGACATGAAATCCGATGTAATCATGATAGGCGTCGGAGCCGTAGCGCCCCCGCGCAATCTGCACCACGTCGAAGCCGAACTCCGTCTTCAAGTGCGCCGAAGGTGACTGGTCGTAGGTGACCACATCGCCGTACTTTTTGCGAAGTTTCGGATACAGGAGGGGAACCGATTTGTTAACCGCGAGCCGGTGCCCTTCGTTATCCGCCGCGTAATGCGCCAGGGCCCCCAGCGCAAAAGCATATTCGTCCAAGTTCGAGGAATCGCGCATCAGAGCCTGCACGAAATCGCCGGTGCGTACGTAGTGAACCAGATCGCTGAAAAAGTGGCTGCCAAAGGGGTAATAACCAAGATCCTGAATTACCGATCCGCCGTAAGCGTACGAGTGCGCTTCCTTCAACTCCTCAGGAGTGGAGTTGGGAAAGCGCTTCAAAAGCAGCGGCTTGATGGCATCGTCCCAAGCAGAATCCACAATGGCTTCGTGCGTAAGCACTGAATACGCATCGCACACCCCTACTTGGCCCAGTAGCAGAACCAAAATCAGCCCCACTGTTTGGACCCGAGTTCTCGTCAAAGTTTTTCGCGCGCGAGATGAAGGCATAAAGAAAGAAATATATATCAACCTGTGCAGGAGCCGCACAGTTTGGCGGGCTGGGAAATCATGTCAAGTCTTAACCAGGCTCGCGCGCCACTCGTTGCCTTCGATGGCATGCTATCCGGAGCCTTAGCGCAGGATGGCGGAGAGGGTGGGATTTGAACCCACGAGCCCGGTTTTGCCAGGCTACCCGCTTTCGAGGCGGGCTCTTTCAACCGCTCAGACACCTCTCCGCGGTTGCAGCTTCACAAGCTTAGCAAACGCGTTGGCTGCTCACAACCATGTGGTGCAGCACTGTAGAGTCTGAGTAAGACTCAAGAGTCGGCTTTAGCCACGACATGAACACCGCACATACAGGGCGGCTTCAGCTGCTGAAGTTCCGATCTTGCAGTTCAATCCATTTCGAAAGTGACGTACATATACTTATTGTCGCGCTCCACCTGTAATACTCCCGCAGCGCCGGTAGGAAGCGCCTTCAAGGCGGCGCGCAAGCCATCGAGGGTGGTTACTCGCTTGCCGTTCAGCGCATGAATCACGTCCCCGGGCTGCAGGTCCGCCTCGACTCCCAATAAATCCGCAGCCATCGCCGCCACGATTACGCCGGAGGGCTCGCGCAAATCCTCCAACTGCTTGGCCAGATCATCGTCAATCGGCACTGCAAAAATTCCCAGCTTCGCCACCAAATCCTTCTGTGGATCTACCAAGTCGCCCAACTGGTCCACGTCATTCTTCTGTTCGGCAACTGGAATCGTCAGCGTCACCGTTTGGGTGCCACGCAAGACCTCCGCCTTCACCACTGCGCCGGCCGGCCGCGTCGAAACAATCATTTCCGCAAGCGGTACGCTCCCAATTGCGCGCCCATCCAAACTCAGCAAAATGTCTTGTATCTGCAAGCCCGCTTTTTCCGCCGGGCCGTCGGGTTCCACGTCCGCGACCACCACACCGCGCTCCTTCTTCAACGAAAGACCGGCCGCCAGGTCTGGTGTAATTTCCTGTAGCTCCGCACCGATGATGCTGCGGTGCACCCGCCCATATTTGCGCAGCTCGCGATACACGAATTCCACCACGCTGCTGGGAATCGCAAACCCCAATCCCTGGCTGCCGCCCGATTCCGTCAAGATAAAAGTATTGATGCCCACCAGTTCGCCGTTGGTGTTCACCAGCGGGCCGCCGCTATTTCCCGGATTAATCGGCGCATCGGTCTGGATGTAAACCGATGGCACATCCGGATCGGCTTGCCGCGCCACGGCGCTCACCACCCCCATGCTCACCGAATTTTCCAATCCCTCGGGATTTCCGAAAGCCAGCACCAATTCGCCCTTCTTCAATTTTGTATAATCTGCAAAACCGATCGCGGGCAGATCCTTTTGCTCGATCTTCAACAACGCGATATCAATCGTCGGCGCGATCCCAATGATGCGCGCCTCGAGCGGAGGGCTGTGTTCGCCCAACCCCAGGCTTGCGCGCACCTGCGAATCGCCCGACGTCACCGGCGTCAGCACCACTCGAACACGCTGTGCGCCCTTCACCACGTGCGCATTGGTGATGATGTAGCCGTCGGAATCTACGATCACGCCCGAGCCCAGGCTGCGCTGCCGCCCAATCGTGCTGGCTTCGTCCTGGCTCTTTTCAGATAGCGCTCGATAACCTGTCACTTGCACTTGCACAATCGAAGGCGACACCCGCGCGGTCAGCTCCTGCAGCGATTCGTTGAATTCGGTCAGCAGACCCTTTCGGGCGCTTTCTGCAGGCGTTTTGGGAGTCTGCGCCGGAGTTTGCGCCGCCTGCTCGCTTGGTGTGCCCTGAGGAGTCTGCGCGAGCATCGAAGCCGCGCCAGCAAAGAAAAAGGCGGCACTCAAGACAAGAAATTGTGTCGCGATCCGAGCCATCCTTCGAGTGTTGCCAATCATCTTCAGTCTCCAGGAAGCCATCAGCGCAACTCCTACTGCCTTCGCGCCGCAAAAAAATCTTTCAACAACCCTGCCGCTTCCTCCGCCAAAATTCCCGGCGTAACCGACACGCGATGATTCAATTGCGAGTGATCCAAGACATTAAAACAAGACCGCACCGCGCCCCCCTTCGCATCCTCGGCGCCATAGACCAGACGCGCAATCCGAGCCTGAATCATCGCTCCAGCGCACATCGCGCAAGGCTCGATCGTCACGTAAAGAGTAGCCCCCAGCAAACGATAATTCCCAGCCTTGTTGGCCGCCTCGCGCAGGGCTACCATCTCTGCGTGCGCCGTCGGATCGCAATCCGCAATCGTCCGATTACCTGCCCGCGCAACAATCTCGTCGTCAATCACCACCACGGCGCCGACGGGAACCTCGCCGCGTTCGCCAGCCGCGCGCGCCTCATCAATCGCAGCTTGCATCAGCCGCGAATCCTTATCATCGTTAGCGCTCATTTTTTGGAGAATAACACGGATGCCCGTCGCATCCCGCGTGGGCCCAAATGGTTTTGTAGCGGCTGCTGCGTTCCCCGCTTTGCGGAACGGAGCGGGCCGCCTTCCTCAAAATCTAGCTCACCATCTATTACGCCTCTATTGACATCTGCTAACCGCCAAGTCACAATCCAGCAAATGAACGAACTTCTGCGTCGCGTCTTCTTGGTAGACCTTTTCAAAGGCATGTGGCTAACTTTTCGCTACCAGGCGCCCAAGAATGTCTACACCGAGCAATATCCGCAGGAACGCCCGATGGTCGCCGAACGTTACCGTGGCGCGCCACGCCTGAACATCAATCCCGAAACCGGCGAATCGCTCTGCATTTCGTGCAATCTCTGCGCGCTGGCCTGCCCGGAAAATTTAATCGTAGTCGGCTGGCTGCGCGATGATGCCACGCGCCGCAAAGTCCTCACCACCTTCACTTACGACACGTCCCGCTGCATGTTCTGCGGCCTCTGCGAGGATGCCTGCCCCACCGATTGTCTGGAATTGACGCAAGACTTCGAAATGGCTCATTACAGCCGTGAAGGCGCCATCTGGGATCGTCATCGCCTCGAAGTCGGCCCCACGCCCACGCACTACACGCGCTAGGCTCCTGCGTCCGTACCGCAATCCACTGAGAAAGAATGGGCAGTGCCGTGAAATATTTCTGCGGTGCTTGCGCGCGCTCTTAGCTGGATCATGCGCCAAATCAGCCCAAAATGATGCCGTTCTGCCAAAACCGTCGCGTTTCGGCGGATTTCACGCCCCCCAAAATTTTTTGCGTGAATGGAATCGCAAGTGCCGTTCGGTTTGCACCCGCCCACATCCGAGGAGGTGTACACCTATGATTCGGAAGTTTCTCCTGTCAGCGTCTCTGGCCGCTCTACTAATTTTGGGAGTTTCCACGCAGGCGCATACGGCTTTGCAGCAATCTCAGTCCGGCCAGCAGGCCGATCAATCGAAGCAGGTCAATGGAAAAGTCACCGCCATTGGCAGCGACAAGAAGTCGTTCTCGCTAGATGTGAACGACGGCAACAACAAACGCACCATGCAGTTTGTTTTGGACGAGAAGACTCAAGTTCAAGGCCGGGTTGGAGTTGGAACCGACGCCACTGTTCAGTACCAGCCAACGAACGACGGCAAGAACGTCGCCCTGAACATCGCTCCGCTAAGCCCGCCGCAGTAAGCGTGTAACTCGAGCTGCAGCTCCTGCACCACGCGGACCGGTCATGGACAAATCCGCGCTCCAGACCATGGCCGGTACCGCTTCTTCGCACCAAACGGCACCTTATCCTTTTGCCCTCGCTCACCTCGCGTTATAAGATGTCCCATTCGCTTTGGCCTTCGGGGGATGATGGAACTTCGTAAAGATCCAATCACTCGTAGTTGGGTTGTGGCAGGGCATCCGGAACGCGAAAAAGTTCGCCCCGATCCCTGTCCGCTTTGTCCGGAGAACCGTATAGAAACGAAAACGCTCCTCGATCTGCCGTCTCAAGGTAAATGGCAGGTGCGCGTATACCCGCATTTCCGCCCGCTGTACCGCATCGAGGGAGACCCCGGCCGCAGCGCCGAAGGCATCTACGACCGCATGGCATCCGTTGGCGCGCACGAGATCGTCGTGGAAACTCCCGATCACACCCGCGCGCTCTCGCAAATGACCGACGAGGAAATCGAGCGCGTCCTGGACGCCTACGCGCGCAGAATCGCCGACTTAAAACGCGACGCGCGATTCAAATACGTCACCGTGTTCAAGAATACCGGCGCGCAAGCCGGAGAAGAATGGCCGCACGCTCATTCTCAGATCACCGCCACGACGTTCGTTCCGCGCCGCATCCTTTACGAACTGCGTTCCGCCCGCGAATGGTTCCGCGAGCGCGAACGCTGCGTCTTTTGCGATATTCTGCGCCAGGAAATCCGCCAATCGAAACGCATGGTGGATAGCCTCGGGGATTATCATGCTTTCTGCCCCTATGCCTCGCGCGTCCCGTACGAAGTCTGGATTCTTCCGCGCACCCACAATCATCAATTCGAAACCGTGCTCTCAGGAGAAAATCGCCGTCACATGGCCAGCCTCCTCGGGCGCACGCTCCGGCGCCTGCTCCAGGTGTCGCCCAGTTATCATCTGGTAGTCCACACCGCACCCAATACGCTGCAAACCAAAGGCGAACTGAGTGCTTACTGGCGAACGATCGCAGGCGATTACCACTGGCATTTCGAAATCCTGCCCATCGTCGAGCAGCGCAGCAAGTCGTACAGCATCAAGGAAGTCTATTTCAATGGCACGCTCCCCGAAGATGCCGCCGAACGGCTTCGCCAGTTCGATCCCGCAAACCAATGACGAACTTGGCTGCCACGTTTTTGGCGGAGCCCGATCCGCAGCGTGGCGGAATCATCTTTAAGCTGTTATTCCTGATTTTCGTCGTGTTGGTTGTCGCGATTCTCTATCTCGTTCGCGTACCGCTGCTGCGCTTCGCAGGCGAATTTTGGATTGTGGACGACGCGCCAGAGTCTTCCGACGTGATCATCGTCCTGAGCGGCGACAATTACGACGCCGTCAGGGCCGCGCGCGCAGCGGCACTCTTTAGAGCCGCTATGGCTCCCCACGTTGTCGCCACCGGAAGATCGTTGCGCTCCTATGCCACCACCACCGACCTGATGAAACGCGATCTCACAGACCACGGCGTCCCGGCGGCTGCTATCATTCCGCTAACTCATCGTGCCGACAACACGCGCGACGAAGCCGTCGCCGTGAGCGAATTCGTGGCGTCCCACCACTGGAAAAAAATCCTGCTGGTCACCTCCAATTACCATACCCGCCTCTCCGAATACATTTACGAGCGAACTCTGCCGCCCGGCACGCAGCTTCGCGTGATCTCGGCACCGGATATTGAATACGATCCGCAAAGTTGGTGGCGTACCCGCGAAGGCCTGAAAATATTTTTCCACGAAGTCGGGAAATACATCGCGGCACTCTGGGAAATGCGTCACAACGATGTGCGCACCAATTAGCGCAATCCCGCACTACGCAGTGCTTTTGTAGTGGCGCACTTTAGTGCGCCATAAGTGGTAAGGCAAGTTCTATAATGTCTTAAGAAATCTCTCGGCTGCCATGGTTCTTGCCTTGGCTACTACATGATTAGCAACGAGTTGTCATTTAGGTACGCGCGCCTCTTTCGCTCTAGCACGGCTCTGTACTATAGTGTGCGGGAATCACTTCACGGTTCCTGCCGCCCGGCGCAGGGTCCGGAAATACTGGGGGGAAATTATGATGTGGCGCAAATCCGAAGATGCTAAGCCATCTTCGTCCGGGTCCAAGTCGTCTGAACCAATAGCCACGACTCCGAAACAGAATCAGCCGGCGATTTCGTCGACAAGCGTGACCGAAGCATCGGTGACTCCATCGACGCCGTCTTCACTGGCCCCGCCGCCTGCCACAACGGCGCCAGCCGCCTCGGCTCCGGCTGCTCCTTCGGCCGCGTCCGTCGCGCCTTCCGGCCCAACTTCCAGTTCGACCATCGGCGCAGGATTGAAAATCCGCGGAGACATTTTTGGAAATTCGAATTTGGTCATCGAAGGCGAAGTGCAAGGCAAAGTTCAAATGGTCAACGGGCGCGTCACCGTTGCCGCCAATGGTCGAGTCAACGCCGACATCGAAGCTTTGGAAATCTCGATCGACGGCCGCGTCGAGGGTAACCTGAAAGCCACCGAAAGTGTTCGCTTGGGCGCCACCAGCCACGTGCAGGGCAGCATACTCACGCGGCGCATAGCAATTGAAGACGGCGCGGGCCTGCGGGGTAAAGTGGAAATGATTCGCGCCCATGATTCTGCCAGCATTTCGTCCGGCGCCGCGATCGCGGAAACACAAACCACACCCAAGGCGATCGCCGCCGGTTCGCAAGGCAAGTAGAGCGTCGCATGAACTGGATGGCGAAAACACGGCCGAACTCATCGCTTCCCACCAGGGCGCCGTCCAAACCGGGTCCCACGGCGGCATCTTCAGCTCCCGCATCTGCAAACGCCCGCGTGTCAAACGGCCTAAAGGAATTTCTGTGGCTGATTACCGACTCCGGCCAAGGCAAAATTCTCGATCTCGGCGCGGTCTTTCAATCCACTGTAATGTTTTTCATCGAGAAGGGATTTCGCCTCTCCACCGAGGATCTGCTCCGTTCCTGGAAAGAGTTTCTCGTTGCTGAAGAGGAAAATCTGCGTAACGCCACAGTGGGCGACGAAGGCGCGCGCGTCTCGCAAGGTATGCTGGCTGGGAAATTTCTCGATACCGCGCTGCAATATCCCGAAGATAATTTTCACGGAGTGCTGGCCTGGGATCTTTTCGACTATCTCGATGCGGAGCTGTTGCCCCGCGTGATGGAGAGGATCTTCACGCTGATGCGGCCCGGTGGTGCGGTGCTCGCCTCCTTTCATAGCCGCGCCCCCGAACGATTTCACCGCTACAAGATCATTGACTCACAAAACATCGAACTAGTTCCGGCCCCCACGCTCGCGGTTCACGCGCGCGTGTTTCAGAATCGCGAAATCCTGGACATCTTCGGAAAGTTCCGCTCCTCGAAGACCTTCGTCGGTCGCGACCAGGTCCGCGAAGCCCTGTTCCTGAAATAAATCCAGCGTACTCGGCGCCGCCACGCAAGATCGAACTAGCATCTGTAGCGGCGCACTTCAGTCGCGCCGTCGAATGTTGCAGTGGGGCCGATGGCGCCACGCATAATCGATGTTGTCGTGCGTCTCGATGGCGGTCTGAGCATCGCCGCTTACGAAATTTCGCCGGGATGTCGTTCTTCTGACGGCTTATCTTCCGCAAAACTTTCCAGTTGCAATTGCCATTGCAGCGGAGTAGAACGGGCCTTGTAAGTCGTCATTGCACGGAGGATGCAGTATGACGCCACCGGGCAGGAGACTTTAAGCTAATCACCGTTTACACACCGCTTTTGCGGTGCGCACCGCTGCGATGCCTTCGGCACCGCGGCGGCCTACGGAAGAAGCAAACGGGGAGCCGCCAGGCTCCCCGTTTTGCGTTTTATCGTCGTAGATCGCAGCAAACTTCGTATGTCTGGCAACGAACCCTCTTGGAGTGCGGCGGCTTGCCGCCGTCCCAGGTGTTTGCGCGGCATCAAAGCGTCCATAGCGAGGCTTGCCTGGCAGGCGAGTCCGTTACTCTTCCTCGGGCTGTGGTCCCTTCACGCCGGCCGCACTCTTGTGCTGCGAACGCGCTTTCCACGTTGAATAAATCGCAGGAAGCAACGAGAGAAAAATCACGATGGCGATTACGTAGTGAATGCGCTTATCGATATTCGGAATGGTATTCCCGAGCGTGTACCCCAGCAGGATCATTCCCCATACCCACAAAAGTCCGCCGCAAATGTCGTACAACAAATAGCGCGTATAACTCATGCGCGCCGCACCCGCCACCGGCGGACAAAACGTCCGAATGATCGGTACGAACCGCGCCATAATAATCGTCTTCGCGCCGTGTTTCTCATAGAACTGGTGCGCCTGCTGCAAATGCCTCTTCTTGAAGAAGCGTGAATCTTCCCGCTGGTACAACCTCTGTCCCATGGTCCGCCCGATGAAATAACCGAGCTGGTCTCCCGCGATCGCGCACAACGTCACCAGCGGCAGCAGCCAAGCGATCTTCAAACCGGAATACTGATCCGCCGCCACCACTCCGGCCGTCACCAGCAGGGAATCGCCCGGCAAGAAAAAACCCACAAACAGCCCCGTTTCGACGAACACAATCACGCACACCATCAGCATTCCGCCCAAGGCGACCAGGCCGCGCACGTCTGCTAGGCGGTGCAGGAGTTCTTTCAAAAACTCAATCATTCTACCTGTTCCTTGACGTTCCGATGGGCCTAAACAGGCCCGCAAATGGCTGTAAACACAATAACAGAAATCCCCTTACCGCCGCGCCTCAATGGCCCTGGGACTCCTGGTACCTTCCTCCTACCATCTTTAGCCCGCTGTACCATTGGCCGCCTCGGACCCCTCCGCCACAATCGAATTGCTCGAGGAAGCCAGCTTCACCGAGGGGGACAACATGGAAGGTGGTTACGCAATCTGGATGGGGCAGGCGGTCATTCTTAGAGTAGTAGCAGGCAATCTACGAGTTCCGCTGCGCGGACGTTTGGTCTCGGAAACCACCGAAGTTGTGCGCTTGCGCATTGCGGATAGTTGGGACGTGGACATCTTCAAATCAATGGTTCTTGGCGTCGAGCACGACAATCCTGTTTACGTTGTGAATTAAGAGAGGAGGGCATGAGCGCGCTAACCAGCATCGGTTGGAAACCGGCCACCCGCACAGCAGCAGCGGTTCACGCGATGCCTTTTCCCGATTCTGCGGAGGTTTCGCGGATGCGCCGTAGCTTAGTCGCCGTGCGCGACACACTGATCGTCTTGGCAATTCAGCTTGTGTTTCGAGCAACACTTGTCATGCGCCGCTGGAATTACTAGTAAACGGCCGCGGCAAAGTTCAAAAAGTTTTCGGCCCAGCGTACCTCACCCCCGCCCCGGGTCTGCGCCCCCAGACCCGGGGCTCCTTTTTGTGTGCCGAGCATGTTCAACAGCCGGGAGGTGCAAGTCCTGTGCGCCGGGATAAACCGGCATGAAGTAGAGAATGTGAGAGTCTCACGAGAAAGGATTAGCGACCTACTCGGCCCCGAGTTTTGCACTGGGCGCTGCAAGGCGCGTAGCGAAGCGTAAACAGGGGATAGGTGGG
>DATEVZ010000257.1:0-3280 GCA_035258265.1 Candidatus Acidiferrales bacterium
CCTTCTGCATGCGCCGAATTCGCTACGCGCGGAACCAGCCGATCAAAGGCCGTCTCGATGTCGTGCGCTACCGCGGGGTCGTAACCCTCATTGATAATCACGCCTGCCGTTGTATGGGGCACGTACAAGTGGCAGACGCCGCTCGCGCATCCGGAATCGTGCACTGCCGCCGCAATCTTGTCGGTAACATCCTGCATCTCCGTTCGCCGCGAAGTGCGGACGTTCAGGACGCGTACTTGTGCGCCGCCAGTTTGTTTCGATGAAGCTCTCATCCTCTCTACTTCTCGCCGACGTGATGCGCTACTTTGGGCTTCGACGCTGAGCCTGTTCGCTCGCCAGCGCACGTTCAGCCTGAGGCGTGGTAATCAGCGTATCGGGCAGACGAATCGCGGCATAGGCAAACGCGGCGAGCACCGCACTGCCGACTCCGCCAAACACCAGCACAAAAGTTCCCAGGAATTCCGCAAGATATTTTTGCACGGGAGGACCTCCTCGCTCTAAGAGTGCGGGGAGTATACCACCCCGTTGACATTACAAAGTAAACGGAGAGTAACGCGCCGGGAGGTTTCGTTTTCGCGCGCGGGTCTTTCCAAGTTTGCGAGCCCAAAACTTTGCGACTTGCTGGCGAGTTGTGCTTGAATCATATCGATGGAAACGATTCTGAAGTTTCTTGCCGTTTTCAGTTCCGGGATCTTTACCGGCGCCGCTTTCTACCTCACCACAGTGGAACATCCCGCGCGCATGTCACTCGGCGTTGAGGCTGCACTCGAAGAGTTTCGTCCCAGCTACAAACGTGCCGCGCCTCAGCAAGCCGCATTGGCAATCGTCTGCTTTTTATCCAGCGCCGCGCTCGCCGCGTTCACGCACGATTGGCTTTGGCTTCTGGGCGGCAGCCTCGTTGTAGCAGTTGTGCCTTTTACGTTCCTATTCATGATGCCGACGAATCGGTTGCTTCTAAACGATACGGAAGAGCTGGAGATCGAATTGGAGAGAGCGCGCCTTGCAAAATGGGCGCGGCTCCACGCCGTGCGGACAATCCTGAGCGTCTCCGGCTTTCTGGTGTTGCTTTGGGAGTGCGTCGCCCCGCGCTGACTTTTCGCCGTCCTCATTTGCAGCCCGCTTCCCCCATGCAGTAAACTCACGAATTCGTTCTTACTCAGGGGGCTATTCATGCTGGTTGTCATGCGGTCTCACGCAACCGACGCGGAAGTGCGCGCCGTTTGCGAGCGCATCGAGACGTTGGGCTACAAGGCGCATCCGATTCCCGGAGCCGGCCGCACGGCCATCGGCATCACCGGCAACACCGGCGCAGTTGATATCGGTTCGCTTGAATCGATGCCCGGCGTCGTCGAATGTATCCCTGTCAGCAAGCCCTACAAGCTCGTCAGCCGCGATGTGAAACTCGAAAACACGATAGTCCGCGTTCCGACACCGCTCGGCGACGTGCTGTTCGGAGGCGCGGACGTCGCCATGGTCGCCGGCCCCTGCGCCATTGAAACCCGCGAGCAAGCCTTCACCGTCGCCAAGCACGTGAAAGCGTCCGGCGCGCGGCTTTTCCGCGGCGGCGCTTACAAGCCGCGCACGTCGCCCTACAGCTTTCAAGGTCTCGGCGAATCCGGCCTGCAAATCATGGCGGACGTGCGCAAGGAGTTTGGGCTCGGCATCATTACCGAAGCGATCGACAACGAGTCGCTGGACCTGGTGGAAAAATACGCAGACGTAATCCAGATCGGCGCGCGCAACATGCAGAATTTTTCACTGCTGAAACGCGCCGGGCGCTCGAAAAAGCCGGTGCTGTTGAAGCGAGGCATGTCCGCCACGCTGGACGAGTTCCTGATGGCGGGCGAATATCTGATGTCCGAAGGAAATTACAACGTGATCCTGTGCGAGCGCGGCGTTCGCACTTTTTCCGATTTCACGCGCAACACCCTGGACTTGAGCGTCGTTCCCGCCGTGCAAAAACGCAGCCATCTTCCTATTGTGGTTGACCCGTCGCACGGCACCGGCCGCCGCAACAAAGTGCTGCCGCTCTCTCGCGCCGCGGTTGCTGTCGGCGCCGATGGGCTGCTGGTCGAAGTTCACCACGATCCTGACCGCGCGCTCTCGGACGGACCGCAATCCATCCTTCCCGAAGAATTCGAGCAACTCATTCGCGAAGTGCGCCAGATTGCCGCCGTCCTCGGCCGCAATATCAATTGAAACTCCGTTTTAATTATCGTCTCGTCTTTCTGCTTTTAATTCTTGCGGTTCTCGCGATCCGCGAAGTGGCGCTGGAACTTCGGCCGTCGTTCCTCCGCCCGGACCTGCATCTGTTCGCTTACGTGGGAAACACGGCCGACGGCACGGTTTCGGCGATCGATCTCGTGAAGCTCTCTCCGGTCGCCACGATCTTAGTCGGTCCCGGCCCCAGCGGCTTGCGGCCCCACCCCACGCGTCCGGAAATTTGGGGACTCAGCTCCGTTGGCGGCTACGCATGGATTCTCGACGTGAGATCGAATCAGATCGTAGCGCGCATTCCGGTCGGCGCCGCTCCCTATGCGCTTGATTTTTCGCCGGACGGCCGCCGCGCCTACGTTGCTGTTTCGGGCCCGGGAACGGTTCTCGCTATAGATACGGGCTCTCGGCAGATCGTAGCTCGTGGACGTGCCGGGCGTCGCCCCTGGATCGCTCGCGTAGCGCCAAACGGCAAGACGGTGCTGGTGTCGAATCGGGATGACGCGACGATTTCGCTTCTGGATGCCAGTACTCTCGCGCCGCTTGGCGTAATTCCGACCGCGCCTGATCCCGAGCAGATCGTGATCCTTCCGGACAATTCCAAAGCGTTCGTCACTTCCGGCTCATCGGATCAAATCTCGGTGTTGGACTTAAAGCGAGAGGTTCTCCTGACAAATCTCGCGCTGGGCGGCACCCCGAGCGATCTGGCTTTGAAGCCCGATGGAGGCGAACTCTACATTTCCTCGAGTTCCGCGCATGGCCTGCTGATCGTAAACACCGGCACAAACGAAGTTGGAGATTTCCTGCTGCTCGGAATGTCGCCGACCTCCGCGGCCTTCGCCGCCGCAACTGAAACACTCTATGTCTCTGATTCAGCCGCGGGCCACATCGTGCCGGTCGCGGTTGAAACTCGCCAAGTTGGCCGCCCGATTCAGGTGGGCCAGTCCCCTGCTACCTCTCGGTTGACGCCCGGCGGTGACATTCTTCTGGTTGTAGATACCAGCTCGAACGATCTCGCTGTTGTGCGGACAAAAACGATCGCCACCGGCCAGCCGGGGCTCTCTCC
>DATEVZ010000258.1:0-11982 GCA_035258265.1 Candidatus Acidiferrales bacterium
CTGGACAAGGCAATGGCCAAACTATTGAAGAATTTCCCACCACCGCCGAAGAAGTAGACCGGTCGCCAGTTGAAGACAGGCATGACGTGCAAGAAAATTCGAGGACGCAGCCTGATTCAAATTCGTGTTTTGGGATCTAACTCATCAACGAGCCTATTAAACAGAGGATTGCCGGCGGGACGCGAACGTATGTGCTCGATAACCTTTTCGTCAAAAGGCATCCGCAGATAATCTTCACAAGACGGGCGGTTCTTTTTCTTCGGCGGGGATCCCAGCAGGCATTCAGATTTGCTCTTTGTCGTCCCCGTCCGGCTCGACATCGAATCCAGCTAATTCGTCTTCAGACGGAGACACGCCGTAACTCTTATGCAGTTCGAACCACATCTCTACCAATGATTCTCGGTCGCGAAAAATCATCGGATCGTCTGGGACGCCGTTGACGGTCTGGATTATCATGCCTGCCGTTTCTTTTAATCTAGCCCGGTCGTATTTGTTAACTAGAATATCTCGGGCACTCAATCGCTTACCAATAGACTCTCCATCCCCAGAAAACCCGAAGACGCGATCATCCGCAGTACTGAACCGATAATCAGGCCAGTCGGCGATTCTTACGCCCTCCGAAAAGAGCGTATCGCCAAAGTCCTTTTGAAGTTCCCCGCTAGCAATCCAGTTGATGCCGGAGTTTTTCTTTTCGCTGTCGCTCATGGTTTTCTCCTTTCATCACTGCCAGTCGGTGGAAACAGAATCATCATGTAGTAGCATGACGGGCATCGGAACATTTCGGCGTGAACTATCCGTCGCTTCTTGCACATGTGGCAGAAACCAAAAAAGGACTCTCGAAGAAATACGGAATGGTGCTTTACGCTTGCGAGATCGAGCGGCGAACCCTTGTATCGTTGATGATTCAAATCGGCGTTAGTCTCCGTCATGTTGCCTCCGTCCTTTGCTACGCTTTACGCTACGCCGCATTGGCAGTTGGCCTCCACATCGAACTACACGGCCGCGACCGAGGGCTCTGCGGTTGCACGGTTTCCTTTAGCTGGCTCGGAGATTGATTCGCCCAAAGGGGGATTCGCTGTGGCTCCCGGGCGCTGGTTCTACTTGATCGGAGGATCTTGGACGGTGGCGGCGCGATCTTCGCGGGTGGCACGGAATACGCCGGTTTCGTCGGCGTAAAAACTGAGGAAGCCGAAATTTCCCGGCCGGGCTGTCAGAGTATAGCCTCCGACGCGACCCTCGGCGTCCGGCCGGCCGGGCGTATATTGCAGCGTGTAACGCGACGACTGCGCGGCTTGCGCCGCTTTCTGCACTGCGTCGCCGAGACTCTCGAGCGACGGCGGAAAACTTCCTTCGCTCGCGTGGTACACGTTCACAGCTTTTTGAATCGAGACCATCGCGTCGCGAGCGCGAGATTCCGCTTCGGTCTTCGATCCGGAAATTTTCCACGGGACGGCAAACCAGGCGGTGACCCACAAAATCGCCAACAGGATTACGCACACGAGGATGATTCGCTTGACACTTTTCCTCTTGGCGGGTTTGCCGGATAGCAGCGATTCAGCGTCATCGAGAGCTTTCTGGTCCGCGCCGCAATAGGGGCAGACGTCGCTCGCCTGATTGATCGATTGCTCGCATTCCGGGCAGCTATACATCCGCGGACATCTTAGCAGTTTTCGACGAGCGAGTTTGTGAGCCACGCTGCGGCTGCAAAGCCAAAAAGCAAAGATTCAACGCAGAGTGCGCAGAGGTAGGAGCGCAGGGTTCGCAGAGAAACACCCCGTTGAGCCTGCGAACTGGAGTAGTGCTATCGCTAGCAGAGTCTCTACGGCGCCCGCAAAACAACCCGTGCAGCAGATGCGCCAGGCAACTCCAGGACGCACTTCGGGTATCATCTCCTTAAGCAGTTGGGCCAAGCAGAACCACATGCAGGCGCACATGCCGACCACCAGCCCGGCAAAACAAATCGTGTCGCTCAAGATGGCTCAAGGCCTGCTGCAGAGGGCCGCGATGCCAGCGGATTGGCAGCTCTCTCCCGAGCGAATCCAGCGAACGCTCGAGCGCAGCGTCGCGCATCGCTTTGCGAATGCACCTCCGAATGATGCCCGTACGATTCAAGGCTATCTCGATTCGCTGCATGCGGCCGACCTAGCGCTGGCGTGCGCTTGCAGCAACGGCAATGCGGCGGCGTGGGATTCTTTCGTCGCGCAATATCGCCCGGAGTTGTACCGCGCCGCGCGCGCTATCGCGGGGGAGGCGGCATCGCGCGAACTTGCAGACTCGCTGTACGCCGAGCTGTACGGACTGCGCGAAGTCGCAGGGCAGCGCAAATCGCTGTTCGATTATTTTCTGGGGCGCAGCAAGCTGACTACCTGGCTGCATGCGATCCTGGCGCAGCGTTACGTGGACGCATTTCGCCGCGCGCGGCATACGGAATCGTTCGACGACGACTCTGATCCCGGGGATCGTGCAAGTCTTGCGGCGCCGGCGCAGCTTTCAAGCGACCCCGAGCGCGAACGCTATCTCGCGATGCTGCAAGGAGTGCTGCTGGCGGCTCTGGGAACGCTCGCAGCGCGCGACCGTCTGCGGCTCGCTTACTATTATGTGGAGGGGCTCACGCTCGCGCAGATTGGCAAGCTGGTAGGCGAGCATGAAGCGACAGTGTCGCGGAAACTCGAGCGCACGCGCCGCGAAGTTCGCAAGCATGTGGAAGCGGCGTTGCGACGCGAGAAGAAATTGAGCGAAGCGCAATTGCGGCTTTGCTACGAATATGCGCGCGAAGAATGGCCGTTTGATTTGACGCAAGCGCTTTCGGCGCGCGAATGACTGGCGCTAATTGACCAGCGCATTGCTGCAAGAAGTGCTCTTTCGCGCGTTCTAACTTTGGAGAAAGAAGAATGGCTTCGCGAGAAGAAGACAAGGCGATGGCCGGGTTGCTGCGACGAACCCTCGCGTCGGACGCAGCCGGAGTTGAGAGCAAGGACTGCCCCGCGCCGGAAGTCCTTGCCGCCTACTTCGATCGTGCGCTCGGTGTGGACGAGACCGCGCGCTACGATTTGCATTTTTCGCGATGCTCGCGCTGCCGCGAGCAACTGGCTGCGATGGCCCGCGCGGGCGATGTTGATGAGGCCCAGAAAGAAGCCGCGAGCGGATGGAATTGGCTGCGCACGCCGCGATGGCTGATGCCCACGGCCGCTGCGTTTGCGGTGCTCGTGCTGATGGCCGGAATCACTTTGTACAAATGGAAGTCGGTGGAAGTTGCAAACGAGGTGACCATGTTGCGGCCAGATGCGGTGCCGCTGGCCGCTCCTGAAAGCCCCGCCGCTGCCTCGGCAGCGCCGAGTGAATCGAGCGCACCTGCCACGTCGGCGTCAGGCGCGGCCGAGCCGAAAAACCAAATGTTGTCCGGTGACGTGGCCCGAGCCAAGGCCGCGGAGCAGATGTACTCACGGGTGTTGCCGTCGCCTCCTCAGAAGAAACAAGCAACCGCGGCTCAAGGGGCGCGCGAAAAAAATGCGCCTGTAGCGCCAGCAACTGACTCGATTTCATCCGCGGAGAACACGATGGTAGCGGAAGCGCCGCCGGCCACGAATGCGCAGGGTCTAGATATCGCACCAATGAAACCGGTACCTTCTTCCGCTGCGAGAGACTCCGCGGCGCGGGCACCTCAAGAGGAAACCAAGCCGTCCGGTGCGGCCAAAGGGAAGACGTCGGCGCGTCCGGCCGCGTCTGCGCCTGCGGCGGCACCCTCGCGTCTGGCCGCAACATCGAATCTCGCGGCCCGCGGTGCTCGGGATGCGGCCGAACGGGCAAGAATTCAACAAGCCCAAATGTCCTCGAACCTGATAGCGGGATTCATGGTGCAAACGCCGGATACGAATGTTTTGTGGATGGTCTCCGATAGCGGCTCGGTTGGACGCTCCGAGGACGGCGGCGCAAGCTGGAAATATCAATCGCTTGAAACGCACGATCATTTTGTCGCTGGTTCCGCGCCCACGGTTAAAATCTGCTGGCTCGTTGGAGTACATGGCGAAATCCTCCGTACGATAGATGGCAAAACATGGGCAGAGATTCAGCCTCCGATCGTTGCGAATTTCGAGGGGTTCGCCGGAATTGAGGCCAAGGATGAATCATCGGCCATGGTGACGACCGCGGATGGCCGAAGATTCTCGACCACCGACGGCGGGAAGACGTGGGACGTCGCGAAATAACGCGAGGACTCTCGCGGATATATCTCTCTGCAAGAAATTCAATCATGGCCGTTCTATACCTGAGAGGAATTACCCGGCGAAATTGCCGCGTCATACGGATTCATCGAAGGAGACCGCCCATGCGTGAACGCGCACTGAAAAGCTTTGGCACGGTTATGTTGGCCGCGATTGTTGTGATTGTGCCGCTGGCCGGCTATTTGCAAAAGGTGTATGCGGCGCGCGAGCAGCAGGATGAACGAAAAGCCGATGCCGAGGCCTCGACGACCACCGACAAAGACCAGACGGACCTCGCGGTGACCGTGTACAACTCGAATATCGCGCTGGTGCGCGATGTTCGGCAGATCCATTTGTCGGCGGGAATATTTCCGCTGAAGTTCGAAGACGTGGCCGCTGCAATCAATCCCGCGACGGTGCATTTCCGTTCGCTGACAGAACCCGCCAAGTTGAATGTGGTGGAGCAAAACTACGAGTACGACTTGCTCGACCCTCAGAAGCTGCTCCAGAAATATGTGGGTCGCGAAGTCACACTCGTGCGCTCGGAAAAAGACGCCGGATCGACCAAGTGGATCGAGACCAAAGCGCTCTTGCTTTCCGACAACAACGGCCCAGTGTGGAAGATCGGCAACGAAATCGTGACTGGCATGGGCGCCGATTCCTACCGCTTTCCGGAATTGCCGGGGAATCTCTATAGCCGACCAACGCTGGTGTGGACCCTGGATAATCGCGGCGCGAATGCGCAGAAGGTCGAAGCATCGTATCTAACGAACAATATTAATTGGAGTGCGGACTATGTCCTCACCGTCGCTCGCGACGAGAAGGCAGCGGACTTGGACGGCTGGGTTACGTTGACGAACAACAGCGGCGTGGCGTACGCCAACGCGAAGTTACAGTTGGTCGCCGGCGAGATTCATCAAGTTACGCCACTCGTGGAAATGGAAGCGATGGGCAGGGCGATGAAGACGGCAAACGCTGCAGCGCCGCCTCAGTTTACACAGGAGGGATTTTCGGAATATCACCTGTATTCACTCGAGCGGCGCACCTCGATCCAAAACAACGAATCGAAGCAAATCAGCTTGCTCAATGGTACGGGCGTTCCGGTCGAGAAATATTTGATGGTCGAAGGACAGGCTTATTATTACCGCAATCCGCAGGGCATCGGAAACGCGATGCCGCAGCCGGTGAAAGTTTATTACCGGTTCAAGAACGATCAGAAGAGCCAGTTGGGGATGCCGCTGCCTGCGGGTACCGTCCGCGTGTACCAGGCGGACTCCAAAGGCGGCATACAGTTTGTCGGCGAAGACAGGATCTCGCACACGCCGAAAGATGAAACGGTGAAGATTTACGTCGGTAATGCCTTCGATGTGGTTTGCGAGCGCAAGCAGACAGACTACAAAAAGCTTGCCAGCAATCTTTATGAAATGGAATACGAGATCGCTTTGCGGAATCACAAGGACGGCCCGGTCACGGTGGAAGTGCGCGAACCGGTGGGCGGCGATTGGGAGGTGGTGAATTCCAATTTCAAGCCGGAGAAGTTGGACGCGACGACGATCGGGTTTCAAATTCCGGTGGAGAAAGACGGCACTGCGACGCTGACTTATCGCGTCCGGGTGAAGTGGTGATGATCACCGAAAAGATTTAGCACAAAAGACACGGAGTCCGGAAAGAGAGAGTGCAGCGAGAATGGCGTGCCCGCGGGGCGATCGAGCAAGAGCTTCACGAACTGCAACTGCTTAACGCAGAGTTCGCAGAGGCCGGGGCGCAGAGAACGCAGAGAAAACATCGGACTGGGAAAGCGGGGGCCGCTCAGCGCTTGCAGCAAGAGGGGTTATCAACCAAAGCCAGCTCGCGGGCGAAAACGGAGTTCCTGGGAAATTGCACCGCCAGTTCCGACAGCAATTCGCGCGCTTGTTCCGGTTTATGTTCGCGTTCGTAGGCTAGAGCGAGCATTACCTTCGCAAAGGGCTGCAAGTAGTGGCCGTGCTCGGCGGCAGAACCCATTTGGTCCATGCCGCGCTGTTTATCACCATGCAGTCCGCCGAACCAAAGGAAGGCGCGCTTGTAACTCGGGAGACTGCCAATCACGTAATTGCTCATGCCCAGCGCGACGTTGGCATCTTGCTCATTGGGATCGATCGCTAACAGCGTTTTGGCGTCGGCTTCGGCCTGCCGCATCATGGAAAGACCCGGCAACTGCTTCTTGATAATAATCGCGTCGTAGTCGGACTCCATACCGTCGGCAATCGTAAGAGCGAGCAGCCCGTGAACATCTTTTGGATTGGACTTCAGGAGTTTCTTGGCTTGTTCGCGGGCCTGAGTATTCGCTTCGACAAACCCGGCATTGTGATTCTGCTCCGCGCTTCCGGGGACACCTCCCAGAAACGTCTGATCATTCACGAAAAACTCGGAGGTCAGAACGCCCCTCGCGTGGAACTGTTCGAATAGATAGCTCGCGGCCTCCGAAGCTTTGCCGAGCGGATCTTCAGGGCGCTCTTTTTGGTAGCTTACAAAATCCACGCGCGCGGCCGTGAAGTTAAGTTCGTACAAGTGACGATATCCGCTTTCGAGCAGCTTCGAGGAGGTATCGGCTTCCATCACCGGAGCTTGCTCCGGCTTCGGCGCTTCCATCGTGTCTTGTGCCGCGGCTGCGGCCGCGCCCGCGATCGGTAAGAACGGCGAAACGGCCAGAAGCCCTGCCGCAATGCGCAGGGGTTTAGAGAGAGAAGTCCATACTCGCTTGTGTTTTCCGCGCATCAAATGTCACCCGGCGAGCTCGCGGCACGGGGAAGGGCCCGGCTAGGCGAACCGTCGCATTATATTGGAAGTTTACTGTACTTCAATGGTTGCATGAAGCCCCCGAGTTCTAAAGGTTCGCTAGAATAAACTCCAGAGTTCGCTGGATTGACAACACACGAGCAGCGCGATCGCTGATGCCGTGGCCGCGCCCGGGGAAAACCATTACTTGGTCGGGATAGTGGAAGCCGTCAATCAAGGCGTTGAGCAGTTCCACTGAATTTGCAAAGTGCACATTGTCGTCGCCCGTGCCGTGAACCAGCATGAGCTTGCCCTTGATATTCGCGGCCTGATTCACCGGCGAAGAATTCTTGTAACCGTCGGGATTGTCCTGCGGGCGGCCCATGTAACGCTCGGTGTAAATCGTGTCGTAGAGTTTCCAGTCCGTCACCGGAGCATCGGAAACGCCTGCCTTGAAGACATCAGCGGCATTGAAGAGTGCTTCCAGCGTCATGTAGCCGCCGTAGCTCCCGCCCGTGATTCCGATGCGCGCAGGGTCCACGTATCCGAGCGATTTCAGATACTTCACCCCGGCAAGCTGGTCCTGCAATTCGATTTTGCCAAGCTGATGATAAATCGGAGTCTCAAAAGCGTGGCCGCGGCCCCATGAGCCGCGATTGTCCAGCGAAAAAAGGATGTAGCCTTTTTCCGCGAGGATTTCGTGCCACAAGTATCCGGCTCCGCCCCACGAGTTGCGCACGATTTGAACGTGCGGCCCGCCGTAAACGTTAATCAGGACCGGATATTTCTTTGACGGATCAAAATCCGGCGGCTTGATGATGGACGCATTCAGTTTCGTCCCGTCATCCGCGGTGACTTCGACAAATTCCATGGGCGACAAGCGATATTCCGCGAGCTCGGGAACTTTGTCCTCGTTGATTACCGCAACGCGAGTACCGTCGATGCGATAAAGGTCCTGGCGTGGTGGCGTCGCGGCATTCGAGTAAGAATCAATAAATGTCAAAGCATCCGGCGCGATTTTCACGGAATGTGTTCCGGCGTCCTTGGTGATGCGCGTGAGAGATTTATCGTTGAGCGAGACGCGATAAAGCTGCGATTCGCGGACGTTATCCTTGTTCGTGAGGAAGTAAATGTAGCCGCGCGCTTCGTCCACCGCCGGATGATTCGCGGATCCCGGGCCGAAGCCGCCCAGATCGGAAATCCCCCAGTCCCCGCTGGTCAGCTGCGCGATTTGTTTGCCGGAATTTTCGTACAGGTAGAAATGGCGGTAACCGGTGCGCTCGCTGGACCACAGGAAGCGTTTATTGTCCGAGAAAAAATAAAGATCGTCGCTGATGTTGATCCAATACTTGTCGGTATCGGTCAGGACGGTTTTCGAGGCGCCCGTTGCGGTGTCGCAGAAAAGCAGGTCGAGCTGATTTTGCCCGCGATTCAATCGCTGAATCGCGACGCTGCGGCTGTCGGGCAGCCAATTCACGCGCGCGAGATAAACGTCCGTGTTCGCGCCGGTGTCCATCCATTTTGTTTCTCCGCCATTCACAGAAACCACACCCACGCGCACGATCGGATTCGCTTCGCCCGCTTGCGGATAACGCGTGTACTCGGTTCCGCCGATCGGCGAACTCATGTCCATGATCGGATAGCGCGTCACCGGCCGTTCGTCCATCTCGTAATAGGCGATCTTGGAAGAATCCGGCGACCACCAATACGCCGTCCGCGCGTCGAGCTCTTCGGGATACACCCAATCGAGTTTTCCCTTCAGAATTTCCTCGCTGCCGCCGGTAGTGAGAGTTTTGGTTTCGCCGGAGGCAATACTTACGGCGAAGAGATTCGCGCTGCGCGAAAAACTGATCCATTTGCTGTCGGGTGAGAATTTCGGGTCTTCAATATCCTGTTCGCTGCTCAAAATGGGCTTGGGGGTCATCGTCTTCAGGTCCAGCAGCACCAAACTATTGCTCCCGATGAAGAGAAGCGAGTTCCCATCCGGCGACCACAAGTAGTTGTCCGCTTGGACGCGGCCCAGGCCGGTCGCCTGCGTGGTTTTGGCTTTTTCGGGCTGGATCATTTTCTTTAGCGTTTCAGCGTTCACCAGAACCTTGCGCTCGCCGGTAGCGGCGTTCATGGTCCACATTTCGACTGCCGCATCTCCGCCTGCGCCCTGGCGATCGAGATATGAAAATTGTTTGCCGTCGGGCACCCATTCGATTCCTTGCGTCTGGCGTCCGAAAAGAAAAGGTGGGCTGAAGAGGCGTTCGAGCCTGAGGTCTTTGCCCGTCTGAGCAGGCGCGGCGGCTTGACCATAGGCTACGGTGGGAACAAGATGTGCGAAGACGAAAATCAAAAGTGCGCTGGCAAGCGGTGCGCGCGAAATACGGTGCATCCGAGCCTCCTCGACGAAACGCGCCATTCTATATCTACGGAGGCGATTGCGATATGGTTTGCAGCAGAAAACTCTGGGGACGGGTGCGCTGGCGCGCCCGCGTGTTAGTCGGCGCGTTGGGGGGTGGAGGAAACAGCACCGGCTGGCGCGGATCGTTCACTGCGCTTGCGGCGCAACAGAA
This sequence comes from Candidatus Acidiferrales bacterium, assembly GCA_035258265.1. GTDB lineage: Bacteria > Acidobacteriota > Terriglobia > Acidiferrales > UBA7541 > Palsa-295. The sequence continues at coordinate 9,518 of DATEVZ010000258.1, forward strand.
ACGCGCCAATCGTCACCGCCAACGCAAGCGCCAGCAGCGAGCCATCACGTAGCAGCGTCTTGGGTCCAAGGCGTTCGCCGGGACCAAAACATCCGCAATTGATTTCTAAGCCCATCCGGTAAGTGCGCACCATCATGGCGAAAAACGCGCCAAGCAGTAGCGTAGTGACCAAAGACGAATAGCGCAGCCAGACGCCGCTTAGCAACCACAGTCCTAAAAACAATTCGAACAACGGCAGAAAATGCGCGGCGGGACTTACAAGCTGTGGCGGAAGCAATTGGTAGGAATCCACCTGCATGGCGAACATCGAGAGCGAAGTCCGAATCGACGCGCCGGACCAAGGCATGGCCGCTTGCGGTTTCAGTTTTGCGTACGCGGCAAAAAGAAAAATTCCGGCAAGGGCCAGCCGGCCCACCATCAGCAGGATCGGCGCCAGCCGCCCGCGCGCTTCCTTTGTCGTCATGCGAAATTTCTCACCCTATTGGCTCAGCAGAGAGTCGAAAAATTGCTTCAGGATCGGCCACGTAACGATTCCCGAGGACGCCGGATAACTCTGGCCCTTGTAGTGAACGATGAAGGTAGGAGTCGCTTTCACCGGAACTTGGTAGCCAAGAATTATGTCCTGCACAATGTAGACGTCCACCGGGCAAGCGTGATCCGCCTGCGGCGCGGAGCCGTCCACTCGCGATGTCGGTGGAGGCGAAGTGCATGGCTTCAGAATGGCTTCCACGCGCTTGAAATCCGCAGGACTCATCGCCGCCGCGACGTATTTCTGCAGATCGCCGCTAGCGGTCCATGCCGCTTGATTGTCGAAGAGCGCGGCGTCAACTTCCTGAAATTCTCCGACTTTTGCAGCGGCATTGGCCCAGCGCGCGGCCTCACCGGAATGATTGTGCATCTGCAGCGGGAAATCGTGGTGGACCAGATAGACTTTTCCCTGCGCCACGTACTCGTTGATCATCGGCCGTAAGGTGTTTTCAAAAAAGTTGCCGCAGGAGGGGCACTGATAGTCGCTGAAAACTTCCATGGTGATCGGCGCGCTCTTATTGCCGAGAGCTTTGTTCGGAACAGCGTCGGCGGCGGGGTCCGAGGCGGCCGCGGGACGCTTGTGCGCGCTAGCTTTAGTAGGTGTCTGCGCCGTCATCGCCGGCGCGAGAGTTAACACAGCGGCGAACAGTGCAGTGACTAGCCAGCCTGGCGATGGGCGTGCGCTTGAGGGCTCGATTCGCAGGTTCAACGATTCCTCCTAAGCTTGGTTAAAAAAGAACAGAACGATAATTGTAACTCGAATTGCAGCGGATACGGTTGCGCTGGCACGCGCCATGTGCCGTTTTGATCGAGTCTGGACTAAGATGCCGACGCATGTTATTTGGTTCGACGAGACGAGCCTTTCAAGTCCACATGATTAGCTTAGGGACACCGCAAAAATCAGCTCTGCACTCCATCTAGTCTAGAAGCAATCTACTCAGGCACAATACGAGTCTTCGAGCCGATTTAATTGCGTGTGCGCAAGCGAAGTCGCATCGTTTCCGGCGGTTCTAGGCAGGCAAGACACGCATTTACAATCACATGCAGCCATATACAAGAATGTTGACAATGATACACTCAACGTGTATTATGACCTTCGCATTTGAGCTGTCGTCCCAGGCTAGCGCCGGCGGGACGCTATAGGAGCACATTCCATGAGTAACAAGATTATAGGTATCGACCTGGGTACGACCAATTCGGTAGTCGCCGTGATGCAGGGCGGCGAATCAACCGTAATTCCGAACCAGGAAGGGGCGCGGACCACTCCGTCGGTGGTCGCCATCACCAAGAGCGGCGAGCGCCTCGTGGGCCAAGTGGCCAAGCGGCAGGCTATCACCAATCCTGAAAACACTGTGTACTCCATCAAGCGGTTTATGGGCCGCCGCTACGATGAAGTTCAAGAGGAAGCCAAGCGCGTGCCTTACAAAGTAGTGAAGGGGCCGCACGATGACGCGCGCGTGGAAATTTCCGGCAAGACGTACAGCCCGCCGGAAATCTCGGCCATGATTCTCCAAAAGCTGAAGAGCGCTGCGGAAGATTTCCTCGGCGAAAAAGTCACCAAAGTTGTGATCACCGTGCCGGCTTATTTCAACGACAGCCAACGCCAGGCCACCAAGCAAGCTGGCGAGATTGCCGGTATGGAAGTCCTGCGCATCATCAATGAGCCGACGGCGGCTGCGCTCGCCTACGGCCTGGACAAGAAGAAGGACGAAACCATCGCCGTGTACGACCTAGGCGGTGGCACGTTCGACATTTCGATCCTGGAGGTCGGCGAAGGCGTCGTGGAAGTGAAGTCCACCAACGGCGACACGCATCTGGGCGGTGATGACATTGACCAGCGCGTGATGGAGTGGATCGTTGCAGAATTCAAGAAAGAGCAGGGCATTGACCTGAGCAAGGACCGCATGGCCATTCAGCGGCTGAAGGAAGCGGCGGAA
>DATEVZ010000259.1:0-2385 GCA_035258265.1 Candidatus Acidiferrales bacterium
GTCCCGATTTGCCTTCAACCCGGCGAATTCGCCACGAGCGGTTGCCCAGGAGCATGATGTCGCCGGCATTACTCTCGACGGCAAAGTCCTCATCGAGCGTGCCCACGACAATTCCTTCGGGCTCAGCGACAACCGTAAACAGCGCCGTCTCAGGGATAGCGCCCCCGCTGGTAATTGCCGCGAGCCGCGCCCCACGCCGCGCACGTAGCTTGCGATTGATGCGATCGCGATGGATGTAAGCGCCATAACGTCCGCGCCGCGCGGCAATACCCTCGGACAGCATTTCGAGAACCGCTTGGTAGGTTTGGCGCGAAAGATTGCCATACGGATACGCCCGCCGCACCAGGGCGAACAGCTCGTCTTCGTCCCAACCGGCATCTGTAGCGCCGGCGTCCTCGCCGGTTGTCCCGAGGGCATCTTGCCCTCGGTCGTGGGGGCGGGACATCCCCACGACAGCCGCCGGGACGGCGGCGCTACGGGCTGAAGCGCAAATAGCCACGATCTGCTGGGCTAGGATATCCAGTGGTGCATCTGGAATCATGATGCGATCTAAATCGCCTTGGCGGATGGCTCGCACCAGAGCCGCGCACTCCTGAAGTTCATCGCGAGTGGTTACAAAAAAGCGCCCCTTGGGCACCGCGCCCCGCCAGTGGCCGGAGCGGCCGACGCGCTGCAGAGCCACGGCGATTGCCCGGGGGGAACTGATCTGTACCACCAGGTCCACTGTGCCCACATCGATTCCCAATTCCAGCGAGGCGGTCGCGACCAGAACTTTGATGTCGCCATCTTTGAGCTTTTTCTCTGCAGCCAGACGCAATTTGCGTGAGAGACTGCCGTGATGGGCAGCGACGTTGTCCGCGCCTAGTTTTTCCGCCAGATGGTGTGAGATTCGCTCCGAGAGTCGCCGCGTATTTACGAACACCAGCGTAGCGCGATGCTGCTCGACGAGTTCTACGAGGCGGTTGTAGATCTCGTCCCACATTTCGTTGGTCGCGATGGGGCCAAGTTGGCTGGCTGGAACTTCGATCGCGAGATCGAGCTTCCGTTTGTGGCCGACGTTAACGACTATGGGGTCTGGACGGCCACTGCCTGTGAGGAAATGGGCAACTTGTTCAATCGGCTTTTGTGTCGCGGAGAGGCCAATGCGCACCGGCGGACGATGCGTCAAGGCTTCCAGCCGCTCCAACGAGAGAGTCAAGTGAGCGCCGCGTTTGTCGTCGGCCACCGCATGAATCTCGTCCACGATCACGGTCTCAACATCACGCAGGATCGCGCGGCTTTTTTCCGCGGTGAGCAAGATGTAGAGAGACTCCGGCGTAGTGACGAGAATGTGTGGAGGACGCTTCAGCATCGCGCGCCGTTCGTGCATGAGCGTGTCGCCGGTGCGAACAGCGGTGCGAATCTGTGGCATCAGGAATCCGCGCTCGCCGGCCATCTGCAGAATTTCGCCCAGTGGGACTTCGAGGTTCTTCTGGATATCGTTGCCCAGCGCCTTTAAGGGGGAAACGTAGAGCACCTCGGTGCGATCCTGGAGATCACCCGCCAGCGCCTTGCGCACCAGTCGATCAATGCAAGTGAGAAATGCGGCGAGGGTCTTGCCGGACCCAGTGGGCGCGGAAATGAGCGTGGTGTGACCAGCCAGAATGTGAGGCCATCCCTGCTCCTGCGGCTCAGTGGGCGTGCCGAAGCGGCGGACAAACCAATCCCTGACGAGAGGGTGGGCCCAGTCGATAGGTAAAGCGAGGGAAGCCACTGAGAATATTGTAGCCGGAGAATAGAGATTCGTAAAATGTTCGCCATAGATAGAATACGCCAGGAGCTGGACAGTGACGAAAAAGAAGCAATCGAATCCCCGGAGCAAAAAGGCGGGACGCGAGACTCGAATCAGCCTCGCAACGTTCAGGATTCGCTGAGCGGCGAAGATCTCATTGCCTGACTTCACGGCTGCTGCAAAGGTAAGGATTCGCTCGCCGAGGCTATTCCGCGAAGTCGCCGACAGTAAAGCAACGTCGAGGCGTCTTTTTCGCGTCGCAAGCGAGTATGACTGGGACATCACCGTCGCCCGTCCGGACAGCCGAGGCGGCTGTCCCCACCTGAGCAATGCTAGAATTCCGGCGATGCTCTGACACGCGCCTACGGCGGATCAATTACTTCCGAGCGGATTCAATCACAATAATCGGGGTTAGGGGCTGGTATTCGGCATTCATTGTGCGCTGAATTGTGCGCTGACTTTAGGATTGGAATACAATCGAACGACCGCCATGAAATACCTACCGATACGCTGTGAGTTGCATGGCTGGCTGCTAATTGATGCCGAAGCGGTCAGCGGAGACGATCCAGTAATTGAGTGTGAGGGGCATATGATATCCAAGAATGTTCGGGGCA
>DATEVZ010000260.1:0-5538 GCA_035258265.1 Candidatus Acidiferrales bacterium
CTTCGGAAAGCCCAATCGCGATCGCTTGCTTGCGGCTGGTCACCTTGCCGCCTTTGCCACCCTTTCCTGACCGAAGCGTGCCGCGCTTCTCCCGCCGCATCGCACTCTCGACGCTCCTGCTCGCCGCCGCGCCGTACTTCCGCCTGGATCCTTTTCTCGTTGGCATGTAATCCTCCTCAAATTGAATTGCAGACGTAGCGCTGCCAAGACTCTACTGGCGAATAGACTGGAGTTCTATACAGGAATTACCGGGGAGCAGCATTTAATGCGGGGTAGGTTCAAGGGGGATTACGCTGCGGCGTGTGTCAGCTCAGCGGAAGCAAGAACAGCAATGTCCGGATTGTCTTTATTCGCCACGATCCCGGACGGTGAGCTCGGACGCCGATCAGTGAGGTGCGGTAGAGCGGGCACTGGTAGTCGTAGCGCCCAGCTCCTTCAACTTCGCCTGCGCCCGGCGCGCATCGTCGGTACCGGGAAACCTGCGCACCACCTCACGAAGATCGCGAATCCCGGTCGCCTTCGATCCCATCTCGACCTCGGCCAAACCTTTCTTCAATAGTGACGCGCCCTGCTTGTAACTCTGAGGGTAATTCGTCAGCACCACGTTGTACTGCGCAATCGCGTCCTTGTATTCTCCCTGTTGATACGAAATTTCCCCCAGGTAAAACTGCGCATTCGAAGCCAGGTCGGTGTTAGGGAACTGCTTCACGTAGTCGCCGAACTCCTGACGCGCGAGGTCATACTTCCCGGTAGTGAAGTCGCGCAAAGCGTTCTGGTACAAGGTGTCCGACGAAATCCCCGGCATCGAAGAAAGTCCGTTGCCCGAGCCGCTCGGCGTGCCGCCAGCAGGAGCCGCGCCCGGAGCGCCAGTCCCGCCGGCAGCCCCCGGCGCAGGAGCGCTGCCAGGCGTAGCGCCACCCGCCAGCCTGCCGTCAATGCTCTGCAACGTGCCCTGAATATCATTCATCTGCGTGGCAAGTTTTCCCACGCGCGCCTGGACGTCCGACAGATTGTCGGAAAGTCCCTGCGTCTGCGAGGACATCGTGTCTATCTTCGAGCCGCTGTTGGCTGTCGCTTCCTGCACGTTTTTTTGCAACGTGCCCATTTGCGCGTTGAGCGCATTCACCGAATCTAGCGACTGCTGTACCAGCGTGCGCATCGACGCGTTGTTCGAGTCGATGGCGCTGCGCATGGCCTGCTGCCCCTGCAGTAGCTGCGACATCTGTTCCTGTAACTGGATAATTTCCCTGGAAACGGCCCCCGTGGGCCGGGGACTCAGCATCGAGCCGCCGATCGCACCAACCAATACCGCCGCAATCGCAAGCGCAATCGATTTTGTGCGCATAGAAATACCTCCTAAACGAGTTTAGGTCAGATCAAAAGGATGGAAACCGCACACGCCAATTTTCGTGACCTTGGTGCCCTGAATTTGCAGGGGTGGGTTCACAACCACCCACCCCCGACGATAGAACGCGCTCTCCTTAGTGTGCCGCGACAAAATGCGCGCGCCGGTTCTGCTGCCAGCACTCTTCCGTGTGCTCGGTGCAAAATGGCCGCTCTTTGCCCCAGCTCACCGTGTCCATCCGGTCCGCGCCGATTCCCAGCGAGATCAAATAGTTCTTCGCCGCCTGCGCCCGGCGCTCGCCCAGACCAATATTATATTCCGTTGAGCCGCGCTCGTCGCAATGTCCCTCGATGGTCACGCGCAGCTGCGGATATGAACGCAAAAATTCCGCGTCCTTCGTCAACGCCGCCCGTGCGTCTGCGCGAATGTCGGCCTTGTTGAAGTCAAAGTAAGCGTCCTTGACGTTCTGCTCGAACAATTCGCTCATGTTCGCGCCCTCGGGCGACGGCGCTACACCGGCATTCACCGTCACTCTGGCGGTCGCCGTTGCGCTTCCCCCCGGGCCCGTAGCCGTAATCGTATAGGTGGTCGAGTCCGTGGGGTTCACCGGCGTCGAGCCTTGCAGCGCGACCTTGCCCACGCCCGGCTCAATATCCGTATCCGTCGCATCCGTGGACGTCCACGTGAGCGTCACCGTGTCGCCGCTTTTCACCATGTTAGGTGAGGCATTCAATGTCACCGTCGGCTGTGCCGCTGATGGCGCCGGAGGAGCGCTCGTCGGTGGAGTTGTGGCCACTTGTTTCTTGCAACCGCCAACAAAAACGAACATCGCCACCGCGCCCAGCAGGAGCGTGAGCTTTCGATTACTGCTTACTTCCATGGATTGCCTCCTTCTTGGTTTCACGAGTCACTCGGCAGCAAGTAATGCATAGCGACCCTGCCGCATATCCTCGTGTACATGGCCCGGAAAAAATCGCTCGCCGAATAGCACTCGAATAACAACTACTCGGCGGAAAATTCGATGTGGCGCGTTATTTTGGCGACCAGTTTGGCGATTCGTTCTGGCCTTCGTACGTCAATTGCCGCGGCAAACTGCCATCCGCCAACATCGACCAAATCTGCCGCGTGCCCGTGCGGGTGGATTCGAACACCAGATGCCGCCCGTCCGGCGCCCAGCTCGGACGTTCATTGCGCCCCGCATCTCGCGTCAATTCCACGAGTTGCCGGTTCACGATGTCCATAATATAGATATCGAAGTTGCCGCTCGGGCGTCGCCAGCTAAATGCCAGCAGTTGTCCATTCGGTGACCATGCCGGATCCACCACGTAGCCCATATCCGGCATATCCAACTTCTGCACGTTGGTTCCGTCCGAGTTCGCCAGGTAAAGCACCGGCTCACCCGCGCGATCGCTCACGAATACGATCTGATTTCCAGTTTTCGGATTCCACGCCGGAGAGGTGCTCACCCCGGCGGCGAAAGTGATGCGCTTCAACCCTCCGCCGTTTGCATCCGACAGGTAAATCTGTGGGTCGCCGCTCTGGCTGGACATAAATGCGATCTGCGATCCATTCGGTGAAAACGCCGGCGAACTGTTCGAGCCGCGGTATCGCGGAAACGAAATCAGCTTGTCGGAGACGGTGGAATAAATGCAAATCTGCGGTGAAGTGATCCCACGGAAGGGAACGTAGCAGGTGAAGGCGATGCGCGTGTCATCGGGCGCCCATCGCGGCGTCAGCGAAATGGACTTGAGATGCGTCAACTGGTGCTGGTTCGAACCGTCGTAATCCATCTCCCAGATTTCCTTGTTTCCGCTCTTGCTGCTCACGTACGCGATCTGGGTCTGCGCGATTCCCACCGATCCGCCGCCCAGAATCGCGACGATATCATCCGCAAATTGGTGCGCAAGCCGTCGCGCGCCGGCATCCGTCGCCGGCCCGCGATAGATTTTCTGCAGCGCGATCGGCGCTTGCGGATTGTGCACGTCAGACAAGAAACCGGCGGCCGCCAGATTCGTGCCTTCCGTCGACAAGTTCCCATATGCCAGCATGTACACATTCGCGGGCGCGGCGGCCCAATCGGCAAATTTCACTTCGTTAGGCTGGCTAGGCACCTGCGACGGATAGAAACTCGGGCTCACCAACTCAAGAATGCCGCAGTACTCCAGGTCGCCCCACAATACGTCGTGAAAGGTTTTTTCCAGCGGCGCCGGCGCAGGTTGCCGCACCGCAAACTCCGGAACAGCCACGCGCGCCTTGGCGACGCCCAAACCAGTCCCCGTCTTAAACCAATCCTGCGCCGCTGCCGGCTCTGCACACCAAAGAAGAGCCACACAAAACATCGCGATGATTACAAGTTGTCGTCTCATAGTCTTTATCGTGGAGTGCGGCTTGCCGCCGCTAACAACGCTGCCCGCACCTCAGTCCTTTTCATCCTCCGCCGTGATGGAGTCTTTCTCTGCGCGTCTGCGTTTCCTGCTTCTGCGCTCTCGGCTTTGCCTTCGTTTTTCTCTGTGTTCCCTGTGTTGAATCTCTCGCCTTTGCCTTTCACCTCTTAAAATCAAACCAAAATTCCACGCTAACCTTCGACCCAGAATAAGCTGGCGGCAATTGCTGCATCGGGCTAGCGTCCCGAATCGCCCGCACTGCCGACGAATCCACCGACGCATTCCCACTCGACTTCGTCACCTGAATATTCGCAACCGACCCATCGCGCATGATGTCAAACGTCGCCACCACCCGCGGCGCAAACTGAATGCTCGGATCCACCGTTGACTGCAGCCACGTACTGCTCACCTTGCGCTGCACCGCTTCCACGTACCAGGAAAATCGCGCGCCGAAATTTCCCGCGCCCGGACCTTCAAATCCCATCCCCGCCTGCGTCGAAGATCCCGCACCCATCGCAAACGAGCTGTACGGCACGGTCGGTGTCCCACCCCCTCCGTAGGGAACCGCATTCGGCGGAGGCGGCTTCGGATTTTCCAGCGTCTTCGAAGGCCGCGTCACATATTTCGGCGGCTTATTTTTTTCAAATTTCGGAATTGGAGTAGCGTCCGGCGGCACCACAGGTTTCGGTTGAGGCTCGGCCTTGTACAAGCCTTTGGATTCATCGACGACGCGGCTCGGCGTTTCCACCTCAGGTCGCGGCATCGGCACCGCCGGCAAACTCCCAACGACGCCCACTGTAATCGCGCCGCCCGGCCCGCCCCACGAATCGCCCTGATGCGAAAACACCGCCGACCCCACGAAGAGCAGCGCCAGCGCCCCATGCATCACCAACGATATTGACAGCGGTCCTTTGAGGGTGTCGGGTGCCGGGTTTGCGGCGATGGAAGCCATGTCACTGAATCTGCGCGCGCTCGGTCAGCGGCTGCGTCACCACGCTGATATTTTGTATGCCGGCCTGCCGCAGCGAATCCACCACAGTCGCCCAACTGCCGAAGGGAACAGTCTCGTCGCAGCGCACATACACCGCCTGATGCTGCGGGTCCTTCATCTGCGAAGTCAATTGGCCGCCTATATCGTGAATGTTCACCGGCTTGTCGTTCAGATACACGCGCTGCGCCCGGTCAATCGTGATCACCATGCGCTGCTCGGTCAGTTCCTTCACCGTTTTCGTCTTCGGAACGTCCACCTCGATCCCAGACTGCAAAATGGGCGCCGTAATCATAAAAATAATCAATAGCACCAACACCACGTCGATAAACGGAACCATATTGATTTCCGAAAGCGACGTCCCAGTCTCACGCTGTATCTGCGGCATAAAAGATCGTCTCGTCTACTTATCGCTCAGGTTGGGTTAGAATCCGAAATAACGCCGAATGCCGTAGGTGCGACACCTACGCGCTATAAATCGTCTCGATCTTGGCCACAAACTCCGCCGCAAAGCTATCCATCCGCGCGGCCACCGCCCGAATCTTGCCCAAATAATGGTTATAAGCAACCACCGCCGGAATCGCCGCAAAGAGTCCTGCCGCCGTTGTAATCAACGCCTCCGCAATTCCCGGTGCCACCGCCCGCAAACTCGCCGTGCCCGCGTCGCCCAATCCCGCGAACGCGTCCATCACGCCCCACACCGTTCCAAACAATCCAATAAACGGCGAAACCGATCCGGTCGTCGCCAGCCACGACATCCATTTCTCCAGCCTGCGTACTTCTTCACCCGCGGCAACTTGCATCTGGACTCCCACGGCATT